>NZ_JBVJNN010000022.1:123504-129067 GCF_055583685.1 Streptomyces sp. NPDC104581
ATGCGCCCCCCTCTATCCCTTTTCCTGTTCTCCCCCTCCCCCTCCCCCCCCCCCCCCCCCCCCCCCCCCCCCCCCCCCCCCCCCCCCCCCCCCCCCCCGACCCGTGCGGCGTCAGGCGGCGACCGCGTGCGCGGCGTGCAGTTCCGAGTCCAGCTGGCCGAACAGCTCCTCGCCGGAGGCGGTGAACTTGGCGACGCCCTCGTCCTCCAGCACCCGCACCACGTCGTCGTAGGACACCCCGACGGCCTCCAGATCGTCCAGCACCCGCAGGGACGCCGCGTAGGTGCCGTGGATGGTGTCACCGACGACACGGCCGTGATCGGCGACGGCGCGCAAGGTCTGCTCCGGCATCGTGCTGACCACCCTGGGCGCCACCAGTTCGTCGACGTAGCGGGTGTCGGCGTACGCGGGGTCCTTCACCCCGGTCGAGGCCCAGAGCGGCCGCTGCGGGCGCATCCCGACCGCCGCCAGTGCCCGCCACCCGTCGGACGCGACCGCCTGCTCGAAGTGCTGATAGGCGAGGCGGGCGTTGGCGATCGCGGCCCGTCCGCGCAGCTCCCGTGCCTCGGGGGTGCCGATCCTGTCCAGCCGGCCGTCGACCTCGGTGTCCACCCGGCTGACGAAGAACGAGGCGACCGACGAGATGGACGCCAGATCACGGCCCGCGGCCCGTGCGCGGGTCATGCCGTCGAGGAAGGCGCGCCGCACCTGGTCGTAGCGGCCGAGGGAGAAGATCAGCGTCACATTGACGCTGATGCCCTCCGCGAGCGCGGTGCTGATCGCCTCCAGCCCGGCCACGGTGGCGGGGATCTTCACGAACATGTTCGGCCGGTCCACCAGCCACCACAGGGCCCGCGCCTCGGCGATCGTCGCCGCCGTGTCGTTGGCGACGCGCGGGTCCACCTCCAGGGACACCCGTCCGTCCGCCCCGTCGCCCGCCTCGTACACCGGTCGCAGTACGTCGCAGGCCCAGCGCACGTCGAACGCGGTCAGCGCCCTGGCCGCCTCCTCGACCCGTACGCCGCGCCGTGCCAGATCGTCGACCTGGGCGTGGTAGCGGGACCCCGAGCTGATCGCCTTGGCGAAGATCGTCGGATTGCTGGTGATGCCCACGACCCGCTGATCCCGTACCAGTCGGGCCAGTTCGCCACCGGCGAGCCGCTCCCGGTTCAGGTCGTCGAGCCAGATCGCCACGCCTTCGGCGGTCAGCCGGTCCAGGTTGGCTTTCATGATCTCCTCCCTGCGTCGTCGCGCGGGTGGCGTGCCCGTACGGCGCCCGGATCGGTGCGCGTAACGCCAGGTCAGCGGCGTGAGCCGGGCGGGCGGACCCCGCTTCCACCGTAACGCCGACCGGTGCGGATCCGACCGGCTGCCGGTGGCGGGCTCCTGGTGGCCGGGCTTACCGACCGCCCCAGCCGGGGAGCGGGAGCTCAGGGCACCGGACGGGCGGAGTTCAGGCGGGCCGACTTCAGCGCCATGTGCAGCAGCAGCCGGTCCTCGCCGTCGGCCAGGTCCAGGCCCGTCAGCTGTTCGATGCGGGACAGCCGGTAGTAGAGGGTCTGGCGGTGGATGCCCAGCTCCGCCGCCGTACGGCCGGCCTGGCCCGCGTGGTCGAGATAGACCTCCGCCGTGTGCCTCAGATCCGTGTGCGCGGGCGTCAGCAGCGGCCTCACCACCGGGTCCGTGACCGCGGGCAGCGACGTCAGCAGCCGGTACGGGCCGATCTCCGACCACTGGGCCACGGGGCCGTAGCGGGGCCGCGCCGCCGCGGCGCGGGCCGCCGAGACCGCCTCGTGCCAGGCGTCCGGGAGCTCGGCCAGGCCCCGGCGCGGCGTCGCCGCACCCGCGGCGGCCTCCGGTCCCGCGGCGTCCCGCAGCCGTTCCGCCGCCGCCAGCGCCGGGCCCAGGGCGTCGGGCGACCGGAGCCGTACGAGCAGGGCCAGAGAGAGGTCCGGCAGCGTGCACAGGGCCGCCGTGCCGGCCACCGCGCGCACCGTGGGGTCCGCGCCACGCCACGGCGTCACGCAGAGGACCAGATGCGTACCGTCCCCGCCCGGCCCCAGCGCCGTACGGAGCGCCTCCACCGCCATGTCGCGCTGCCAGCCGTGCTCCGCCGTCAGGACGGCGCGGAACTCACGCGCCAGGTCCGCACCCGCCCGCACCTCCTCGGCGAGCAGCGCCCCGATCCGCCCCGTCACCTCCATGGCCGCCGCCAATCGGTCGTCGGTCAGGCCCCGGCCGGTGTCGTCGAGCAGCCATACGTAGCCGAGCACCGCGCCCCGGTGCCGCACGGGCAGACAGATCCGCCCCCGGAAGACCCCGGCGTCCGGTGCGGCGGGGATACGGACGGGGCCGGTCGCCCGGGTGATGCCGAAGCCCTCGAACCAGTCCCGCACCGCGGGGGTGGACTTCCGCGTCAGGATCGACCGCGTCCTGACGGGATCCATCACGCCCTCGTCGTCGCTGTCGTGCACCCCGAAGGCGATCAGCCCGAAGTCCCTGTTCTCCAGCGTGAGCGGCATGCCGAGCAGCGCCGAGATCTCGTCGACCAGCTCCTGGTAGTCGTCCTTCATCCGGATAGTCTCGCACCGCCTTCAGACATATGTCTGAGATCCCTGCCACGGATGCGTGACAGGTGTCGATGGCAGAGGGCCGGACCGGTCCCTAGATTTCACAGTGGTTCTCCGTAGCCGTCGCCGGGCGTTCGCGCCCCGTACGGCCCGCTCGCTCTCTTCCGTGGAGGTGCCCCGTGCTGGGTCCCGTGATTCTCGCCGCGTCGCGCAGCGACACGATGCGGCGCGTCGTCTCGGCCGCGCCGGTCACCAGGCCCGTCGTGGACCGTTTCATCGCAGGCGAGACCGTCGACGGTACGACTCCCGTCATCCAGGACATGGCCGACAGCGGCCTCGAAGTCACCCTGGACGTCCTCGGCGAGGACATCACCGACCCGGCCGAGGCACTGCACGCCCGCGACGCCTATCTGAAGCTGATCGAGGCCCTCGCACCGCTGGGTCTCGGCGCCCGCGCGGAGATGTCGGTGAAGCTCTCCTCCTTCGGACAGGCCCTGCGCGGCGGCCACGACCTGGCGCTGCGCAACATCACCACCGTCGTCGAGGCCGCCACCGAGATCGGCACCACCGTTACGCTGGACATGGAGGACCACACAACCGTCGACTCGACGCTCGCCATCCACTCCACGCTGCGCGAGCGGTTCCCGGAGACCGGCGCCGTCGTCCAGTCGTACCTCTTCCGTACGGAGGACGACTGCCGCGCGCTCGCGGCCTCCGGCTCCCGGGTACGGCTCGTGAAGGGCGCCTACAAGGAACCCGCGAGCGTCGCGTACCAGGACAAGGGCGAGGTCGACAAGGCGTACGTGCGCTGCCTCAAGACCCTGATGGCCGGTGGAGGACACCCGATGGTCGGGACGCACGACCCGCGCCTGATCGCGATCGCACAGGAGCTCGCGATACGGGCCGGACGCACGCCCGACGCGTACGAGTTCCAGATGCTCTACGGCATCCGGGAGGGCGAGCAGCGCCGTCTCGCCGCCGAGGGCCACCGGGTGCGTGTCTACATCGCGTACGGCACCGACTGGTACGGCTACTTCATGCGCCGGCTGGCCGAACGCCCCGCCAACCTCGCCTTCTTCCTGCGCTCCCTCGCCACCCGCGGCTGAGCACCCGTCACGGCGGCGCGACCGCCCCGTGACCGTCGACCGTGAACCGTCTACTGATCAAGGAGATTCGGCAACCATGGACGCTGTGACCCAGGTCCCCACGCCGGTCAACGAGCCGGTGCACGGCTACGCCCCCGGCTCCCCGGAACGCACCCGCCTCGAAGCCAAGCTCAAGGAACTGGCCGACCACCCCGTCGACCTGCCGATGACCATCGGGGGCGTGAAGCGGATGGGCGGCGGCCAGCGTTTCGACGTCGTGCAGCCGCACAACCACCAGGCCGTCCTCGGTACCTACGGCAACGCCACCGAGCAGGACGCCCACGACGCCGTGGACGCCGCTCTCGCCGCCGCGCCCGGCTGGCGCGCCATGGCCTTCGACGACCGCGCCGCGATCATCCTGCGCGCCGCCGAGCTGCTCTCCGGGCCGTGGCGCGAGACGCTGGCCGCCTCGACGATGCTCGGCCAGTCGAAGACGGTCCAGCAGGCCGAGATCGACACCCCCTGCGAGCTGATCGACTTCTGGCGCTTCAACGTCTCCTACGCGCGGGAGATCCTCGCCGAGCAGCCCCGCGCCAACTCGACGGGCGTGTGGAACCGGCTCGACCACCGGCCGCTCGAAGGCTTCGTCTACGCGATCACGCCCTTCAACTTCACCGCCATCGCCGGCAACCTGCCGACCGCGCCCGCGCTGATGGGCAACGTCGTCGTCTGGAAGCCGTCGCCCACGCAGACGCACGCCGCCGTACTCCTGATGAGCCTTCTTGAAGAGGCGGGGCTGCCCAAGGGCGTCATCAACCTGGTGACCGGCGACGGACTGGCCGTCTCCGAGGTGGCGCTCAACCACCCCGAGCTGGCGGGCATCCACTTCACCGGCTCCACGAAGACCTTCCAGCACCTGTGGAAGACCGTCGGCGGCAACATCGAGAAGTACCGCTCCTACCCGCGCATCGTCGGGGAGACCGGCGGCAAGGACTTCGTGGTGGCCCACCCGAGCGCCGACCGCGGTGTCCTCAAGACGGCGCTGACCCGCGGGTCGTTCGAGTTCCAGGGCCAGAAGTGCTCGGCGTCCTCACGCGCGTACGTCCCGGCCTCCATCTGGAACGACGGCTTCAAGGAGGAGTTCGCGGCCGAGGTCGACGCCATCGCCATGGGCGACGTCACCGACCTGTCGAACTTCATCGGCGCGGTCATCGACGAGCGGGCCTTCGCGAAGAACAAGGCGGCGATCGACCGGGCCGCCGCCGATCCGACGTGCACCGTCATCGCCGGCGGCACCTACGACGACTCCGTCGGCTACTTCGTACGCCCCACGGTCATCGCCTGCACCGACCCGGCCAACGAGGTCTTCACGACCGAGTACTTCGGCCCCATCCTCGCCGTCCACGTCTACGAGGACGAGGACTACGACGCGATGCTGGCGCAGATGGAGTCCGTCTCCGCGTACGCGCTGACCGGCGCCGTCATCGCCGGTGACCGCGCGGCGGCTGCCGACGCCATGGCCAAGCTCCGCTACGCCGCGGGCAACTTCTACATCAACGACAAGTCGACCGGCGCCGTGGTCGGCCAGCAGCCCTTCGGCGGCGGCCGTGCCTCCGGCACCAACGACAAGGCGGGCGCCCCGCAGAACCTGATGCGGTGGACCCTGACCCGGTCGATCAAGGAATCGCTCGTGTCCCCGACGGACTACCGCTACCCGCACATGGGCTGAACCGCCGCGGGCCCGTCGGCCCCACCGCCCCCGCCCCCGCGCCGGCCCAGCCCCGGTGCGGGGGCGGTGTCTTCCCTCTCAAGAGGTCGTGGGGGGGGGGGGGGGGGGGGGGGGGGGGGGGGGGGGGGGGGGGGGGGGGGGGGGGGGGGGGGGGGGGGGGGGGGGGGGGGGGGGGGGGG
>NZ_JBVJNN010000023.1:0-3694 GCF_055583685.1 Streptomyces sp. NPDC104581
CGGAGGCGCTGCGCGCCTTAAAAGAATTGCCTTACGGCAATTCACCCCCGCCCATTCGCCTTTCGGCGAATTCGTGTGTGGTTGAGGGTATAAACCCCTTTCGGGGTTTATGGTGGGGGTGTTTGAATTCCTTACGGAATTCTTGGGAAGGGAATTGGGGTGGGTTATACAATTCCCGCGTTGCGGGAATTGGTGGAAAAAGTTGGGGGTGTGCCGGGCGTTGCCCGACACGGTGAGGGGCCGGATTCGGTGCGGGGGTGTGACGGTGGGCGGGGTGACCGGGTGCCCCTGCCGGGGCACCCCCACCGGGGGGTGTTTGAAAACCGGGTGGTGGCTAGAGATCCGGCTAGGACGCCACCACCCCTCCCTGGCGGGAGGGGTGACGGACCGACAGAAGGACCGGAGAGCCCCTGACGGGGCCGAGAGGTTCCAGGAGTACCGGACGCACCCCGTACAGCCGTACACGGACACCGGACAGGGCTCACAGTCCTGCCCTGCCGGGCAGGCCGGCCACACACCCGAACCGAAAGGCCGGCCCCGCCCACACCCGACCGCACACACCCATACACAGCCGTCCACCACCACCCCCCACCACAAAACCCCCCGTGCCGACACAGACACCAGACAGACACACAAAGACAGGCCCCCACCCCGCACCAAACAACACACCACACACCCCGCCACCACCAAACACCCACACCACCACACCCCAAACCTGACAATGCGTCAGACACCAAGCATAAGCGAGAAACACCACCCGCCAATTCCCTGACAGACACAAAAAGAAAGAGAAAAACAACGCGAAAGAACAACGCGGAAATCAACCGAGAAAAAGAAAGCGAAACACAATCGGCACAGAAAAACACGAACACCGAAAGAAACCACACCACAAAACGAACCAACAACCCCCGAGCACAACAACCAACACCACACCACACGCGGAGGCCCCCGCCGACGCGCCACACCACCACCACCCCAAATCACCCGCCGCGCGCCCGCCCGACCACCGCCCGCCCTATCTCTTTTTTCATCGGGCACGGGAGCAGGGGAAGCGCAGGGGGATGTCAGACTCTCGGTCGCGGCTTTTGGCCTGGTTGGCCTGCGTGGATGCGCGCGAGCGTTCCATGCGCCCGCAAGGCCCTAAGCAAGAGCCTAAGCAAGGCCCTAAGCAAGGCCCTAAGCAACGGCCTACGCAAGGGCCGCAACCGGTGCGCGTCGGGGGGTGTTGCCAACAGGCGATCTACTACTAGTATGGATGTTGTCGGGAAGGGGTGACTCCCCCCGGCAGGCCAAATGATCAACCAGAAAGAGTTACGCGTGGAAATCATGATCAAAGAAAACCGTGTTCGCAGGGTACGCGGAGGCGTCGACGCCCCCAACACCCCTCGCGCTATCGAAGCGCGCAGTATCGCGGGTTTCCTGACGTTGGCCGCCCAGCGAGCCGACGCGAAGATCATTCACAACGTGGACGCGTCGTACACGGGAATCCGTCTGGAAACCCGTAGCGGACCGGTCATCATCGAGGTACCGGCCGACCCTGAAGCCGGTTTTCGGCTGGTGCTGGAATTCATCGAGCCCGTCAATGGCCGCATGGAAAAGCAGCTTGTGTCCTACCCCGCCAAGCGATCGCCCAAGGCTAAAGCGTTCCACGCCGAGGAGTTCCTGAAAGCACGCGGATACTTCGGTTAATCCCAAACCGGGGGGCCTCTCATTGCAGGCCCCCCCACTCCTCCCAATCGGATCTCAAGAAAGGGAAATGTAATGGAACTCACGCAGCTTGGAAACGGTCAGACGCCGGTATCGGAGCCCGCTACGACTGCGGAGACGGAGCAGCTTGACGCGGAGTTCGCGGGACTGCTGCCGGGCAGGGGTGTCCGGTCACGTGTCCGGGAGGCTGCACACAAGTTCTTCGCCATCGGTTGGGTCACGGGTGTTCGCAACGGGCACACCGGCCCCGCGCTCACGTCCGTGAGTCTCCCGCGTGCCGACGTGTACGAGGCTTTCCACTGGCTTGAGGACGCGTTGCCGGGCGCCGACGCGCCGCCCGTGCTGCGTCAGGCCGTCAGGTATCACGGCAGCATGATCGGTCGTCACGGTCTCTTGTGGGTGACCGGGATTACGGCCACCGTGGCGCCGGGCGATGGTGAGGAGTACCGCTACGAGTTGAGCGAGCGGACTGGGGACGGCGGGTACAGGGTGCGTGTCAGTCGCGTCCGGGCGCGCAGCTTCACCACGGTACGAGTGTTCGGGTAGTAAGTGCGCAGGTGGGAGGGGGGTTGCCCCCCTCCCATCTTCTACTAGTATGAATGTTGTCGGGAAGGGGTGACTCCCCCCGGCAGGCCAAATGATCAACGAAGGGGAGAACATGACACAGCAGCTCATCGAACGCGCCGCAGCCGTCACCCAGGACACCGCTCGTAACGCCAGTCTGGATGATCTTGCGACCATCCTTCAGAGCCAGCAGGACCGCAAGCTGGACGTAGTCACCGCCGCATCGGCACTGCGTGCGGAGGCCGGAAACCTGATCGTTCAGGGAGTTCAACCCATGCTCCGGGATGACGCGGTCGTGACCGTCGATGGTGTCTACCGGCCGACCGGCGTCGGTGACGAGGGGATCGCGGAGAAGCTTCGCATCCCCGTGTCCTACCTCCGCCGGATGCGCGCGGAGAAGCCCGAGCTGTACGACGCCAACGTGAACGGATGGCTCACCCAGGACCCCGCCCGCCGGTTTCTGCTGCGAGCACTGCGCGCCGACAGCACCCCCGGAGCAGCGCAGGGCATCGGCGTGGCCCGCGCTCTCGTGTCGCCCAGCTACAAGGTGATCGATAACCTTGACATCCTGCTGGCAGCGCTCGACGGCATCAAGGAGTCCGGCCACAGGGCCGAGATCACGCGATGTGACCTCACCGACCGGCGGATGTATGTCCGCGTGGAGTCCGAGCAGGTCAGGATCGCTGCCCGCGCGCTCCTGAGTGGGTACCGCTCCCCGTTCACCGGCCAGACAGGTGACGAGCTGCCCATGATGTCCGCCGGATTCATCATCACGAACAGCGAGACCGGCGGGGGCGCGTTCAACGTCACCCCGTGCGCCACCGTCGAAGTCTGCACCAACGGTCTGACGATGACCGAGGACCTCATGCGCACCGTGCACATCGGCGGGAAGCAGGATGACGGAATCGTCGATCCGTCAGCCGCCACACAGCGAGCTGTGCTCTCCGTCGTCATGAACAAGACGCGGGACGCCGTCGAGCACTTCCTGTCGACCGACTACCTGGAAACCAAGCTCCGGCAGATCGAGGCGGACGCGGGACGCCCGGTCACCAACCCCGCCCAGACCGTCGAGGACGTCACCAAGGCTCTGAACATCTCGAAGGAGCGCCGGGAGACCATCCTGGGGCACTTCATCCGTGGCGGGCAGCTCACGGCCGGAGGCGTCATGCAGGCCGTGACGTCCACCGCGCAGACGCTCGCCAACGCCGACCAGGCATACGAGCTGGAAGCGCTGGCACTGCCCGCGCTCAGGGCAGCGGCCAAGTTCGCCCAGGCCGCGTAACCCGGTAACCCGGTTGGGGGCCGGACTTGACGGTCCGGCCCCCAACCGGGGCCGCCCGCCCGCCGCCGCGCGGCGGGGGGGGGGGGGGGAGGGGGGGGCGGGGGGGGGGGCCTCCCCCCCCCCCCCCCCTCCCCCACTAAC
>NZ_JBVJNN010000023.1:3704-24124 GCF_055583685.1 Streptomyces sp. NPDC104581
CCCGCCACATCTTCTCCCCTCGCGCCGCCACGCGCTCTTTTTTTTTGGGCCTCCCTCCCCCCCCCCCCCCCCCCCCCGGGGCCGCCCGCCCGCCGCCGCGCGGCGCGCCGGGCGCCGGCATCCGGCACGGGGTACCCGCGCCGCGCGCCGACTCCCGTCGCATGAGCGCTCCGCCGAGGAGCCGCAGCAGCAGTAGCCGGGCGGGTTGTACCCACCGCCCCTCTTTCACCCACCGCCCTACCAGACAGGAGTCCGCTCATGCCGCGCGACCTCCCCCGCCCCGATCACCACACCGTCCGTGCCTCTTTCGAGAGGACCACACTCGCCCTGTCCCGAGTCCTGGTGAAGCTGGGAACGGGCGTTCACACACTCGTGTACACCGCAGACGAACGTGACGGGCATCTCGCGGTCGAGACGGCCACGGCCACGCTCGCCATCAGGGGCGAGGAAATCGAAGATTGCCAGTTCTCCCCGTCATTGGCCCGCTTGGTGCGCGCCCTCACGTGGGGACTGGAAGGCAGCATCGTGCACAAGGCCATGCTCCTTGTAACGACCAGTCGGCCGGGAGATGCCGGGACAATCGTCTGCGGCTGGGAGGTGACCAACGGTTGGTTCCGGCCCCTGGACCGTGAGGCCATCGTGCTTGCTTCCACGGCCGGGACGCCCCCAACCGGCCCGCTCCCCCAGCGGTACACGGCCCCCCATCTGCTCAGGTTCCCCGACCCGCGCTGAGCCCCCGAGAGGGGTGGTGTGGCGTTGCTGAGCACAACCGCGCCACCCCTCCCCCGCCCCTGTCTGCTCCCGGAAGGAATCCCGCCGTGTTGCTCGCGCCCGCACCGCTCAACCCGGATCCCGAGTTCGGCCCCGGTATCTCCCGTCAGCTGACGGAGATCATGTCTGTCGGGCCGGAACGCGCCAGCGAGGAAGCGCGGGAGGAAGCGCTCTACGAGCTCGCGGTGTCGGTGGCCAACGGTATGCATCAGGGCAAGATCGACTTCGACGAACACGAACGGTTGCTGAAGCTGATCAACAACGCCATGGACTCCCTTCTCTGATCCCACCCACGGCAACGCGGCCGGGGGCGCGGCACCGGCGCCCCGAGCCGTCGGCCGTGCGCCGACTCCGCACGCGCAATGCGCCGGGTAGCTGGGCGGAACTCACAGCGTCCCGCCCACCGCCCGGCCCTCATCCGCCCGTATCTATCAGGGAGTTCGCATGTTCACCCTCCTTCGCACCGCATCCGGCATCGTCCAGATCACCCCCGCCACGGAGCCCGACGACGCCGGCGCCGTTCTGTACGAGGTGACCGGCGCGGTCAAGGGCACCATCCACGTCTGCGGCACCCACAACGTCCACGAGTGGGACACGTTCGACACCGTGCGCGTCAGTCTCGGGTCGACCAGCGTCATGCGAGAGGAGGCAGCGCCCGAGGAATCCCTTCCCCGCGTACGGGGGCGCGCGTACACCGGCTCTCTGGTCCACGTGCCCCACCTCCCGGACGACGCATGGGAGAACTGGAAGTTCTCGGGGAGCGGGTTGCAAACGATGGACGACCGCGACGCTCCGCCGCAGGCCGCCCACAGCCTCACCGCCGTCATGCGCGCGTGCGCAAGCCACTACGCCGCCCGCAGGGACCTCCCGCGTCTGATGGACGCCGCCCGCGCGTACGAGACGCCCGCACTCCTCAGGTTCTTCGAGCGGACCATCCCCGCCATAGAGCAGGACGCGCGGAAGGCCGACCTCAAGGCAGAGCAGTACCGCCAGGAGTCGCGCACGGTCGTTGCCGCCTGGTGGCAGGCCGCGCGTCTGTTCCAGCGCTGCCCCAGTCTGCCGCTCGCCGTTCTGCTCGCCCCCTACCGGGGAAGCTTCGCGCACCAGGCCGACCACCTGCCCCACTGGATCGAGATGTACGCCGACTCGGCCGCCGCCCAGCGCCGCCGCGCGGCCAACTTCCGAAGCGAGCAGCGGTCGCTGTCTGCCCATCAGCGCCGTAACACCGCAGGTCGGAAGCGGGTTGCCACACCTTAAATCTCTACTAGTATGGATATTGAGCGGAGGGGTTAAGGCCCCCCTCCCGCGCCCCTCCGCTCGCCCCCCACTCACCACACCCAGGGAGCAGCCGTGCCGGACCAGCCGACCCCGCAGGGATCGAACAACGCGCCTCGCGTGCCACGGCGCGCCAGGAGCAACGAGCAGTGGCGCAAGGTTCGCTGCGAGGACTGCGGCGACATGGTCGAAGTCGACGGCCGCTTTCGGACCCTCTGTTCGTGTGACGCCGCCGAGTAGTCCCCCCCCCCCCGGAGCGGACCGCGATGTGCCACTGAGAGTGGAGGGGCGCCCCCTTCCCGCCCCTCCACTCGCCCACTCACTCACCGGCAGCCAGGGAGCAGCATGACGAACCAGCCGAACACGCCAGTGCGCGGAGAGCAGCGGGGCCCGGACGGCAGCGGCGACATCGAGGCCGGGCAGCCGCTTCCCGGACGGGCGATTCTTCCGGCACCCCGCCGCCTGCCCGAGTGGTATTACGACCGGCCCGACCTTCCCCACGTGGTGGTCAGGGAGCTTGATTTTCACGTCCGGTACGAGCAGGTCCGGGAGCGTGTCGGTCTGCCCCCGCATGACAGCCCCGCCGGCCTTGCGGGGCGAGTGCGTGGCCAGGGCATGCGCACCTTCCTGATCGGCTCGTTGAACGGCTGGAGGCTCAGCGAAGCCGCCGTCACGGATGACGGTGTGATCCGGTACCGGCATTCCCGCGATCACTGCGTACTGCGGTTTCTCCCCGACACGGCGGCCGGTGTGCTCATCGAGCGGCCGGACGTCCAGCTCACCGCCCCCACCTACCGGGTGACGGGCCCGGAGGGGGAGCGCTATCTGTGGAGCCGACACGCGTTGCTCGCGGCTGTGGGGATGTGTCTGCGGCGGGGGCCGATTGACTGGCCGGACGGTTGGGCGCACCTGCTGCCGAACGGTCAGGCCCGGTTCGCCTACGGGACGTTCCCGTGGGCGCCTTACGAGGAGTGGACCGCCAAGCCCATCCCCAAGCCCGTCGATCTCGGGGAACCGTGCGCGGACTGCCGCCACTTCCGTATCGACCACAACCAGGGCGCCCCGTGGGGACGTGTCCGACGCGACAGGACCGACTGCAAGACGTGGTCGGCCGAGCCGACCTGTTGACCACCGCCGCGCCCGTCCCCGCTCCGCTCACCCCCGAGCGAGCGGGGCCCGCGCCCCCGCGGAACAGACGTGCCGCCGCCCGCCGCAGCGGGACGTACCGCGCCCCATGACCATGAAAGGACCCGCATGTCAGCCGTGCGTCACCACCTCAGGACTCAGCAGGAGTTCACGGCCTACCTCGCTCGCGTGGCCGGGGAGCTGGGGCCGAACAGCCGGACCGAGCCCCACAGCATGTACGGGAATCTGTGCGTCGCACTCGTCGACGACGACGGCCGGCGCCTGATCGCGTTCCAGCCGGACCGCGCCCGCTCCGACGAAATGAGGATCCGGGCCCTTCTGCCGGACGGCTCCCCCATAGCCGCCCCGGTCATCGGTGTCAGCGCCCTGGAGCCCTGCCACGTGGCAAAGGCCATCCGGAGCAGGCTGTACCCGAAGCACGCCGACGCGCTCGCGCGCACGCACGAAGCACTCACCGCCCGTGAGGCGCAGCGCCAGCGGCACGAGCAGACGGCAACGCTGCTGCTGTCCGCCTTCCCCCAGGCCGAGGCGCTCTCGGACATCCCCCGGCAGGGGGCGACCAGCGTGATGCTCAACCTTCCCGGCACGAGCCACGTCCGCGCGGAGGTCTGGCCGACCGGCGCAACCGTCGACATCCAGGCTCACGTGACCCCCGCCGAGGCAGAGGCGATGCTGCGGGCGCTCGCGGTCCACCACGACCGGCAGGCCCGGACTCCGTGAGTCCCCGCACACCTACCACCACCCACCGGGAAGGCTCGCTCATGCGCACCCCGCCGACGACGGAGGGCACCACGTCGTCGACCGGCGCCACGGCTACGCGCTGACTCGTCACCCGACCGCTTCCGAGGCCGGGCAGTTCGCCCACGTGCTCGCGTCCAGCAGGACGGTTGCCGTGGCCGCTGTCCGAGCGCTGGACGCGGCACAGAAGGGTCCGGCTGCGGACGTACGCCGCACGCTGCGCCGGTACGGCTATCGGTGGACCCTGGCGGAACACGCGGCGCGAGCGCGCCACCGTGAAGGGCACCTCACGGAGTTGGTCGAGAGCGGCCATCTGTCGCGGGTATGGAGTTCCGTCGGGCATCCGTTCTACTGCACCCCCGAGAGGTTCACCGAACTGAGCACCACGTGGCGCACCTACGAGGGCGAGCGTTACCCCACCGCCCCGCTGAGTGACCTGGAACGGGATCGTCCGGCGCTCGATGGTCTCCCGGAGCGGAAGCGGTACGGGCCCTGCGACCTGCACGGCATCACCCTGTGGGCGTGTCTGCTCTGCGGGCCCCGTGAATCGTGGGAGTGCCAGTGGGGCGAGTGCGTCGCGAATGCGGTGACGTCGGAGTGCGAACGCTGCGGCCTGTCACCGGTGCGGGCTGGCGCCGGGCCCGTGTTGCCGCCGTCCGCAGCGTAGTTCGGACCCGGCTTATGCGCAGGTCAGAGCGGGGTTTACACACACCAGCTTACTACTAGTATAAATATTGAGCGGAGGGGTTGAGGTCCTGCTCCCCCTCCGCTCGTCCGACCGCACGCCCCAGCACTCATCCCGTCCGGAGGAAAATGATGATCGACGTACTCACGGTGATCTACGGCGCCCACGGAGTGACCGTCAAGGCGCGGCACGCCGGAGCCGAGCGCCGGGACGGCGCCGTGTGGCAGATGTTCGAGGTCCGCGCCTTCAAGGGCCCGGACTCGCTGGGGCGCGGCGCGATCTTCCGGCTGCCCGTCAGCGACGACATGGCCGCCGGAATCCTGCGGCCGGACGACCACCCCCACTACCCGATGACCGGCGACGAGCTGCTGACGTGGAAGCTGTGGACCACGGTCCTCGGCGACGCGGAGGAGCAGGCCAAGAAGGCGGCCGACGACCGCGAGGGGTACTGGCCTTACGCCCAGCACCTGTTCGGCGCCGATGGGCTGGATCGTCTGCTGACCCTGTACCGGCGGGCCGAGGTGGCCGACGTCGAGGCCGGCATCCCGGTACGGGCCCGGTACGTGCACGAGGCGGGCCACCGCCTGGCCAACACCGGCCGCTCGCACGGGAATCGCAGGGGCGGCGCCTTTCTGTTCCGGTGCGTGGACTGCAAACGCCTCGCCCGGTTCGCGGACTTCCGGGGGAATGGGTGCTGGATTCCCCTGCTGCTCGATCTGGAGTACCAGGAGGACTTCCGGCAGCTGGATTTCGGGTTCGTGCACCGCGTCAACGAATCGGGAAGCAGGTCGTTCGCGATCTGGCACCGCGGAACGACGCGCGTGGTGCTCTACGCGGCCGAGGGCGCCGAGCTGGGCGCGCTCGACGTTCCCGAAGGGGTCGAGTTCGACGACCTCCTGGCCCTGGTGATCGAACGATGGGGACCGCTCAGCAGCGTGCAGTACTCCACCGGCCGGTACGGCACCGAGGACTGAGGAACACCTCCCGCCCCTGGTGGGAGCAGGGTTCACACTCTCACGATTGCTACTAGTATGAATGTTGAGCGGAGGGGTTGAAGCCCCGCTCCCCCTCCGCTCCTCCGCACGGCCCGCCTTGACGGCGCCGCTACGCCCCCATCGAGTCCAAGACAGAAAGTGACGGCGGATCATGCAGTTCGACGAGGCAACCGCGTTCCTGACGGCCATCGAGCCCGGTCAGCGCGTCTCCCTGTGGGACCCCCACGCGGTCAACCACCCCGGACAGTGGAAGGCGCTGTTCGTTCTCCCGGAGGAGCCACAGCCCACGCTCCCCTACACGCCGAAATGCCTGAACCGGCAGCACCTCCGGCTCTATATGCGGCTGTGGCAGCAGACCGTCTGCTTCGTCTCCAATCTGTGCGCGTGCGAGCTGGCCGAGGGGTCCAAGCGCCTGGCGGTCTGGGACATGCCGGCGGACGCCACGCACTCAGTGAGCCAGACCTGTTTCTCGGATCCGGAGACAGGCCGGACGTGGCTCTCTTCGCAATGCGGCGTTCTGCTGGAGACGACAGGGGGCCGCCAGCCGCACCGGGAAGGCCACCGCTATTACCCGCAGTTCGGCGCGGTGCCGGACTCGCTCACCTGCCCCGGCTGCCGGATGCGCAACGGGATGCGACCGGAGACGTGCCGCGGAGTCACGCGCCTGGCGTAGCTCCCCCACCGCCCCACTGAAACGGCCCCCGAGACAACAGACGGCGCACGCACCCGCACGCCGCCAGCCAGCCCATCCGCCGAAGCAGACGCAGGAGGAACCGTGACCACCACGCCTCACACACCCCATGCCGCCACCGTGTCCAGACTGCTCAACCGACAGCCCGAGTTCTGGCGCAGCCCCCGCGCGGGCGAGCGCGGTTTCACCGTCAAACGGGTCACGCCGGACACCGAGCACTGGCACGGCGGCCCCGTGACGATCGGCTGGACCGAGGACCGCATCCCGCCCACGGGCAAGCACACGTTCCCGGAGCCGCGCGCCTACGTCGAGCAGAAGAAGAAGGCGGAGATGCGAGCGTTCCTGGAGGGAGCCGGGTTCGCGGTGTTCACCGCCCCCGCCGGTCACCTGGTGCTGCTCACCCCGGAGGGCGCGGCGGCAACCGCCACGGCGTCCGCACGGGCGGATGACCTGCTCGGCCCCGCGCTCCGGATCCTGGCCGTCAGCACGACCGACCTTGCCGGGGAGCGCCGTACGGAGATCCGGCACATCTCCAGCGACCGGGCGCACGCAGAGCTGGTCCTGGCGCTGCGATACCGCGCCGACAGTGTCAGCCGGGAGAACGGCAGCGCCGTCATCGGCGACGACTTCAGCCGTACCGAGTACCAACGTCTTGGCGGTGAAGCGGCCGGGGACGGCCCGTACGCACTTCGTACAGTGCTCGGCGACGGTGTGCCCATCAGCCGGCACGCAACGCGGGGGAGTGCGCAGGAGGCGGGGCGTGGCTACGCCGAGGCGCTCGCGTCGTTGGCCGGCTCGCCGGAGTCGTGGCGATGGAAGCCGCGGGATGAGTTCAGGTGGGCCGGGAAGGATCTGTTCGAGTGGGAGCTCGTCGGCGAGGAGTCCACGGGGTTCGTGGTGCGCGGGCCCCGTACTGAACCGCCCCGCACCCGGCCCGAGGTGCGCGACGTGCCGCACCGCCTGGTGGTCGACGGCGCGCAGCGGCATGCCGCCCTGTCTCCAGGCTGGATCGGTGGGAGAGTCCGCAATGCCTGGCTCCACGGCACAGGCATGGAGCAGGAGCCGGACGGGACGGTACGCATCGAGTCGCGGCGCTACGAGCCGCTGGGGGTACGGGAGGTCACCGCCGCACATGCCGGGATCCTGTCGGCGCCCGAGAAGTTCGCCGCGCTCTACGGCGTCTACCGGGGCAACCGGTGCGAGGGCCACGAGCCCGGACGAACCGTATGCCTGCGGCTGAAGTTCTTCACCGGCACACGTAGTGGGCGGGTGTGGGCCGAGGAGGGCGACGCCACGTTTCCCACCCTCTACACGGTCGTCCCCAACGTCGAAGACGTAATCGTGTACCGGCCGCAGCAGGAGGCCGAGACGGCGCTGGTCGATGAAGCGGTCCGGGCCGGTACCCATCTCGTGAGGGACACCGGCCGGACGGCCGACGACGTGAAGGTGTACGAGTGCCGGAGCACCGGCGGCCTGGTGAGCTTCGTCGACCGTCCGTGCACGGCGGAGATGGAGCAGGAGCGGGCGGCGGAGTACGCCGATTCGATGCGCCAGGTGTACCTGGAGGCGGCGCGAACGCTCCTCGGCATGGCCCGCATCCCTGTTATTCCGGACGGCGGCGAGGGTTCCGGGGTGAGGCTGTACCCGGTCGCCGGGGCGCGGGCCGTACGGGTCGTGACGGTCCTCGACGGGAAGGAGCACGCGGGGCTTCCGGCGTCGCGCTGGACCAAGGAGAGCGAGGCGGAGCGCGCGCAGTGGTTCCGGTACTGGGGTGATGCGCGGCAGACGCTCCGGGACGGCGGCTGGCGGCACGCGACGGAGACGGGCCCGGTGATGTTCGCGGCGCCGGACGGCATCGAGAAGGAGCAGGGGCAGCCCGTACGGTTCGCCGGTCACCGCCTGGCGGTGACCCCGGAGGCGGTCGAGGTACCGATGCGCGGCGGCCTTGAGCCCGTGGAGGGCTTCCGGTGCGTGGACTGTGAAAAGGAGTGCTTCCTCGGGGGGTTCGCCGATCTGCCGTGCACCCCCGCCGACTTCTGAGCCCGCGCAGGACGGGACGTTCACCGGGCCGCCCTCTCCCTTCATGCAGGTCAGGCAGGGGTTAACACATTCAGAATTTCTACTAGTATGGATATTGAAGCGACAAGCCCCGCTTTGCTCTTGCGTCTACGCCCCGAGTCCCCGTCAGGCCGTACCGGCTCCCTCACCGTTGGAGGTTCACGCAATGCCTCACATCACGATCTCCCACACCCCTGCGACCGGCACTCTGGTGCTGGGCACCGACCGGGGAGACGGCGCGGCCGCAGTACTGAAACGCCCCGTCTACGGCCCCGGCGGCAACCAGCCGTTCGGCTACTCCCGCGCGCTCGGCTGCTGGTACCTGAAGTCCTCCCGCGACAAGGCAGCGGACACTCGCAGCATCGACAAAGCAGCCGCCGCCCTGCGGGAACGCCGCTTCACGGTCGCCGTACAGGTGGACGAGAACGCCAAGCGTTCGTTCGCCGAGGCCGAGACGGAGCGCGTCGACCGCGCGACGGAACGCACAGGGCGATTCGCCACCTACGCCGCCAACGCCCACCGCAGCTCAGCCGAGCTGTACGAGAAGGCCCGCCGGATGGCCCGCACGATCCCCCCGGACCAGCCGATACTCGTCGACCATTCCTCGGCGGGGCGGGAAATCAACTTCCGCAAGAGAATCAGGAAGACGTTCGCCAAGAGCTTTTCGGAGGAGGCGCGGGGCAAGGACTGGGAGCGCCGGAGCGCCGGAGCGGCAAGCCACGCCGCACACCGCCAGGACCCGACTGCCGCCCTGCGCCGGATAGCCCGGCTGGAAGCGGACGAACTCAGGTGGACGCGGGAACTCGCGAACGACGTCACAACGGCCGAACGCCGTTCCCAGGCCGAGAAAGAACTGGCCCAGGTCGGCGAGCAGCTCGCCCACTGGCGGGGGTTGGTCGCCGAGGCGGAGCGCGGAGGGTTCAAGACGTGGTCCGCCGCCGACTTCACGAAAGGCGACTACGCCGAGCACGGCGGCACCTGGCACGAGGTCCTGAGGGTCAACGCCAAGTCCCTGACCGTGCCGGTCTCCCTTCGCCGTCAGCCAGTCCTCACACGCGCCAGCAGCGACCTGCCGGGGAGGACCGGACGGCTCCCGTACGACACCGTGACCGGCCGCCGCTCAGCCGAGGAGATGGCCGCAGCCGCAACGGATTCCCCCTGAGCGCCGCTCACGGCCGAACCAGCACAGGAGATGCCCACCATGCCGGTCGACTTCACCAAACCGATTCGCCTCTACTACGTGGTCTGCCAGGACAACGGGCCCGCATGGAACGGACGCATGCACTACGTCCTGCATATCGAGCGGGCAGCCGACGACCCCGCCGAAGCGGCGGAGCAGTTCGCCGCACTGAGTGACCAGTGCCGCGAGGAGCAGGGACCCGTCCACGTCACCCCGTACCACGCCGCGAGCCCTGGTGACGCCGCCCGGCAGGCCCGCAGTCGGCGCGAACAGCCGGCGGAAGGGTCCGGTCGGCCTCAGCCGGGCACCGGAGGACGCCGGCCCCCGACGGCCGGAGGGGCCGCCGTGACCGAACCTGTTCCCTTCACCCCGCTCGCGCCGCACACCTATGCAAGCGGCCTGCGCGTCGTGCTCGTCGGCGCGAGCCTTGTGCAGTTCCCGGTCACCACGGGCCAGCTGGACCCCGATGCGGTCGAGGCATACCTTCACGGCCAGTGTCACGCGCTCGCCGAGGCCATCAGCATGGCAACCGGCTGGGGGAGAGCCGTTCGTATCACCGCCGAATGCGGGTGCGTGCGCCCCTACGTCGCCCCCTGCGGGGCCATGACGGTGGAGGGGAACGTACGGGCGTGCCAGCTCGAACACGTCATGGCTGTCCGGCCGTACGACGGGGCGCTCATCGACATCACCGGCGCCCGGCCCGCCGATTCCGTGGAGCGGGGGCACCGGGTCATCCCGATGACCGCGAGGCTGGCGGACCACATCGCCGCGGACCGCCAGTGGCCAGCCCCGAATCTGGAGGTGGCCCGAACGTTCGTCGGCCCGCTGCTCAACTCCCTTGCCGCTCCGGGGCGGAGACCACAGGCACCGCCCGGCGGGACGCATGCGCAGCCGACCGCGACAGGGAGGGAGTGATGCCGCAGGGCTGCCCGTGCTGCTGCGGTACGTGTGATCGCGGGTACATCCGGGATGCGGTGTTCGACAGCGACACCCGGCGAGTGGTCCCCGTCGACCGCTTCTGTGCTCACCGAAAGCCCGGCGCCCGCCGGTGTGCCCAATGCCAGGACTGCGACCCGGTACTAGGACGGGCCTGTGACACCTGAGTTTGCGCGGGATGCACCACTCACCGGGCATTCATGCAGGTCAGAGAGGGGTTCACCTCTCACCAAAACATACTAGTATGGATGTTGTTGGAGAAGGGCGGGCCCCTCCCCTCCCGCCCCTCTCCGCTTCCCTTGCCCCTACCTGTACCGGAGTTCTCATGCTGGGAAAGTTCCTGCGCGCCGTGCTCGCGCCGATCGTTCACCCCGCCCCGGCCGTTCGGCTGGCCATCCCGCCGCAACTGCCGCCCACCGCACGCGACGAACTGGGCACCTCCGCCAGCAAGGAGGAGGCGATCTCCTACAACCGGACCCGCGTAGCCACAGCCACTGCTCTGTGGCTGTTCCGGCAGGGCCAAGGCGCCCCCTGGAGCCACAGCCCGCCGGTCACGGACCTCCAGATCGACGCAGCGGTGAGGGTGCTCGGCTTCCCGTACTCCCGCCCGTCCCCCGAGACCCGTACCGCGATCCGAGCCGCGCTCGGCGTGCTGTGGACCGATCAGAGCCTCACCCCCCTCAGCTGATGAAGGACGGACGCGACAAATGGCGCTCCATGACGGACAGATGGTGATCCTCGGCACCCGGCGCGGTATCGCGCACCACGACCCCGCCGGGTTCCCCGACGACCCGCACAAGTGGCTCATCCACTTCGTCGACGGCGAACGCGGAATCCAGTGGGCCGCCGAAGGCGAACTCACCGCGCTGACGGAGCAGTTCATCGGCATGCCGAACGGGGACCACGGCCCCCGGTACGACGAGCCGATCGGACCGTGGCAGCACATCCCGCACGCGTACGACGAGTACCCGACCAACCTCCCAGGCACCCGGTGCCTGTACTGCGGCCAGCCGGAGGACCACGATGCCCACCGATGAGCAGACCCCCTACGCCGCCCCGCCGCGCGAACTGCTCAACGCACGCGGGGGGAGGGACTACGCGATGACACGCCACGACCCCGGAGCCGCGCAGCGCAGCATCGCACGGGTGGAGGCGCGGCTGCGGAAATGGGAGCGTGCCCTGGCCAGCGGACGGGGCACAGACGCGGAGCAGGGTCTCGCCAAGGCCCGCGAAGACCTTGAGCACTGGCACAAGGTGGTCGCGCTGGCCAAGGCCAACGGATCGATGTTCTGGTCCGCCGCCGACTTCACGCCCGGTGATCATGTCCGGTTCGACGGTGTGTGGTACCAGGTCGTACGGGTCAACCGACGGTCTCTGACGATTCCCGCCCCGCTGGACCCTCACACTCCGCACGCGGACCAGGACCGCACCGCGCGGACGTGCACCCGCCCCTATGACCGGGTCGAGGGCCGCAGGCCCGCGGAGCCGGTGAACACCGGGCAGGGACAGCCGTCCTCCTGACCGCCCGCTGGTGCGCGGGGCGGACTCCCGTCTCGCGCACCCCCGCGCACTCCATCCCCGCCCCGCTCGCCCGAAAGCCCGGCACGGCGCCCGGCTCGTGGCGTCCCTCATGCGCCCCCGGCCGCCGGCCCGGATTCTCGCCGCTGCTCCGTCCATCGCCTCTGGAGGCTGTCGTGTTCTTCCACCGTCCCGGTTCCCCTGTCCCCGCGTCCATCACGCCGTTCGTCGATGCTGTCCGCTCCTTCCTGTCCGCCGCGTCCCTGCCCGTACTTGACGAGTCGTCGCCGCCGGATGCTTCGGGCTTCCGCGTGCTGCCCTACAACGCCGTAGCCGTGACGGTGCTCCCGGTCGTTGACGGGCTGCCGGGGACGTCGGACGGTATGGCGCTCCCCGGCTGGACGGCGCGCCGGGAGAGTATGGGCCGCCAGGCGCGGGATGTGATCACCGCCGAGGGCTGGGGGCAGGTCGCGGGCGACGGTTCGTTCTCTCCCCCGGTCGGAACGCTTCACCCGCTGGTACGGGAGACGGTTCACGTCCTGGAGCGCGACGGCCAGCCCTTGCACGCGGAATTCGATGTGTCCCTCGTGGACTCCGGTGCGGTGAGGGTCGACGTCGTGGGCGGGCTGCATCGCCGCCAGTTCTCGCTCAGCGGCGTGGCGGCGCCCGCGCTGTACGCAGCGGGATTCAGCTTCGATACCGTTTGCTTCGACGGCGAGACCGGCCGCCGGACCTGGCACATGGCCCACCATCTGGTGGCCCGCCCCCCGGCAGAGCGGCGCGAGGAATGGGCGCTGGCCCACACCGTGCGCCGTCTCGTCCAGGCCCAGCACCGCGATCCGGGCCGGAGCCTGTACATGGTGCCTGCGGAGCCCTCCGACCTTCCCGAGGGCTCCACACCGGACGCGCATCTTGGCGCCCTGTTCTTCCAGTTCCCGGGCCGTGGCGCCGACGGCCCGTGGGCGTTCGACCACACGCTTCGGGAGGCCGGATACACCCTCGGGCCGACCCGTCATGAGGGGCGGCGCCACATGCGCATCCTGCGGCCCGCTCCCTGCGAGCAGTAACCCAGTGTTCCGGCCGTGCCCGCCAGCGCGCGGGCCCGCCGGACCACGTCCCCGCGCGGCATCCGCACCGGACCGTCGCGCCCGACCCGTGTGCCGGCCTGCCCGCGGCGGTTCCCCGCGTACCGCCGCCCAAAGGCCGCGCCACCGCCCCCTATCGAGAAGGGCCCTACCGTGACCGCTCCCGCCACCGTGTCGATCCCGCTGCCAGGCGTCGGCATCCACCGACCCGTCGCCCGAAAGGACAACTGGGTGGTGTCGTTCGGGGCCTTCGCCGGGGTCGGCCCCACCCTGGCCGCCGCCAAGGACCACCTCGCCCAGCAACTCGTCAACGCCGCCGCCGCGTCCGTGTCCGGCCCCGCGTTCGGCCGTGACGACGACGGCGCCCTGATCGTCGTGTCCGACCACCCGTGGGGCCTCGACACGTATCGGATCACCGACGAGGGATACGCGCTGCTCTCCACCAGCGAGCGGCGGGGCCCTGCCGAGGAGATCACCTCCTGCCACCACTTCACCCCGATCGAGGCACGCGGGCAACACGACCAGCCCACCCCATGACCGGGGACCTCCGGGAGTTTCCGCAGGTCAGGAGGGGGTTTACTCACTCCTCATTACTACTAGTATGGATATTGACAAAGCGGGGCTCATCTAATCCCGCGTCAGGACCACCGGGAGGCAGAACCGTGACCGACCACACCGAGACCGCAGCGACGCACCTGCGCAGCGCCCTCGCGGATGCCGGGTTCGACTCGCGTGAAGACGGGGACGGGGATGGCGGCTGGATCGTCGTCGACCTGCCCGGCGGAGGGCAGATCTGGATCAACGGCAGCTCTGGCGAGCGGGAGAACCGGGTGGACTACCCCGCCTCCGATCACCACGGCTGGCTCGTCACCTCCTACCCGGACCCGGAGGAGCGCGGCGTCTTCACCGTCCTGTACCGCAGCGGCAGCACCGATCTGGCCGCCGACACCTTCATCGCCACCGCCGTGGTCCGCGCTGCGGTGCGCATCAGCCAGTCCAGCACCGTCGCGTAGGAGCGGCGCCGGGGGCGCCCACCCGCGCCCCCGGCGCATCCGCCCGCCCACATGGCCGCCGCACCGGCGGACGGCCCCACCACAGCCGGAAGGTTGACCATCATGGCCGAGTTCCGCAAGTACACCGTCCACTCGGGCATTACCGACGGGATCACCGGAGAGACGTTCGCCGAGGAGTGCCGTGCCGCGCCGGGCGACGGTCTGCATCTCGTGTCGGCGGAGATGCAGGGCGCCGACGGGCTGCCCCTGTTCCTCGTGTGGCTTCTCAACAGCTCCGGTTCCGTGACGGTCGTCTACTGGACGTCCGGGCCCTGCGGACGGTGCCGCGTCTGCCAACGGGACGTCCCGCTGATGCACGGGAAGGTAGTCACCGAGCACCCGGCCCCGGCCCTGGACGTCGCCCAGTGCGAGGGATCACTCAGGCCGCCGGTTCGCGAGGCCAGCGACGCCTCCCTGACGCTGGTACGCCGCAAGATCTCCGCCGTGCACGCCGCCATGCGTTCCCTCACCGCCGACACCACCCCCACCACGGTCGCCGGGCTCCGCGAAGCATTGGCATCGCTCCCCCAATTGACCGACGACACCACGGGCATGGTCGCCCTGGCCCGCGACATGCTCCACGAGTCCCTCTCCCATCCCCTCTTCGCCGCAGTCGAGAAGCTGCACAACGAGGTGGTCGCCATGCTCAGGGAGAATCCCGGGCAGCCGGTTCACCGTCACCCCGCCATGGGCGCACTGCTGGAAGCGCTAGGACTGTGCCACGCCGGCGGCCGGAGGTGGGAGGACGACAGCGCGCTCAGCCGGGCGTGGGAACGCGCGACGTACACCGGAGTCCACCTGATGCGCGGCGTGTCCAGCTACGTGGAACGCGCGACGTACGCCGGAGTCCACCTGATGCGCGGCGTGTCCAGCTACGTGGACGGAGAGGCTGTGCCCCCGCGCGACGTGTTCCGGCGCCTGGAAACCTTCTCCGAAGCGGCCCGGCGCGCCGTCGCCTACCAGGCCCGCGACATCGCACGCACGGCCCTGGTCGTGGCCACGTGGGACACCGGGCTGTTCGTGCTCGGCACCCGCAGCTCCCTGGGGCCGTACACCTGGCTGCGCCGGATCGGGTGGGACACCTACCGGTTCGACGTCACGCCGATCCGCCCGGAGACCGGCACCAGGCACGTGACGGTCAAGAGTTTCAAGACCGGCGAGCAGGTTCATGACTTCCCGCTGTCACAGAGTTTCGCGCGCCGCAGCGCCGTCCTCAAGGCGCTGGACCTGATCTGACCCGGCTCCGTCACGGAGCCGTCCGCCCAGGTGAGCAAGGGGTTCACCTGACAACAGTTTCTACCAGTATGGATTTTGAAAGGGAGGGTGCGGCCTGGCCGCGCCCTCCCCGCCGAAGGGAGAACCATGATTTTCGCCGGCGTCAGCCCCGCCATCGTCAGGACAACCCACCACGTCCCCGAGCGGGACCTCCGAGACGAGTCGTCGGCCGCAGCACGGCAAGGCGACCGCGTGTTCGAGTGGCGGGGGAAGGACCGCGACCACCGCCCCCTGGCCGTCGTCTGGATCGCGGACGGCCGGACCGGGCAACTGCTCCACTCCTACGAGGCCACCGAGAAACGCGGAAGGTGCCGCGTGTGCGGATCCGGCATCCCGCTGACGGGCGGGGACGTCGCTTCCTACCACGAGGCGCCGGACAGTCCGTTCGCTCCCTGCGCGGGATCGGCCCGCCTGCCGCTCGGCGCCGGGCAGGGAAGCGGACCCGGCCCGCAGCCGACCGCCCCGGCCCCGGCCGCCGTCCAGGCGCCGGCGATCGCGCCCCCGTCCCGCGGAGGCGCCAGCCGTACCGTCTTCACCGCCTACAAGGAGGCGGACGCGATCAGGCGCGACGCCGCGCGGGCACAGATCCGGTTCATCGCCGACACCCTCACCGTCCAGGTACCGGAAGCGGCGTATCTGGTGCTCGGCGAGAAGTCCGACGAACTCTGGCTCGAATGCCTCGCCGACGCCAGCGGCGCCCCGATCCGCGCGCTGAACAGGCCGCTTCCGCAGCTCCCCCAGGGCTCCCCCCTGGAGAGGGAATGGCGGTCGGCCGGGCTCGACCCCACCAACCCGGACACCCTGTTCCGGCTCGTCGAACAGCTGGTCCATGACGGGATGGTCCTGGACGAGATGCCCGACAACCTCGTGGCCGAGGACGCACCGTTCGAGACTCCGTGCATCCTGCTGTCGCGTGCCGCATCACCGGGAATGATCCGCCCGTCCCGTCATGTGCTGCGCCCGTACTCCGCCGCCGGGCCGACCGTCAAGGACGCGGAGTCACCGCTCAGCGAACTCCTGGCCGTCCTGGGCGCGGACGGTCTGCGCACAGCCGTCCGGGCGGGTATCGAGCTGTACGGCGAGTACGGCGACCCCCAACACGCCCTGAGCGAGGAGCAGGTGCGGCAGCTGTGCCGCACGGCGGCGATCTACGCGTAGGCACCGGGCACGAGCCCCGGTCGGGCGGCACCGCCGGACCCGAGCCCCCTGCATCTGCCGCCACTTCGCACCGAACTGACAGCCCGACATCACGTTACTGACAGCCCGGCATCACGTTTCCGCAGGTCAGACGGGGGTTTACCTCAGATCAATACATACTAGTATGGATGTTGTCAGCAGGAGCCACCCCGCCTGATCTCGTCACCGCCCAGCCCTCATGGGCACCACGAACGAGGAGAGAGAACATGGCCACCGTCGCCAAGCCCCAGACCTCCACGAAGCGCGAGCAGCCCGTACCGGACGAGGCACCCAAGCCCCTGCCGGACGAGGTGTTCGAGAAGGTGCGCCTCGACCCCGCGCTGCTCGTCCGTGACGAGTGCAACGCCCGCGAGGAGGACACCGAGCCCGACGAGAAGCTGATCACCTCCGTCAAGGAGATCGGCATCCAGGACGCGATCAGCGTCCGCCCCCGCCCGGACGGCACGTACGGCGTGTTCAAGGGCTGGCGGCGAGGCCAGGCCGTCCAGCGGGCCAACGCCACCGCCAAGGAGGACGGCCGCGAGATCCAGACGGCGCCTGCGTACGTCCGCAAGGACCTGGTGGGCCGCGACGGCTGGACGACGATGCTCAGCCTGGTCGAGAACGACCAGCGCCAGGACATGAGCGCGACCGACACCTTGAAGGCCACGGAACTGGCGCTCGTCGGCATGAGCGACGTCGAGGTGACCAGTGCACGCAAGGCTCTGGGCGTGCGCAAGGGCGCAGAGAAGGACGCCCGCAAGGCGCGGAAGCTCAACGACGCGACGCTGCGCCGGACGGCCGCCGGGGGAATGGACCTGGAACAGACAGCTCTGCTCGCCGAAGTCGCGGACGTAAGGGACGCCGAGAACCGGTTGCTGAAGGCTCTGAAGAAGGACCGGGAGGAGGGCAAGGGCGGTCGCGGGCACTGGGACCACGAGTTCGCCCTCCTGCGAGCCGAGCAGGCCGACACGCGCACCCGCGAGGCGGCCCTGAAGAAGCTCAAGGACGCGGAGATCCCGCTCCTTCCTGTCCGCTACAGCTGGGGGGAGAAGAACGAGAGCCGACCGCTGTCGGAGCTGGCCACGGGGCTGGGCAATCCGCTGACCGAGGAGATGCACCGGGGCTGCCCCGGCCACAGCGCCCGGTTGGACGACGAGCACCAGCCGGTGTGGCACTGCGCGGACCCGCAGGAGCACGGCCACAAGGTCCGCCGCTCGGCACAGAAGCCGAAGAAGCCGGTCGACGAGGCGGCGGCGGAGGCGCGGGCCAAGGTCATCGCGTGCAACAAGGCATGGCCGGTGGCGCGCGAACAGCGCCAGGTGTTCATCACCGGGCTGTGCCGGACGAAGGAGCTTCCCGACCCTCTCCGCGCGCTGGCCGTCAGCACGATGGTCGCCCTGCCCGCGTTCTACGCCCAGTGGGCGGAGAAGCGCGACCAGACCGACGTCATCCGGTTCCTCACCGCGAAGACCCCAGCGGACAAGGGCGCTCGGGAGGCAGCGGCTACGGCCCTGGTGGCGACGCACCCCAAGACCCGCGATCTGCACCTGATGGTCGCCTGCGTCGCCGCCGCGCTGGAGTTCAGCATCAGCGGAAAGAAGGCGTGGGAGTCCCTGGACCGGCCGCAGGCCGAGTGGTTGCTGCTGCTGGAATCGCTCGGCTACACGCTCTCCGAGGTCGAGGACCAGGCGGTCGCCCGGTTCCGGCCGACGAAGAAGGCCCCCGCCGTGACGGCGGCCTGAGAGCCACACCCCCTGGCGGCCGGGCCCGACCAACGGCCCGGCCGCCGGGCCCCCTCCCCGCCCAGGTGGAAGGAGAGACGAAGCCTCACGACCGCTGCCGAGAACCCGCAGATGCACGTCGTGATGGTGGACCACCCAGTACGAGCGCAGCACTGCCCGATCACCTCGTCGGTCCGCGCACCACCGCCGGTGCCGTGGCCGACCGGCGCACCACCTGTATCGCCCGCCACCGCAGAGAGGTAGTCCGATGCCGCTGATCACCTACGTAGAGAAGAACTTCAGCCCCGCGAGCCTGTCCCTGATCCGGACGGCGGACACGATCTGCCGGGACTATCAGCGGCAGGGGTTCGACCTGACGCTGCGGCAGCTGTACTACCAGTTCGTCGCGCGCGGGTTCATCGCGAACAAGCAGACCGAGTACAAGCGCCTCGGCTCGATCGTGAACGACGCCAGGTTGGCCGGCCTGCTCGACTGGGACTTCATCGTGGACCGGACGCGGAACCTGCGCGGCCTGTCGCACTGGGACAACCCCGAGTCCATCATCCGGTCGGTCGCGCACGGATACCGCACGGAGCGCTGGTCCAACCAGCCGCACCGCGTGGAGGTCTGGATCGAGAAGGACGCCCTCGTCGGCGTCATCACCGGGGCCTGCCAGCGCAACGACGTCGACTACTTCTCGTGCCGGGGCTACACCTCGCAGTCCGAACTCTGGGGCGCCGCGCGCCGCATGAAGCGGTACGAGCGGGCCGGACAGAAGCCCGTCGTCATCCACCTCGGCGACCACGACCCCTCCGGTGTGGACATGACGCGGGACATCCGGGAACGTCTCGAACTCTTCGGCGCCACGGTCGACGTCCGGCGCATCGCGCTGAACATGGACCAGGTCGAGGAGCACCAGCCGCCGCCCAACCCGGCCAAACTCAGCGACTCCCGCGCCGTCGGCTACATCGACCGGCACGGGCGCAGCAGTTGGGAGCTGGACGCCCTCGAACCGACCATGCTCGACCAGCTCATCGAGGACGAGATCCAGGCATGGCGGGACGACGCCCTGTGGAGCGAGGCGACCCGCGCGATGGAGCGGGAGCGCGACCTCCTGGACGCCGTCTCCCGGCGCTGGACCGACGTCGCCGCCCTCGTCGCCGGAGAGAGCTGATGCCCGGGTTCAAGGTGCCGCAGCCGAAGAAGCCACGTCCGCGCGGGAGTTCGGCGGACAACTGGAACGGCGGCCGGTACGGCATGCCGCAGCCGGGGCGCATCATCGACTCGCCGGGGGACTGTGAGTTCGAGCGGTGCGGGGAGGTCGCGGACACGGTCGATGAGTCCGACACCGCCTTGACCGGCTGGGTGCGGGCCGGTGTGTACGGGTCGGCCGAGCCGGACCGTATCTGGTGCTCGGGCCTGCACGCCGCGTACGGCGTCGCACTCGCCGAGCTGCGTCTCCCCGGACCGGAGGCCGGCCATGGGTGACCTTCTGGCTGCTCCGGCGCTCGCCCTCCTGGTCGTGTTCGCCGCCGGACTCCTGGCGTGGGCGGTCGCCGCGGTGCTCGCTGCCGTTGGCCTCGTTCACTGCCTGGTGCTGGGCTACCGCTGGCTCCGGCAGCGATGGGGCGTCGACGTCGATGAACTGCCGCGCAACGAGGAGCTGCCGGACGAGGAGCCGCACGCCGTGCTGTGGCTCGCGTGCGACAGCACGGCGTGCGGCCACATGCAGACCCGGCACGATGCCGGGCCTGACGGTGCGGTGATCTGCCGAGCCTGCGGATCACGATCGGTCCGCGCGTGAGCGGATTGGTCGGGCGCTCGCCGCCCTGGGATCGGCCCTCCCCCGCTGACGTAAAACCCCTGGTGAGAGGGGGGTTCACAGGAAAAGAACTCCTACTAGTATAGATATTGAGAGTTAGGGGTGAGCATGTCTCGTCCGGGCGTCGCACCGCCCCGTTCGCCCCTCACGAGAACCGACCTCCCGGCACTGGGGGGGGGGGGGGGGGGGGGGGGGGGGGGGGGGGGGAGGGGAGAGGGGGGGGGGGGGAGGGGGAGGAGGAAGGGGGGGGGGGGGAAGAGGGGGGGGGGGGGGGAGGAGGCTGTCGGGGCAGC
>NZ_JBVJNN010000023.1:24134-44605 GCF_055583685.1 Streptomyces sp. NPDC104581
TTTTTTCGGGGTTCTCACCCCCCCCTCCCCCCCCCCCCCACCCCCCCCCCCCCCCCCCCCCCCCCCCCCCCCCCCCCCCCCCCCCCCCAGCGCAGCACAGTCCCATCGCAACGAAACGAGGCACAGCATGACCGCCAGCATCGCCGACCTCTGCCGACAGATCAGCGCCCTCGGGGACCCGGTGTCCCTCGCCGCCGTGCAGGAGGCGGCCGCCCGGCAGCTCACCGCACTCGACAGGGCGGCCAGTCGGGTCGACATCAGCGAGGTCCGCCCCGGCCGACAGGCCCGCATCCGGAACATCACGCCCGCCGTCCTGACGCGGCTGACCGGCACCATCCAGGAGGCCAACAGGACCGGTTCGCGGTTCTCCTTCCTGCTGGATGAGGAGTCCACCACGATCCTGCGCCGCGAGCAGCACCCCAAGTACCAGATCCCGGAGGACGTGAAGCGCTTCCGCCTCGGAAAGCTCCCGGCCGGATGCCTGGAAGTCATCGACGAGAACGAGTGAGGCCCTGCCTCCGGTGACCGAAGCCGGAGGGGACGCGGCGGTGTGCAGCTTCCGCCCGCCCCCTCCGGCCCCCGCCACCGCTTCCCCCGAGACGACGACCGACGAGAGGTTCATCGTGACCACCCCCGAACCGGAGCCCGGCGAACCGTCCCCGGCAGCCGGCGAACCGGCGCCCGCGCCCGCGCCCTTCGAGCCGAGCGTCTTGCAGACGATCGGCATCCGGTATGTGCTCGTGGTCGCCGCCCGCAGCTTCCCGACCCCCAGCGCCCGTGACCGCGTCATTCGCGAAGACCTGGGGATCTCTCCCACCGCCTACTCCCAGCTGCTCAATGCCCTGCTGGACTCCGTCAACTCCCTCAAGGTCGACCCCATCACCGTCTACCGGCTGCGGCGCCTCCGCGACTCGCGCCGAACTGCACGGGAAGGGGAAGCGCCGTGAATCACGGGCGACCTCCGCGCGGGCGGAGCGGTGACCCGTTGCTCGCCGCCCTCAGCCCCGCCTGTTGCCCGTCGAAGACCCCATCAGGTGCTGAGCCACGACCCCGCCACCGAGCCCGGCGCACTTGCGCCGACGCGTAGGCGGATCCGGCCGCCGATGCGCAACGGGCGGCCGGTGACTCCCGCAAGCAGGAGAGGGACGACTGCGCGAACCGCGCCTCCAACTCCGCCAGCCACGCCGAGAAAGGACACCACCAGCGATGACCAGCACCAGCAACCCCAGTGAAGCCGAGCGCACCGAACGTGCCCGCAAGGGCGAGGAAGCCACCCGCCCCGCCGCAGCAGAGATCTTCGTGAACTACTCCACCCGCGAGGCCGGGATACGCCTGGAGTCGGCCGACGGCAGCACCCAGGAACGCGACTTCATCCCGTTCGGTCACGCCGTGTTCGACGGCCGCCCGACCACGGCGCACGAGCTGATCCCCGACGCGGTGACGGCGATCGAGAAGCGCGGGTTCTTCGTCTCGGTCAACGGCGAACCGGTCGAAGATCCGGAAGCCGGCTGGCGCGAGGGAGTCTCGCAGCTGACGCGAACCACCATCCGGGCCGATATCACCCCCAGCCGCGCCTACCTCGGCATGGTCAACCACAGGTACGCCCCCCGTGAGTCGTACGACCCCGCTCCAGTCGTCGACCTTCCGGCCGGCTGGGCCGCCGAACCCCGACCGTGGGACCTGTGGCAACTGAACGGGCCCGACTGCGGTGCACCACTGACCCTGTCCCGCCGGGTCGACCTCGCCGGCGTGCACTGGACGCTGTGGGAGGGCGCACCGTACGACGGGCCCCGCATCGGCGGAGGCAAGACGTGCGCCGAAGCTGTCGCACCGCTGACCGCCGAGCAAGCTGAGTTCGACATGTACGGCATCCGTCTCCCCCTGGAGAGGTGGAGCGCTTATCGCATCGACGGATGCGCCACCGTCTACGGCCCCGGCTGGTGGCCCTTCCACGACCACGTCACAGAACTCGTGGCCCGAGCGGCAACCACGTTGCAGATGCCGGAGAGGGCCCGCACCGGCCGCACCCGTCCGAGGTCGCTTCGCCTCTCACCGAACTGCGCCAACTACTCGTGGCGCAACGAGTACGTGAGCGTCACACCGGACACCGGCGGCGGGCCGACGGCGACCGCGCGCCTCGCACTGGTGCACTCCCCGACCGGCCGGATCGACACGCACACGGTGCACATCGTGCTGAACATGGAGGACGGCACCGTCACGCTGCCCGATTCCTGCCCCCCTCACCTGCGCCGCGAGGCCGAGACCAAGGGCCTGCGCATACTGACCCTGATCTCCCGGGGCCGCATGGAACGCAAGGCCGGGCATCCGGCGCCCGTCGCGCTCAGCGAGTACGCGCCCGGCGCCGCGGACACCAGTCAGCAGTAGGGGCGGCCTCGGGGGCTGGCCACGTCCGGCCCGTACGTTCGCTTGAACCCAACTCGCCTGGAGCGAAGGGCACTTGGACAACACAAACTCCCTGGTCACGGCAGTGTTTACAACCCTCTGATTCCTACTAGTATGGATATTGCAAGGACGGGCACCATGCGGCGTCTATCCCGCCCCCGATGTCCCGTCCATCCACTTCACGCACCCAGGGAGTTGAGCACCGATGAACGGCCCCACCCAGAACGACCCGTCCCAGGGCTTCCACGCCGGGACCCGCTTCTACAACGGCGACAGCCATTTGTGCGAAGTGGCCGAGGTGATCCGGACCGCCGCCGGGCAGGGCCTCTTCCACCGCGAGCAGGCACGAAGGGCGCCGGTGACGCTGTGGATACAGAACCTGGTGACGGACTCGGGCTTCCCGATGACGCCCAAAGACCTGGTCCGGCAGATCGACGACCCCACGAACCGGTGGGGCCGCGCCGACGGACCGGTAAAGGCAGGCCGACGCAGTCCGTACCGGCGCCCCGCCGATGCGGCGATCCAACGGATGCTCAAGAACGCCGAGGCCGGCGAGAGGGCTGCCCGCAACCGCACGGCGCGCGCAGCGTGCATGGCGGCGGCTGTCGCGGTGCGCGACATCCTCACCGGCTACGACGGCGCCGACGGCGCGCCGTTCGATGCCATCGGTCTGCTCCTGCGGCTGAACTCCCACGGCCGCGTGGTCACCGACGGCAAGTACTGGACCGCCGGAGGAGAAGGGGAGATCACCGACAAGAACACGGAGCTGTACGGCTTGCTGGAGTGGACCGGTGCACTCGACGTCCACAACCAGGAGGGTTGGGCGCCGCTGTGCGAGGTTGCCTACGGGCCGGACGAGTTCGTGCTCGACCTCGCGAAGGCGGCCACGATCCCCGCCGACCCCTACGACATGGCGCGAACCGCGGCCGTCCGGGCCCGGCTGGCCGCTGCCGAGGGCACGCCGTGGGGCGTCGAGGAGATCGTCTTGGACCGCCTGGGCGGGAGGGTCGAGCCCGGAGACCCGGCCGGGGTCCACACCGATTTCCTGGTCATCGACCAGGCGGGCATCCAGGTGGCAGAGATTTCCGTCAATCACGACGGCCCCGAGGACACCGTGACACCCGCCGAGGACATCGCCGTCTCGCGCGCGCACGCGCAGCTGATCACTCACGCGCCCGACGACATCGCCCTGCTGCTCCTCCTCCTGGAGCAGGCGCAGAAGGACGCGTTCGCCACACCCTGATCTGCCCCGCTTCGCCGGGGGCGGCCCGCCCCATGCCGCCCCCGGCGAAGTCCTCCCCCGCACACGCCGACCCTCACCACGAGGAGCCCCGCCATGGCACAGATCGACCCGCACACGCTGATCCCCGGACTGCCCGGTGCGCCGGACGCCGGCACCGTCAACGCCGAGCCCCAGCCCGAGGCCATCGCCCAGGAGACCGCCGACCGAGCCGCGCGCGCCTGGCACCGGGAGCGGGCCGGGGAGGACCCGGCCGTGCCGGTGGGTGTCGTGGCGACGCTCGCCCAGCTCTCCCGTCCCACCGGCGGCCCCGACACCGCCGCGCAACTGCGCGCACTGCCCCCCGCGGACCTGTGGCGGGTACTGGAGCGCGTGTGGGCGATGCGATGGGTCGAGCGGCCCGAACTCGCCGCATGGGCCGCCCCGCTGCACCGGTGGCTGACCTCACCGCCGTCGCCGGCGGCGGCCGATGCCGTCGCGGCGGTCGCGCACGCCGCGCTCGACGCGGGACTGCTCGACCTGACCGGATCCGAGGACGCGCAGATACGCCGGGGCGCCGACGTCCTGGGCCCGACCCTGGCACGCGTACGGTCAGCCGGCGCCCGGGAAGCGTTCGCCGAGATCCACTCACCCCCCGACGTCGCCGAACTCCTCACTAACCTGGTCCTCCTCAACGAGCCCCCCGCCCCGGGGGATCGGCTCGGCGAGCCGACGGCCGGCACCGGCGGGCTGGTCCGGGCCACCGCGTCGCACCTCGGCGCCAACGGGCACGACGTACGACGGTTCCGCTGGTCCATGAACGAGATCGATCCGGTGGCCGCCGCGTCCTGCGCCTCCAACGCCCTCACCTGGGACCTGGGACCGGACGTCCTGGTGTTCTGCGGCGACACACTCACCAACGCCGACGGCCCCGAGCAGGCCCGCCGCGAGCGGGCGGACATCCTCACCCGCCACGCCGAGCTGGTGGAACTGGCCGGACTGACGGTCCTGACGCAGAACATGACGAAAACCCTGTTCCCGCCGGGGGGAGCCGGATCTCCCTCGAACGGCGGGGAAGCGAAGGGGGATTGACCCCACGCCATTTACTACTAGTATGGATATTGAAAGGAGGAGTTCTCGTGCTTGGTGTTCCCACGACCACCGTCACCGGCACCGTCACCGGCGACGTCGAAGTCCGCTTCGCCGAAAACAACGGCACGCCGATCGCCCGCTTCCGACTCACCGTCACACCCCAGAACTTCAACCAGGTCACCCAGGCATGGGAGGCCGCCGACCCCGTCCACTACATGTGCACCCTCTGGCACGGCCTGGCGTGCCACGCCGCCGAATCCCTCACCGACGGCGTAACCGTCCTCGTCCTCGGACGCGTCACCCACGTCCGCGACAACGACCTGTATCTGAGCGTCAACGACATCGGCCTCAGCCTCCGCCACCGCATCGCCTACACCGAGGCGAGCCTTCCCAGCCCGGCGGCGGCCCGCCCCACGCCCCCCAGCTCCCCACCCGAGCCACCCGCAACCCCAGCACCGCGACCGTCCCCCGCCACGCCCCGCAGCCCCGGACAGCAACCGGACTGGTGGACACAGCAACGCCCGACGGGATGGCACAACGTCGCCCGGACCCCGGAGACCAACTCCGCCTGACACCGGTCCCCACCGTCGCCGGAACAGCCCGCCCGCCCGGCGGCCAGAACGGCGCCGTACCGGGCCCGCACTCGCCCGTTCTCCCGCAGCTCTCTGCCGCGTTCACCGTGAAAGGACTTCGTCATGAGCACTTCCCCGAATGACGCGACCGCCGCTCTCCTTGCCGCACGCGCGTCCGGGATACGTGTGGTCACCGCTGACGGCCGGGGGATTCCGGTCGCTCACGAACCCCGCAACCCGGACGACCGCGAGCCGTGGGCCGAGTACGAGGGCTGTACCGGCACAGTGGTCCGCCGTCACAGCGGTGACGCCTGCACTACGGTCCTGTCCCCGCGCTGGATGCAGTGGAGCGCGTCACGGTCTGTGAACGTACGCCTGACCCGAGCAGGAGTGCACTGCGTGTACGAAGGCCTCGCGGACGGTACACGGGCCAGGACCACGTTCGTCGACGGCAGCGAACTCACGTGGACCGGCGTCGGTATCCACGCCGACGTACAGGGTGACGAGTTCACCATCCATCACGCGATCAGCGAACACAGGATCCTGCGGGTCCAGTGGTCCAATGAGAGCGGCGACGTCACCGAGCAGCGGGCCCACCGGTTCGCCAGCGGGAGCTATGCCGACGACTCCGCCGCTCTGGTGGCGTGTGTCATCGCCTATGCCGACCGCCACGGCCGCACTCCCAACACTGAAGAGCAGCCGCAGATCGTCCTCCAGGGCGATCCCGTCAGCGCCACGCTGGTCAAGGCCCGGTCGCAGGAGAAGGGCGCGGTCCGGATCGTCACCAACGACGACCGGGCGGTCCCCGTCGCGTACGAACCCCGCACCTCGGACGACCCCACCCCGTGGGCCGAGTACGACCCCGCCACCGGCACCATCGTCAGCCGCCGCCAGGGTCTCGCCTGCGCGACCCTCGACGTCGAGCGGGGAACAGTGACCGAGGAGTGGACCGTCGCCCGGTCCCTCTACCCGCGGCTGGAGGAAGCGGACATCGAGTGGGCCTGTGGGCGGGACCGAGCCGGAACGTACGACAAGGTGGCCCTCGCCGACGGCGGCGAACTCACCTGGTCCGGCGTCACCGTTCACGGAAAAGACGTATCGCTCCTCCACTCCATCGGTGAACACCATGCCTTTCAGCTCGACTTCCGTGGCCGGGACGGCCGCGAGGTCCACCACGACTTCGCGACCGGGAGCTACGCCGCGGACTCCGGCGCGCTCGTGGCGTGGGTGACCGCGTACGCCGACCACTACGGCCGCGCGCCCCGCCCGCAGCTCTGATCCCGCTCGTGCCTGGTGCGGCACCGGCCCGCCGCACCAGGCAGGCACACGTAGCGCCCAATCACCTCTTCGTCGAGTGCTGCCCGGCGCCCTCGTAACACCGGAAGGACGTGGCCGACGACACCAAGGAACCCGAGGCCGTGCGCTGCCCCGGATGCGGACTCCCCCGCCCCACGACGACGCACGCCGCCCCTCCTTTCACGCAACCGTTCGTCACTTCCGCCAACCGCCCGCCACCTCGACTGGTGAAGACGACGCCCAGCCACCTCTGTCCGAGCCATCGCCCCAGTGACCACGCCATCCCGCACGCGGAAGGAGAGACCGATGCCCCGTGCCGCCCATGACACTGCGCCGCTTTTCGAACTGCCCGGTGAGCCCGTCGACACCGTCATCAACTGGGGCCTGGGTGTGGACTCAACCGCCTACATCGCCAAAATGCTCACCGACCCGGCCGCCCACGGTATCGAGCTCGCCCGTACCGCCGTCATTCATATGGCCACCGGCAGCGAGTGGCCCCTCACCCATGAACTCGCCGACCGGTTCATCCTGCCGCTGCTGCGCGAGCACAACGTGCGCCTGGTCCAGCTCGTACGCACCGGGCAGGAATACGCTGCCGGCATCACCGTCCACGACGACTCCCGCCAGCCGCAACGGCTCATCAGGCGCGGCGAGTGGACCCTGTGGGACGAGTACGAGACGAACGGCACCGTCCCCCAGCAGGCCGGATCTCGGAAATGCTCGATCCGGGCGAAAGGCGAAGTCGGTGACAGGTGGGCGGGGAGCGCCGTCGACGGACCGTTCCGACAGATCATGGGCTACAACGCCGACGAGGCCGGCCGCGCGCTGAAGGACAGCCGCGACGGCAACACCGAACTCCGCACCGGCATTTACCCCCTCATTGACTGGGAATGGGGACGTCAGCAGTGCGAGGACTACCTCCGGGACCGGTTCGGCGTGGAGTGGCCCAAGTCCTACTGCACCTTCTGCTGCTACCCCACGTCTATGGGCGCCCTCCCGCTTCACCTCGACCGGATGCGCCGCCACCCCGACATCGCCGGACAGGTCCTCCGGCTGGAGTACACCTCCGTCAGCCTCAACGCCAACGCCCGTCTGTTCGGCAAGGAGAGCCTGCTTCAGCAGTTCGATCCCTCGCGCCCCGGGGACCGCCCGGTTCTCGAAGCGTTCGAGCGCGAACTGGCCTGCCCCTGGGCGCTCTACCACGTCCGGCGCATCCTGCCCGCCTCGAAGAAGGACCCGTCGAAACGCGGACAGGCGCTCCGCTCCGTGGAACGCGTCGACCTCGGCCGTCCCGCGCAGCTGGGCCGGCGGCTCACAGCGATCTCCGAGCGTCACCGGGTGCCGGTCGAGACCGACCCGCGGTACGGCCGCACCCGTGCCTGGCTGCGCACGCGCGGCACCGAGTTCCCGATCACCGAAGAGCTGTTCGTCACCGCGCCCCACCACGTCCGCGACAAGCAGGAGAAGCGCTTCGAGAGGGAATGGGCCGCCGCGACCGGCACCACTCCGCCCGCCCTGCCCTGCGAGTAGCCACCTTCCGGCCCGGCACCCCTGCCAGGGCCCCGTTCAGCGGCAACCGTCACCCGGGCGCCGCGTGCCTCTCCGCCCCGAAGCTCCACGCCTACCAGCGGCATGCCCTGCCGCGTCGATGGCGCGAGCCCACCCACCCACCGCCCCGCTCCCGGAAGGAGACTGGCGTGCTGTACCTCGCGACGCCCTCCGGCGGCGCGGCCCGTGCCGCGATGCGGGCCGGATTCCTCGGCTGTATGACCACCCCGGCCCAAGGCAACCTCATACCCGACGGCGCCCTGTACGCCTGCGACAACGGCAAGTTCAGCAAAAAAGGCTGGCCCGGCCACGACCGCTGGTTCAGGTGGCTCACCGCCACCATCGAGCGGTACGGGGCCGACCGGTGCTTGTGGGCCGTGGCCCCGGACGTCCCCTTCGACGCTGCGGGCACCCTGACCGAGTCACGCCCCTGGCTCGCCCAGATCCGCGGACTCGGGATCCCGGCGGCGTTCGCCGCGCAGGACGGCTGCGAGGAGGGCCTGATCCCGTGGGGCGAGTTCGACGTCCTGTTTCTCGCCGGCACAACCGAGTTCAAAACCGGGCCCATCGCCCACGCCCTGGCGGCCGAGGCGATCGCCCGCGGGCTCACGGTCCACATGGGCCGCGTCAATTCCCGCCGGCGCCTGCGCCTGGCCCACGCCTTCGGATGTGCCAGCGCCGACGGCACCTGCCTGGCGTACGGCCCCGACCAGAACCTGCCCCCGCTCCTGGCCGCGCTGCGCGAACTCCGCGAAGCCCCGGGCCCCTTCACCGCCCCACCGCCCCTCTCACACGGCAGGAAGACGATCCGATGAATCTCCCCACCGGCACAGTCACCCGAGCCTCCGTCCCCGACCTCAGCGACTACGACGTCATCGCACCCCAGCTGTCCGGCGGCCAGGACAGCGCCCTGACCATGTGCCTGACCATGGAAGCCGCCGTGCGCGACGGTGTCCCCGACCGCGTGCGCAGCTACCACTCCGCGCTCCCCGTCCTCGACTGGCCGGAGGTGGTGTACGACGGGCAGAGGTGGCCGGGTGTCGCCGAACTCGCCGCCCGGCAGGGCGCCGCGTTCGGACCCACCGCCGGGCACACCGAGGTCACCCGGATGATGCCCGGCCCGGACGGCACCCCCATGCCGCACTCGCTCCTCACCGAGATCGCGCTCTACGGGCGCTTCCCCCGCCTGGGCAGCAAGTTCTGCACGAAGTCGGCCAAGGAAAAAGTGGTCAACGCCGCGTGGACCCCGTTCGTCCGGCAACGCAGCAAGGAACTCGGCCGACCCGTACGGATCCTCAAAGCAATGGGGATGCGACGCGACGAGAGCCGGTCGCGCAGCACCCTTGACCCGTACCGCAACGTCCTGACCAACGGGGCACGGATCGTCGACGAGTGGCTGCCGGCGCTCATGTGGAAGAGGCACGAGGTCCAGGAGTGGTCCGAGGACCATCCCGAGCTTCGGCACTGGACGTACGACTCGGTGCCCGGCGCCGTAGACTGGCAAGGGACTTCGCGCTGCTCATGCAGCCTTTGCAGCTTCGCCAGCAAACGGGATCTGCTGATCTCGATTCTCCGGCGGCCGCGGCTGACCGCTCTCTACGCCGAGGTCGAGACTGTTCGCGGCGACAGCCTCACGGCCGGCCGGCGTATCACCGATCTGATCCACCTCGCCCACGGCCCCGGCGCCCCCGACCCCGGCGTCGTTCTGCCCGACGACAGCCCCGAGTTCACGGCCGTCGCACAGCAGGTGCGCACCGCGCTCACCCTGCCCCCGCGCAAGGCCGTCGACCTGGCGGCCCGCGACGACGACGAACCGTCGGCGCCGTGCGACGGGTGCTCCGCCTTCACCCAGCGTCTCCCCCTCACCCGCATCACGACCGTTGGAGAATGACACCATGACGGACCTGACCGACCGGATGATGCAGATCTCCGTGCACGCGTCCTCCACCACCGATCCGGACCAGCTGCTCCAACTGCTCCGGGAGGGAAACAGGCTCTACCACCACGGGCTCGACGAGACCCGGCAGGCTATCGCCGAGCGGGAGAGTTCCACCGAGCTCGACGAGTTGCTCGACAGATGCCGACAGGCCGATCTTCCCCCGCTGCCCGACACCGGGCGGAAGGAGGCAATCAGCCTGCTCGCGTTCGCCCAGTGGGGCGAGACGCCGGCCGCTCTCGCGTACGAGGAGGTGGTGGGTGTGGCCGCGTTCCAGGGGGTCAGCCTTATCCCGGAATAAATCTTGGCCCGTCGGCTGGACACCGCTCCTCAGATCCTGCCAGTATGGATACTGTTAGTAGCGGCCTCTCTAGTCGAACGGAAACTGGCCCTCATGGCGTCGAAGAACGCAACTCCGGCAGACGGGGCCGACGACGAACTCCTCAGCGCCTCCCAGGCGTCGCGGTTCCTGGGGTACAAGAACCCGAACCAGGTCAACGTGTATCTGCGGATCCCCGGCTACTTCCCCGAACCCGACCAGGTCGAGCCGATGGGTACGGCGGAGAACCCGCGGCGCCGGCTGAAGTGGCGCCGCGGCACTCTGCGCGAGTGGAAGCAGAACCGGCCCGGGCCCGGCAAGCGCGCCGGTTCTGAGACCAAGGCTGCTCCGGAGCTCCAGCCGGTGCCGCGCGACGGGGACCCGGACGAGCTGCTGCCGACACCCGCCGCCGCCAGCCTCCTCGGGTACGAGAGCGAACGGTCGTTCCGCAGGGCGCGCAGTGCCGGCAATCTGCCGCTGCTCACGGACGAGGCCAGCGTCGAGGTCCGCAGCGCCGCCGGCCGGAAGGTGAAGGCGTGGTCACGCCGCCTCGTACTTGAGCAGGAAGAGAAACGATGGTCCGTCACACCGCATGACGGTGACCCGGACAAGCTGCTGCGCCGCGGCACCCTGCGCGACTGGAAGGAGAACCGGCCGGGGCCCGGCAATCGGGCCAACTCCGGGGGCGAGACGCCCGAGCTCCCTCCGGTGCCCCGTGACGGGGATCCGGACGAGCTGCTGCCGACACCCGCCGCCGCCAGCCTCCTCGGGTACAAGGGCACAAGGTATTTCCTCAGGGCGCGCCGTGCCGGCAAGCTGCCGTTGCTCACGGATGAGGCCAGCGTCGAGGTCCGCAGCGCCGCCGGCCAGAGAATGAAGGCGTGGCCGCGCCACCTCGTCCTGGAGCAGGAAGACTCGCGATGGGTCATCGGGCCGCACGATGGGGACCCGGACGAGTTGCTGCCGGCTCCTGCTGTCGCCGGCCTCCTCGGGTACAAGAGCGAACACTCGTTCGGCGAGTCGCGCCGCCGGGGTAATCTGCCGCTGCTCACGGATGAGGCCAGCGTCGAGATCCGCAGCGCCGCCGGCCGAAAGACGAAGGCGTGGCCGCGCCACCTCGTCCTGGAGCAGATCGAGCGGCGGCGTGGTGACCAGATCAGTCCGAAGCACCGGCGGCGGACTACCTGAACGCGGCACCGGGTTGATGGGGTTGTTGATCCCCCGGCCTGCCCGGTGACCGCCCGATGGCCGGCATGGACGGGGCTAGTCACCCTGTCCCCCGCGGCGGCTCACGCCGCCGGGAACCGGCCATCGGTTCGTGTGAAGGGGTCCGGGGATACCCGGGCCCCTTCACGCTTCGTGAGCCGCCGCGTGCGCATGTGATGACCAAGGTCGACGGGCCGGTCGGGCAGGGGCAGTTGCCGGGCGTCCGCGACGAGGAGGAAGACGCGCGGTGTCCCGACAGTAGGCCTAGCGATGGGGGTTGCGTCATCGGCCGGTGTGCCCGGTCTCAGGCCTCGGCCATCGCGGATGGAGCGGAAGGTGCAAAACCTGCTTCTGCACGCGGGCGAGGGCCCGTGCGCGGTCCGAGGGGCCGAAGGCGACGGCGCGCTGGAGCAGCGGGTGGAATATGAGCACGTCCGTTTTCGGGCCCGAGCAGAGCAGAGCCCGGTCCACTTCGGTCAGGCGGAGGTTCAGCGCCTCGCCGGTCCCTCGGCGGACGAGGTGGAGGATGTCGGCGGTCACCTGCTCCCAGTCGCCGACGAGTGGCCAGTCGGCGCCGCCGCTGAGTTCGTGGGTCAGCGTGGCCAGGGGAACGACCTCCCCCGGGCGGCGGCGCTGGAGCAGGAGAGCGTGGATCCGGCGGCCGTCGGGCTGTCTGACCTCGGGGTGGAGCAGGGCGAGTGCGGGCACGATCGTCGTGTTGACCTCCCGCCAGTCCTGCTCCAGGTAGTACGGCTCATGTGCGAACAGCAGGTAGGGGCTTTCCGTCTGCGGTGTCATGGTGTCGTCCTGTCGTGTGGGGCGCAGACGGTGCAGCGTCCGTCTGCGGCCGGGTGGGCTCGGCGGGGTGTCGGTCCGGTGCAGCTGGTGCACACGGGCCACTGGAGGCAGGCCGGGCAGAGGTCCTCGCCGGGGGCGGTGCCGGGCTTGCCGCAGCCGGTGCACTCCACGAGCGCCCGGTAGGTGAGCGCCTCGGGAACGGGGCGCCCGGCCGGTGCGTGCGGAGTGGGTAGTTCGGAGGCGTGGCTGGGCGGGATCGCCGCTTCCGCGGCGCGCAGGCGTGCGGCGACGATCGCGGCGACGGTGGTGTGGATGGGGCGGGGCAGCGGGCGGTCGGCGATGACGTGCCTCAGCTGCGGCGTCGTCCAGCCGGCGTCGAGGAGCCTGGTGGCGACATGTCCTTGATCTTCGAGGGCTTGGCCGGTCAGGAGCAGCTCAGGGTGCTCGGCGCCGACGGCCAGGAGGAGACGGGCACCTGGGGTGAGCGGGGCCGGGTCGGTGCGCGGCGCGGGGGCGTCGGTGCTCCGGGTGTCCGGCTCGCGCGTGTGCGCGTGAACGACGGACGGAACGGACGGAGTGGTGTTCTGGTCGGTGGTCTTCTTGCTTCTGGTGTTCTTTGTGCGGCGTTGGGCCTGTGCAGGCTCACCCTGTGGGGGGTTTCCCCGCTCTGGTGGTGACCTGCGGCGTTGCGAATCCTGTTGCCGTTCGGCCGGCATGTCGGTGATGGCGTACACGGACTCGCCGAGGGTTCCGTCCGCTCTCCGTATGCGCTCACGGACGAGGTAGCCGTGGTGTTCGAGTTCCTTGAGGCCCGAGGTGACTGCGTCGATGCCTTCGCGGCCGTGACGTGCCAGCTCGGCGACGCTCACCTTCCACCCGTTGGTGTGGGTGCTGATCAGCCCGAAGATCCCCTTCGCCTTGAAGGAGAGGGCCGGGTCCCGGAAGAGTCCGTTCGCGATCTGGGTGAAGTGGTCCGCCGCCATGGGGCCGCGGCGGATCCCGGATCCGTAGGCCCTCACCGTCGGACTCCCGCCGGGCGCCCTTTGAGGTGTCCCTCCGGTGGTATCGCGGTCGGAGCGGGCCGGGGCGACAGCCCGGTGCCAGTGGCGTGCACAACGTCCATAAGTGGAGCCAACTGGCCCGCCCCGACCAGGACTGTGACCACAGAGGTAGACCACGGGTCACGATCCGGTGTCGGAACCGTGGCCGGTGCCCGGTACCCGTGTGACCACGGCCGCCGGCCCGGCACAGGTTGGTCAGCGCCATGGGAGCACCCGAGGCCGACCGTGAACTGAGACAGGCGATGGCAAGTGAGAACGGCAGAAACTACTAGCGCACGGCGGGCAACGACGTCGCGTCATCAATACGAGCTGATGCAACCTGCTCCCGCGTAAGGTTTTCCGCACCCCACAGATCCGCACCCTTCAGATTCGCACCCTTCAGATCCGCACCCTCCAGATCCACACCCAGCAGATCCGCACCCTCCAGATCCGCACCCTCCAGATTCGCCCAGGTCAGGTCGGCGTCGAACAGATTGGCGTTGATCAGGATGGCTCCGGTCAGGTTGGCTTCGGCCAGGTCGGCTTCGGTCAGGTCGACCCGGGTCAGGTGGGCTTCGGTCAGGTCGACCCGGGTCAGGTGGGCGCCGAACAGAAACGCGTTGGTCAGGTTGGCTTCGCGCAGGCTGGCCTGGGTCAGGTTGACGGATTTCAGGCTCGCCTCGGTCAGGTCGGCGCGGTTCAGGTTGGCACTGGCCAGGCTGGGGCCGGACGGGGTCGCCTGATGCTCATCAGATGAAGCTCCTCCTTTGGGGATGAGTTCGGCCCTGGGGAGCTTGGCGTCACGGAGATCCAGGACGACGCCGGCGTCGTGGGTCGTGTCGCGGGTTGACAGGACGTTCAAGGCGGCGTGGACGTCGTCCGGGATGTCCTTGCCCTTCGCGGGCGGCTTCGCAGCGTGGATGCGGATGTAAGAGGCAAGCATGTTGGCGATGGTGGGCTGGTCACGATGCGAGTCGTTCATGATCCGCTCCAGCGCATAGATACCGCCGAGGCGCGCCTCCAGCTTGCTCTCACTGAGAAGCCCTACAGCCGCGGTGTACCGATCGGTGATCTGCCCCTCCCTCACCAGCGCCCGGTCCTCCTGCGCTTGAGCGTTGGCGTACAAGACACTGACCACCGCCACGACAGCAGCGACAACAACGGTGACCAACTCGATCCGCCGCGCCCAGTCCAGACCCTGCCGTTCCTGAGAACCGGACGGGTCCCCCAGCGAATGGGCGGAACTCGGACCAGGCGCGGTCCGGGCGGCGAGGCGGGTGGTACGGCGTAAGCGCGGACGTCGCGCGGGCGAGGGAGACATCCACACATTCGACCCCGAACTGCCGCCCTCGCGCAGCGATTTCCCATGCGCAGCTCTGCACCCGGCGTCATCTGACCTGCGCGGTTGCGACCACTTCCCGATCGCCTCGGGCCCAACCGGGCTGGCCGGGTTCTTTGGGGAAGATCGTCTTCTCAGCCCCGTGCCCAGGGTCCAGCGGGCGAACGCCGCTGCCGATCCTCACGGGGCGCGGGCATAGGGCGCCCGTCCGAGCTGTGGCCGGATGGGGATCGGCAGCGGGCCACCGTGCCCGGCGGGTCATGCGTGGAGAGGCGGCCACTCGCAGGGAACCGTCATGGCGCCGGGTCTGCCGGTGGTGCGGGCAGGGACGGCTTCCTTGACGACGTGGTGTCCGTCTGCTTCACGGTGCTCGGACACCGTGAGGGCCGGGCCTTGCGCGGTGTAGGTGGTGCGCATCGTGGGTGCCGCTTGCGGTTGTTGCGACTGCGACGGCATTCGTCCTGCGCCGCCTGGAGCTCACTGAAGCGCTTGTCGCCTTGCTTCCTGCGTAGGTGTTGGATCCGGTTCGCGGCGATGCCGATCTTCTGGGGTCCCAGGACCGATATGAGGCAGCCTTCCTTCGCACGCGAGGTGTAGCCAGCTGCGGCGAGGGACTCCTCGTCGGGGAAAATGTCGACGTGCCGCTCGGTGGTCGTGTCGATCAGGTGGTCCTCGCGGCCGCCGAGGGAGTACACCCACTTGAAGTTCGCGGGCGGGTCCGGCTCCACGGCCTCGCGGAACAGGGAAATGCTCTTGGTGTACGCATAAAATCGAACGCCTGGCGCGGCCCGCATGATGCGCATCCACGCCTGGGTGTACTCCAACGGCTTCTCCGGCGTTATGGCGAAGAAGTCGCCTGCGTCGTGGCAGCGGACCCATCGATCCTGGTACCGCTTGTGCTGGAGCTCTGCGGTCATCTGCGCTTCCCAGCCGGGCAGGTCGTCCAGGACCATCATCAGATTCGCCTCGTGCCGGGCCTTCACGTTGCCGAACCGATAGTGCCCCTGCCGGGCGTAACAGAGCGGGGCGCAAGCCCCCGCCGAGGGACAGGTGTTGTACCGCCGCCCGTCCGGCAGAACCCCGGCAAATGCCGGAATTGACCAGTTGTATATCCTTTGTTTCCGGAGATCCGAGTTCTGCGTCAGCAGCCGCCGAGGGCGCGGCGCGGCGGCGCGGGCGTGCGCGGGGTCTGGCTCTAGTCGTCCCATAGGGGAGCCCCTCTCTGAGTCCTTCTGTGGCGCATGGTGAGCGCCCGCCTCTGGCGGGATCGGCCGGTGCATCAGGCACCAGAAAGCCAAGCCGCTTGCCCCGACCACCACGGTGACCACAGAGGTAGACCACGGGTCACGATCCGGTCTCGTTGCTGTGGTCCGACCGGCGATGGGGCCGGTACGCGGTCCCCGCGTCACTCTGGGCGGCGGTGGACAGGTTCGGCAGGAGGGGCCGGTCCCCATCGACACGGCGGAACGAGGAGACGTTGGAGTCGCCGCGAGCCGGGGGCCGGATCGCGAGGGGCAGGGTCACCTTGAGGAAAGGGCTCACGCTGAGCCGCGGCGGTAGGGAGCAGCAACTCGTGCAGCAGACACAGCAGCGCCCCGGGCTGATGTCCCGGGGCGCTGCTGTTCGGTGATCAGGCTTCGACGTCCGACACGATCGTGATCGGTGTCTGGGGTTCGGTGTGCGGGTGTTCAGGCGGGGGGAGTGAACTCGCCCTTTTCCGCGCCGTCGATGAAACACCGCCAGACGTGGGCGGTGACGACGAAGGGCGGGTTGGTGAGGTCCTCGTTGTCGCGCAGAGCGACGCGGCCGTCCGGCAGCCAGGCCACCTCAAGGCAGCCCCCCTGGGCCGAGCTGGCGGTGCTCTTGAACCACTGAAGATCGGTGGGAAGGGTCATGTCATCTCCTTCACGGCGCGGTGCAGTATCGCCGTCGAGTCGGTCGGGTCTGCGGCCGCCGCGATGAGCAGGTCGAAGGCGGCCGTGAACGTACGGACGTCGCCGGGCTTCTCCAGATAGCTGTTGCCGGCGTGGCTGTCGACGTAGACAACCGGTGGCTCGGCCGGGGGCTCGGCCCCGGCGAAATCGAGGATGCTGAAGCTGCCGCCGAGGCCGGGATGAGCGCCCTTCTTGATGGGGACGATCTGGAGCGTGACGTGGGGCAGTTCGGCCACGTCGATCAGGTGACGGAGCTGGGCTCGCATCACCTCCGGGCCGCCGACGGGCCTGGTGACGACCGCCTCGTCGAGGATGGCCCACAGATTGAGCGGTGTCCGGGCGGCGGACTCGGTGAGTACTGCCGCCTGCCGCTTCGCGCGGATGTCGACCAGGTCCTCGACCTCGCTCGGCCTGACGGCGGGACCCGCCTTGACGACGGCGCGGGCATAGTCCGGTGTCTGGAGGAGGCCGTGGACGAGTACGGGCTCCCATGCGCGTTCGGACGTCGCGCTCAATTCGAGCCCGAAGTAGACGTCGAGCCCGGCGGGCAGCGAATCCCGGTACGGCTCCCACCAGCCGGGAGCCATGTTGGTGGGCACCATGCCGACCAGCTTCTGGACCTGGTGCTCATCAGTGATGCCGTACAGCTCGCACAGCTTGACGATCTCGTCGGTACGCGGGGTGACCCGGCCTTTTCCGGATTCCATCCGGCCGGCGCGCGTGGGTGAACACCCGAGATATGCGGCGACGTCCTTCAGGAGAATGCCGCGCGCGGTGCGGAGCCGGGCCAGCTCGGCGCCGAGCTGACGGCGGCTTGCCGGTGCTGGCTCTGGAGTAGTCACACGCCGCCCCTTCCGTCGGTTCTTTCGCGCACTTGCGTGGCCCCAGTCTGCCGCACTGGCCCGACTCGCTGCACACATGGTGGTCGTCCTCTCCGACTATCCCGTCCGCACATACCAAAAGTGGTGCGCAATCTCTGCGCACTCTCCGCGCACTTGCGCGGAGAGTGCGCGTGGGGCCACTCTAGGGACTACCAAACACGTGCGGTAGCCGGAAGATCGCTCTTAGCGCTGCCGATCCGCCGATGAGATCCCGGGAGCGTGAATGCAACCGTTGACCCGCGTCGTGCGCATCCCCGCGCAACCGTCGCCGAGGACGGCCACCGACGTGCGCGCCCTTGAACTGGACGGGCGGCAACTGACGTCCGAGCAGCGCGACCGGCTGCACGGCAACACCTGTGCCCGCTGCGGCGGTCGCTCCGGGCTACGGCCCGCCGGCTACGCCTACGTCTTGATGCGCGGCAGTCGGCACGGGTACGGGGTGAGCGTCTGCGGCGGATGCCCCACCTGGGGGGCGTGGTGAACGCCGTGCGCACCGTCGCCTCTCCGCCCTGGGACGTCGTCCGGATCGCCCACGCCATAGCGCCCGACGTACTCCTGCGGCTGCTGGAGCGCGGGATCCCTCTGGGGCCGGTCTGGCAGAACCGCGCGCGCGGGGTGATCGAGGCCGTCGTACCACCGGGCACCGCGGCGCAGTGGCCTTTCGTCGACAGGCGATGGGTCACGTGCACGCCTCTCCAGGGAATCAACTGCCCCCAGTCGCCGAACGGGCGGCGATGGATCACACGCCCGTCCACCGTTCGGCCCCCTGCCACCGATCCGGACGCACTGTGCGAGGCGGTCACCGCGGCGATAGCGCGCGCCCGCCTCGGCCGCCGACCGGCAGCCGTACGCCCGTGCTCTCGTCCCGGTCGCTCGACCCCACGCCCCCCAGGGAGTGAGATGCGCCGCTACTCACCGCTCGATCTGCGCGCCGACCTCGGAGAACTCGGCGCGGCCCGCCGTCACGTTCGCGAGACGTTGGCCGACTGGTACGTACCCACCCACACCGCAGCCGCCGCCGTCCAGGTCGCCCACGAGCTGCTCACCAATGCCATGGAGCACGGAGAGGGCGAGACGGTCTGCGTCTGCCTCTTCCTTGATCCCCGCAAGCTCACCGTGATCGTCGGCAACAACGGCACTCTCCGCCAGCCGCTGGCCCCGCGCCCGCTCACCACCACGTCCGAGCGCGGCCGCGGACTGCACATCGTCGCCCAGTACGCCGACGACTGGGACCACTGCCTCACCCCCACCCGCGTCGTGGTGTGGGCGGACTTCCGAATCGACCACTACAAGGAGCTGCCGCGATGAGCCGCCCCCGCCTGTACGTAGCCCCCCACGGCGTCGACCTGGACGTTCCCGTGTCCGCCGTCAGCAGTCCCGACGGTGCACTGGGACCGGTCTGGAACCACGAGGAACCGGCGCGGCTGGACCCGGCCGACACCCACCAGCTCCAGCAGCTCCTGACGTCGCTTCGGGCGTGGGCGCTGCAAGACGGCTGCCTCCCGACCAGTGACGCGATGCGCCGGACGGTGGCCCTGGTTCTTGACGGCCGCCACGCACCGGCCGACGTTCCGGACCTCGATGTGCTGATCGCTACCTTCAGCCGGTACCTCGCGTACCTGGTCGACGAGCTCAGGTCGATGCCCGCCGAACTGCCAAGCGGCGCCACGTCGGTGGCCGAGCTCGCCACCCGGGCCAGCGCACTCCTCGCCGAGGACCGTCTCCCCGGCAACCGCCGACGGGATGTCGTACGCCTCGCCGGCGCCGTGCGCGACCTGATGGTCACCGTCGAGACCATCGCCTCCCGCGTTCCTGGTACGGGGGCGTGATGGCGGCCGTCTGCGGTGCGGTGCTCCGGCTCGGCAGGCCCGCGCTGGTGTGGCTGAGGGAAATACCCACCGGCGTAACGGCGTTGCCGAGCGACGTGTCCGAGGTACTGCGGTGCGTCCTGGAGACACACGAGGCGGCTCCGGTGCACTGGGCCATTGCCCGGTACATGCCCGAGCCGTACGGCGACATCTGGGGCCGCTGGTACGGCGCGTACGGCGAGCCGATGCAGTTGAGCGAATGGTCCGGCTGCCTCGCCGCGAACGACAGCGGCGAGCTGTGCGGCGGTCCCGCCGCGCACAACGGCGGCCACGGGTACGACCTGCTCACCGACGACAAGCGCGCCACCCGCCTTGCACACCCCTACCGGCCCCGTCACTTCACCGCGGTGACGCAGCAGGACACACTCGTAATCAGCTGACCGACAGCCACGCCGGCCCGACCCCCGACGGGACCGGCCTCCGGACGGCGCCCCCGCCCCCGCCGCTCTGCGCGGGGGCGTCGTCATGTCCGGCGAGCTCGGGCCGTCGTGACCGGCGGCGTACGGCAGGCCAGGGCATAGCCCGCACGGCGCGCAGAGCGGCGGCCGCGGTGACCTCGTGGCCCTGAACGAACCACCGGCCGTTCTCCGTCTGGGCCCCGCACCCGCAGAAACAGCCCCGTTGCCTCGTCTCCGTCACGTCCAGGGACCCTAGCGGCTCCAGCAGCCCCGGATCGGCCACGCCACGCGACCCCCGCCCCTATGAGGACTCGCCTTGTTGAGGCGTAGCGGCGTCGGCGGCGTGGCCGAACTCCAGCTCTGTGGCCGGTGGCCGACGCGCGGCTGTGGGTGGCCGGTGTCCGGCCATCCCGGTCGGCCCTGCTTCTGCCCGGTGGCCGACCGGGGAGGATCGGCCACCGGCCATGGCCGACCGGTTCCGGTCACCGGCCGCCCGGCCGTGTGGTCGGCCGGGGCCGGGGGGGGGGGGGGGGGGGGGGGGGGGGGGGGGGGGGGGGGGGGGGGGGGGGGGGGGGTTGGGGGGGGGGGGTGGTTTTTTTTTTTTTTTGTTCCGTTTTTGGTT
>NZ_JBVJNN010000023.1:44615-126728 GCF_055583685.1 Streptomyces sp. NPDC104581
GGGGAGCTTGACCCGCGGCCGGGACGGTGTGTCCCCGTCGCGGGCCGCTTGGTCGGGGTGGCTGTGGTGGTGGTGGTTGTTTGTGGGGTCAGGCACCCCCCCCCCCCCGACCACGGGTTTGTCGCCGTTTCGTGATCCTGGTCGGGTCTTCGTGGTCACTGTGGTGGTCGGGGTCGTCAGGTTGTCTCCAGGCAGGAACTTTCCTCCTGACCTGGGAGTCTGTGATGTCTGTCGATCGACAGGTGCCCGACGGCGATCCCCCTGTGATGGCTGCCGGTGCTCAGTTGGAGCGGATGCGCCGCCGAGTCCGGCTGGGGCGCTGGGGCGTCTGGGTAGCTCTCGCGGCCGGTCCCGTCGCTCTGGCCGTGGCCGTTGCGTCGCCGCCGAGCGTGGTGGAGGCGGCCGTGGCGAAGCCGGCGCCGACGGCGCGGACCGAAGTGGCCGCCGACCCGTCCGGGTATGCCGCGCAGTTCGTGGCCGCCTGGTTGCGTGGCCGATCCGACGCGGCGGACAGCGCGTCCGCGCGGGTGGCGCAGTCGATGGCGCCGTCGGTGGAACTGCCGAAACCGGTCACGGTCATGCCGGCCGTGGCGCATGTGACGGCGGTGCGCAGCGCGGAGCGCGGGAGTGGCCGGTGGTCGGTGACGGTGGCCGCCCAGTACGCGGCGTCGGTGCGGTACTTCGCCGTGCCGGTGGCCGCCGGGCGGGATGGTGGTTCGTTCGCGGTGGTGGAGGCTCCGGCGGAGGTGGCCGCGCCCCGGCGGGCAGAGGCGGAGGCGTCTGCGTTCTCGGTGGCCGTGCCCGCCGGCAGTGCGCTGGCGTCGACGGTCGGGGAGTTCCTCGCGGCGTATCTCGCGGGCCGGGATGAGGTCGGCCGGTATCTGGCTCCCGGGGTTCGGCTGTCGCCGGTCGCCGGTGGGTCGTTCACCGACGTCGAGGTCGGTGAGGTGCGCGCGGTCGAGGAGGACGGAGGCGCCGAGTCGGTGCCGGCGGACGGCACGGCCGTACGGGTGCTGGTGCGTGTGGAAGCCGCCGATCGGGCCGCGAGGTGGCCGATGGCGTACGAGCTGACGCTGTCGGTGCGCTCGGCGCGGTGGGAGATCCGCTCCCTGGACTCCGGGGCAGGTGCGTCGTGAACAGCGTCAGTCACCTGGTCCTGGCGGGGAAGCTCGACGTCCTGGGCGATTCGTGGATCGCGATGCTCACCGACTGGGGAACCCGCGGTTTCAAAGCGGCGCTGATCATCCTCGTCGTCTACGTCATGGTCACGAAGTTCAGCTTGAAGGCGGGGATCGCCGCCCTGCTGCTGATGGCGGTCGCGCTCGGTATCTACGAGTCGCGCAACACCCTCGCCGCCATGTTCACCGACGAGATCAACAACCCCAGCCAGGGCGCCCCAGCCCCTTTGAGGCCCGGCCCTGACGGGGGCGTTGATCCGGGGGCGGGGCAGTGAGCGCGGGCGCGGCACCGCGGGTCGGGCGGTTCTACACCTCCGCGCGCCGTCACCCGTGGGTGCTGGGGAAGCTCGCCGACTGGAAGATTCCGCTCGGCCCCTACACACCGGCGCAGATCACGGTCGCGGTCGTCGGCGGGCTGGTGCTGATCAAGACCGTGTCGTGGTGGACGTGGATGGGGCCGGTCCCGCTGGTGGCGTGGGTCGGGGCGATCTGGGCGGTGCGCCGCCCGCGGATCGGTGGACGTGCGCCGCTGCTCGCCGCTGCCGGGGTGCTGTCCCGCGCGTGGCAGCCGGCCGGTGGCCGGATCGGCGGCCGCCCGGCGAGGGACCGGCAGCCCCGCCCACTTCACGGCGGCTTCGTGATCGAGGAGTTCACCGCCCCGGAGCCCGGTCCCGGCCGGACCCGGCCGCGCAGCACGGGGGCGACGAGACGACCACGGCCGGCCGGTGTCGAACGCCCGCCGCAGGACCCCGTGAACAGGGGGCCCGTGTCGGCGGTGCAACTGCTGCTGGCCCGTACGGAGGAGGGGAGCCGGTCATGAGGGTACCGATCCGTCATATCGCCGGACATCTGGTGTGGTCGACGCACGGCAGTGTGTGGGCGCTCTACCGGCTGCACCCGGGCCCGGACAAGAACGGCCGGGCCGAGGAAACCATCCAGGGCACCTACGTGCCCGGGCCGGTCCGCGACGAGCTGCTGGGGCAGATCACCCACCTGGTGCGTTCCCTGTCGGGGGCGCCGCGACTGATCGGGCTGTGCGCCCAGGTCGACCCGGGTGAGATCGCCTGGCGGATGCTGGAGGGCATCGACCCGGCCGACAGCAGGCCCCGCGTCGGTGAGCACCCGTGGGCGGAGAACGTCGAGGCGGCTCTGGACCTGCTGGAGACCCAGGAGATGCACCGCCGCACCCTGTGGCTGGCCGTGCCGCTCCAGAGCGAACGCACCGGACTTCAGCTCACCGCCGCCGGCGGCGCCCTGTGGGCGGAGGTGTCCGACTGGCTGGGACTGCGCCCCTCGGTGGTGTCCCGCGAGGAGGTCACGCACTACCGCGAGCAGGCCGCGGGCATCGAGGCCGAACTGGCCGGAGGAACCGCGCTGCGGCCGGCCCGTCCGGCGGAGATCGTGTGGATGGTCCAGCACGCGCTGCACCGCGGGCTGGCCGAACCGCTCCTCACCGAGGCCGAGTCGAGCGAGTTGTACGGCGGCCGGCTGGAGGGGAAGGTCCTGCGGTCGCCGAGCTACGCCGACCTCGGCCAGGTCCGGCTCCAGGAAGGCGGCGCCGACCTCACCGCCGAGGATACGGACGCGGCGAAGCCGGCCTCGAAGGGCGGGCACGGCGGGTGGTGGCGCCAGGGTGCGGCTTCCCCGCTGGCACGGCGCTGGCTCCAGGTGGAGAGCGAGAGCGGGTGCGGCTATCAGGCGCATCTCGCGCTCGCGGAGTGTCCGCCGGCGGTGAGCCAGGACGCGGCGGACCTGTTCGCGCAGCTGGAGCTCCTGTCGTTTCCCGTCGACTACGTCGTGGATCTGACGATCGTGCCGTCGGAGACGGCGAAGGCGCAGGTGCAGCGGAAGAAGAACGAGCTGGTCGACCAGGCCGACCAGTACGGTGCGCGGCCCACCGGCATGCCGGTCTCGGTCCCGGAGGCGGTGCAGGACCTGGGGGAGCTCGATGCGAGGCTGTCGCGGACCTCCGTCGAGGTCGAGGTGCAGTCGGTGACGGTCCTGTCGGTGTGGGGGCCGACCGCCGCGGTGTGTGACGCGCGGGCCCGCGCGCTGACGTCGCTGCTGGGCGGAGCGGACTACCGGGCGGTGCGGCCCACCGGCAAGCAGGAGGCGTTGTTCGCGCTGGGGCTGCCGGGGACCGTACGGGCGCCGGCGGTGCGGGAGTTCACCCAGCACCAGGTGTCCGAGGACTGGTCGATGTCCGGGGCGTTCACGCTCAGCGAGGTCGGGGACCCGACCGGGATGCTCCTGGGGATCGACATCGACGCCGGTACGAGCCGCCCGGTGCTGGTCAACGTCGCCGACGCGCCGAAGCAGGACGCGTCCGCGTCGCTGGGCGTCGTCGGTGACCTGGGCTCGGGCAAGAGCGTGCTGGAGAAGCTCGTCACCCAGGCCGTCGTCGACCGTGGCGGGCGGGCGATCTGCATCGACCGCACCCCCGTGCGGGAGTGGGCGGCGTTCGCCGAGTCGGCGGCCCCCGGGCGCTGCCAGGTCATCGACGCCGCCGAGGCGTCGTTGTCGATCGACCCGCTGCGCCTGTTCGACGGGCCGGAGGGGCGGCACTACGCGCTGAGCTACCTGACGCTGCAACTGGGCATCGGGCCGATGAGCACGATGGGCGAGGTGCTGCATCACGCGGTCGAGCAGGCCGCCGCCGGACCGGATCCGTCGATGCACCAGGTGGTCGAGGTCCTGGGCGCGATGGGAGGCAGCGAGCGCGGGAAGCGGCAGGATGCGGCCGCGACACTGGCCGGGCTGCTGCGGGTGGTGCAGGGCAACCGCCTGGCCCGCATGGTGTTCGACCCGGATCTGCCGCCGGTGAGGCTGGACGACGCCACAGCCGACATGATCGTGATCACGACGACCGGGCTGAAACTGCCGCCGAAAGCGGCGTTCACCCAGCCGGAAGTCCTGCGCCAGCAGCCGCTGGAGGCGCTGATCGGCCGCGCGATGCTCTATCTCATCGCCGCGATCGCCCGGCAGCAGGCGTTCACCGACCCCAGCCGGTTCTGCGCCGTGGTCACCGACGAGCTGTACTGGCTCACCGACTCCGCCGAGGGCACCGCCCTGGTCCACGAGATCCTCCACGACGGACGCAAGCACGGTTCCGGGCTGTTCGCCGGGGCGCACGACGCCGAGGAACTCGGGCCGGACCGCGGGCTGATGGCCTACCGGCTCCTGGCCCGGACGACGGACCGCGAACGCGCCGCCCGGGGGCTGGAGTTCATCGGCCTGGATTCCACCGACGCCGAACTCATACGCATGGTCACCACCGGTCTCTCCCCGATCGGTCAGCGCGACCGCGCCGGCGAGATGCTCCTGACCTGCCCCCGGCAGAACACCGGCCGCGTCAAGGTCATCATCCCCGGTGTCCCGCGGATCGCCCGGCGCATCACCACCACCCCGGGCCGCACCGGCCGCCCCTCCCCCAGTGCTCCGGCAGCGGACGAGGCAGCTGACCGGCTGCGCAAAGCCCCCGGCGGGCAGCGCAGCAAGGCGGTGGCACCATGACCGTCCAGTTCACGCGCGATCGTCTCGTCGCCGCGGCCGTGGCCGGAGTCCTCGTGTGCGCCGTGACGTCCGTCGTTCTTCTCGCCGTGCACGGGCTGCCCGACGCGTGGTGGCCGCGGATCGGCGACGTGTTCGACCCGGTCGGCACCACCGGGCCGCCGTGCGAGCGGACTTCCGCCCCGTACGGGCCCTTTCCCGCCCGTACGGAAGAGCGGGAGGCGGGCATCGCCTCCGTGCTGAGCCGCCCGGCCGGTGGCCTGAGCCTGTGGCAGGCGCTGCCGGCTGTCGGCGCGCTGGTGTTCATCGCCGTGCACACCGTGAGGGGGCGGCGATGACCTTGCGCCGGCTGGACCGTGGCACGCTGCGCGCCGCCTTGTTCGTGGGGGTGCTCACCGTGGTGTTCCTGACCGTCAACACCAGTGTGGCGGTCGCGGCGGAGAAGGCCGGAGAGACGGGCGATCTCCTGGCCCCGCTGAACGTCGCCTCGTCCGAAGGGGCGCCGGTCAACGGGTACGAGCTGTCCGCGGACAGCGGATCGGTCGTCGACTTCCAGTCCCAGGCCCTGTCCATGGCGCTGGGCGGGCTGTTCGTGATCGTGCGGATCCTGGTCGGGCTGGGCTGCTGGGCGGTCGAGGTCGCCTTCCGTTTCCCTCTGATCGACATCCTCGCCGGACCCGCGCAGCAGGTGTCCGACGCCTACACCGAGACCGTCGTCAACCAGCTCGGCCTCAAGGGCCTAATGCTGTCGTGGGCGTTCGTCTTCGGGCTGGTGCTGTTCGTGCGCGGGAAGATCGGCCAGGGCCTCGGGGAGATCGTCCTCACGCTGCTGATCGCGGCGTTCGCCGCCTCCGCGTTCGTACGTCCCGACTACCTGCTCTCCGACCAGGGGCCGCTCGTCCAGAGTCAGCAGGCCGCGGCGGAGGTCGCCCAGACGACGGTCAGCTCCTACCACTGGGGCGGCACGGTCTCCAGCGGCGGGCCGTGCGCGGGCATGGCCGGCAACGCGGAGGCCGCCTGTGTGGAGCGGGAGGCCGAACAGCCCGTCGAGGCCGCCGATGTCGCCAAGCCCATCCAGGACTCCGTCACCAACGCGGTGATCGTCAAGCCGTACATGCTGCTCCAGTACGGGCGCACGCTCGACCCCGGGAAACCGGCCGACCGCAAGGCGTACGCGCTGCACCTGAAGTGGGTGTCGGGCGGATACAAGCCCAGCCCGCAGGACAGGGAGGAAGACGGATGCCCGGGGCTGATCGGGCCCGCCGACGATTTCTGCCGCGAGGGATCCGACACGGATACCGAGGTGCCGGACCTCACCTCGGGCAGTGACCTGCTGGACAGCGCCACCCCCGTACTGAGCAGCGAGGATCAGCAGTTCGCCGCGTTCCTCAAGGACCTGGAAGGCGCGGGCCCGGTCGGGAAGGCGAGCGCCGAGTACGCGAAGGACGCGACCTGGTGGCGGGTCGGCGGGGCTGCCCTGCTGCTGATCGCCGCTCTGATGATCTGCGGGATGCTGCTGTCGGCGGCGGTCGTGCTGCTGGTGACCCAGGCGGCCGACGCCGCCGCCGCAGCGGCCGGGGTCATCGTGTTCGTGTGGGGCATGCTGCCCGGTCCCAACCGTCAGGCGGTGTGGAAGTGGGCGGCGTTCTTCGCCATCTCCATCCTGAGCATGTTCGTGATCTGCATGTTCCTGCCGTTCTTCGGTATCGCCATCGACGCGGTCCTCACCGACGGCCCGGACCTGATGGTCGAGCGGATCCTGCTCCTCGACGTGATGGCGCTCGTGGGCCTGGCGTTCCAGCGGCGACTGCTGACCGCGATGACGTCCTTCGGGCAGCGGATGGCCGTACGGATGCGCTACTCGAAGATCGGCGGCACGCACCTTCCCGGTGACTCCTCCGAGATCGGCGCCGCTCTCGCGATGAACCTGCCCGGCGCCGGTGGTGGCGGCATGCGCGGATCCGGCGGCGGCCACGGCATGCTCGGAACCCGGGACCGCCTCATGGGGTACCTCGCCTCGATGGCCGACGGTGCGGGCATGCCCCTGGACACCGGCCGTCTGATGGCCGACGCCGGCGCGGAGGCCTCGCGCGGGCTGGCGCCGCTGGGAGTCGCCGCGGTCGGTGCCATGGCGGGGGTGCGGGGCTCGTACTCGCTGCTCGTGGGACGGCGGCCCGACGAGCAGGTGCTGGACCGGCTGCGCAAGCCAGCCGACGACCCGGACGCCACGGGGCAGGGCATGGCCGCAGCGGGGCAGGGCGGCGGGCGTCCCAAGGGGCCGGCCGACCGGTATCGCGACGAGGACGGCCGCGTCGTGAACCCCGACTCCGGGGAGGTCCTTCACGACCAAAGCGTGGACCGTCCGCTGCTGTCCACCCGCGCCCACAACCGGCTGGTGAGGCTGCGGGGTTACCGCATCGCCCACCGCGGCGGGCGGATCGCGTACGGCTCCACGGTCGGACTGCCGGAAAACGTACGGCGCGGCAAGAAGGCAGCTTCCCGCTACAGCCAGGACACCCGGCAGCAGCTCCGGGTCTGGGGCAACACGGTCCGCGAGGACACCCGTAAGTGGACCGGCCGCGGGCAGTCCTCGCGCCGTATCTCACCCACGGGACGCCCACCGGCCGGGCCAGGAGGAGGTGGTCCTCGTCCAGGGCCGCCTCCTGGACCACGGGGTCCGGGGCCGGGCCCGGGTGCTGGGCCGCGTCCCGCCGGCGGTGGTGGGCCGGTCATGCCTCCCCGGCCCGCCGGGCCGCCGCCGCCCACGGCCCCTCCCCCGTCCGTCGGCCCGTCGAATCCGGTCGGCCCGCCGAAGCCCACGGCACCGCCGCCGCCACCTCACGCACCCGCGCCCGCGCCCAGGGCCCGCACGGCTGCGGAACTGCGCCAGCGGGTGATCAACCAGCTGGGAGCGGGGGATTCAGCCGACGCGCGTCGCCGAGCCGCGGACTCCCACCTGCCCGGCGGCCCGCGTAACGGCGGACCCGACTGGGACGGCTCATGAACCGCCGGGTGGCGAAGTGGGGATGCGCCGGTGTGCTGCTGTTCCTGGCCGCAGCGTGCTGCGCGGCGCCGCTGTCGGGAACCGTCGGGGCGATGGCCGTGCTCACCGCAGCACAGGAAGACACCAGCGGCGGGGAGTTCACCGGGGGCAGCAGCGCGGACATTCCCCCGCGGATGCTGGCCGCGTACAAGAAGGCCGCCCGGCTCATCGGGAAAGAGTCGCCGAAGTGCCGGGGGATGCGCTGGCCGGTCCTCGCCGGGATCGCGAGGGTCGAGTCGCAGCACGCGGCCGGCCGCGCCGTCAGTGAGGACGGCGACATACGGCCGCGGATCTACGGGGTGCTCCTCAACGGCTCCGGCGCGGGCGGGAACACCACCGTGTTCCCCGACACCGACAACGGCCGGTGGGACGACACCGCGACCGGAGAACGGGCCGTCGGCCCCTTCCAGTTCCTGCCCTCCACCTGGGACAGCAACGGGCGCGACGCGAACGGCGACAAGAGCGCCGACCCGCACAACGCCGATGACGCCGCCCTCGGTGCCGCGGTCTACCTGTGCGGCCGCGGGCGGAACCTCGCCGAGCGCGACCAGCTGGAGAAGGCGGTCTTTCAGTACAACCGGTCGACCGCCTACGTCGCCAACGTGACCGGGTGGATCGACCAGTACAGCGCCGACGCGAACAGCGGTACCGGAGTCAACGCCACCGGCAAGGCCCGGAAGGTCATCGACGCCGCGCTCGCGCAGCGCGGCCAGCCGTACTCGTGGGGCGGCGGCAACGCCAGCGGGCCCAGCCGCGGAATCTGCTGCACCCCGAGCGGGAAGTCCGGCACGGGCATCACCGGGTTCGACTGCTCGGGGCTGACGATGTACGCGTACGCGCGGGCCGGGATCCGGCTGCCGCGTACGGCCGACCGGCAGGCCGGCATGGGCAAGCGGATACCGGCTGCGGCGGGCACGTCCGCGCTGCGCCCGGGAGACCTGGTGTTCTTCGGCTACCTGCCCGGCAATGACCACTCGATCTACCACGTCGGGATCTACCTCGGCGGCGGGAAGATGATCAACGCTGCCCGGCCGGGGACCCGGGTCCGTATCGACCCGGTGACGGCGATGTCCGGCTACGCGGGTGGGGCGAGGCTGCTGTGACCCCTGCATCAACGACGCCCGGTCGACGGGGTGTTCGTGGCTCTAAGTCATGGCGCCTCGATGTCGGTGGACGCGACCTGGATCGCGAGGACGAAGTGACGGCTGGCCACCAGGCACGCCTCCGCGGCCGTACTCGGGTCCTGTTCTCTCTGCGCCTGGCGCAGCGCGAGCAGCCCGGACAGCACGGCCGTGTCGGTGGCCTCGTCGAGGATCTCGTCGACGGTGAGTTCCCCCGACGCCGCCCGTTCACAGGCCCGGTCGATGGCATGGTGCGGATCGTCGAGCAGGTCGATGAGGAAGTCGGCGCCGGCGCCCAGGCCCTCCATTGCGGCGTGCTGGGCTGCGGAGAAGATGGTGTCGCCGTATGCGGGATCGGCCGTGATCTGCTCGGCCTCGGCGGCCGCGCACCGTGCGGCGAAGGTCCGGTCGCGGTCCTTTTCCTCTGCGGCGACGGCGGCGGGCCAGCGGACGTCGTCCTCGGCGCCTGCGGCTTCCAGCCGGGTGCTCGCGGACAGGGCGAGGGCGGCGAAGGGCCACACGCTGACGGGCACGTCACGTTGCTCGGGCGGGGCGGTGGCGATCGGCCCGTACACCGAGCCGGCGGCAGCGGCGCAGTCACCGATCACGTGGGTGAGGGTGGCGATCAGCCGTGCGTTTCGGCGGCGCCGCGCGGGGAGTTGGAGGTTCGTCGCACTCATACAGGGATTGTGCCGCAACCCCTGTCTACTTTTGTCGTGTTCGAGTGTTTCGCCTGGATCGCACGAGAGTTCCCCCCGCTGTCACGGGGCGGCGCCGAGAGCGGGCGGCCGCGATGACGCGAGCACCCCGACGCGTCTCCTGCAAGACGTCGCGCGTACCGAAACCACCACGGCCGCTGCGGGCTCCGTGGCTGCTCGGTGCGCTGGCCGTGCTCTGCGCGTGGGCCGGGTACCTGCTGCTGGCCGGAGCGGACGGCCCCGTGCTGCCCGGCCGACCGGCGGCCGCACCGCCGACGGCGCCACGCACCACGGGACCGCCGCTGCCCACCGGCGCTTCCCCGGCCGGGACCGGTCACCCCGCGCCCTCAGCGACGTCCACCCCTGCTGTGGTGCCGCCGGCCGGTCAGGGACCCGACGAAGACCCGTACATCCAGCGGCTTCTGGAAGAGGAGTGGCCCGCCGACCTCCCCGCCGTCGACGAGCGGCAGCTGACCGACCTCGGGACCGCGCTGCTGCGCGCCGACGCGACCGGCACAGGCCGCTCCCGGTTCCCCGACCAGTTCCCCCAACACGGAGCGACGGCACCGGCGTTCAGCCGCTTCCGGATCCAGGCCGTCGTCGCACGCCGCGACGAGAACACCTCCGGCAGGGCGGTGGTGCACCTGGTGTGGGCGGGCGCCGACCGGGGCGGCACCTACGCCGACAACCGGATCACCGATCTGCATTTCACCCGTACCCAGGCGAAAGGAAACCTGACGTGGACTCCCCTGCGCTGAGCCGGCCAATGGCCGCACCCGACGTCGTCGACGTCTTCACCGGACTCTTCGACGTGGCCCGGTGGCTGACCGATCACTGGTATCTGCCGCTGGTCATCGGCGGGCCGGTGTGGCCACTGGCGGCGTTCCTGCTGAGCCACCTGTCAGCCCTGGCGTCCCGTCAGCGCATGGCGCTGGAACTGGTCCCTGTGCGGACCTTCGACCCGAGCCCGGAGGAGATCTTCCGCCAGGGCGTGCAGCTCGCCCGCGCCTCCACGTCCATGCCCTGGTGGGCGCCGCGCCGGACCAAGGCCGTACGGATCCGGCTGCGCGCGGACGGCACCTCCGCTCTGACCTATCGCATCGAGGGGCCGGCGGGCGGTCAGCGGCTGTTGTCGATGACGCCGTTCGGTCCCGGGGTCCGTGTCCGGAAGGCCGCCGCGATCTCAGATAAGCCCCGCCGCCACGAGGTGCGTGCGGAGTTCCTCATGCGCGGCCAGCCCGTCGAGTCTCTGCGGGATGTCCCGCTGGAACCGGACCCGCTGCAACCGCTGGTCGACGCCGTGTCCGACCTCCGGGCGGATGTGGGAGACCTCGCCGAGGTCCTCGTCGACATCCAGCGCGCCCCCAAATGGGCTCTGCGCGCCCGCCGTGCGCACATCATGGCCAACGCCCGCAGGCGTGAGCGGCGCGAGTCGCAGCGGGCCGCCGGCTGGGTGCGGCGCGACGCCGCCGCGGTCGACGACTCCTTCACCAGCCACCTGAGGTCGGTCGCGACAGGTCGTGAGACGAGCGGGAAGCGGATGGTGATGCCGCCGGTGCCGCAGCGTGTCGACCGGGAGCAGGCACTGGGCAAGCTCTCCAGCGACGACCAGTTGGTGAGGGTGCAGATCCTGGTCATGTGCGCGTCCGACATGGAAGGCCGGGCGGAGGCGCGGCTCTCCCAGGTCCAGGCGGGACTCGATGTGTTCGGCGGGCGGGCACGTCTGGCGATGCGGGGGCTGCGGCTCGGGCCGTGGCGGCTGGGCGCGGACCGGTGGCCCTCACGTCGCGGATTCGAGCGCCGTTGGCAGCTGGGCCACTGCCAGGCACCGGCGCAGAACTGGGTGCGGCTGGAGGAGCTGACGGGTTTCCTGAAGCCGCCGACGCGCCACTGCCGTCTGCCGCTGATGGCCGGTGACTTGCCGACGTACCAGTTCAAGAACCCGGCGCTGCTGCTCCAGGGCATCTACCGGGGTCCGGACGGCAGGGAGCGTCTGGTGGCCACCCATGCGAAGGAGACGCTGTTCGAGCTGGGGATGGGCAAGGCCGGCGGAGGAAAGACGGAGCGTGCTCTCGCGCAGGCCATCGGTGTCGCCCATGCGGGCGGCGGGCTGCTGTTCATGGACCCGCACCGCGACTCGTGGCCGCGCGCTGCCCGCTTCCTCGCCCACGCGGACCTGATGGACCGGATCGCGCTGGTCGACCTGAACGGCGGCGGTCCCAACTCGGCGGTCAGTTCGTGGAATCCGATCGGAATGCATCACGGTCAGTCCGCGCACGAGGTGGTGGAGGCCACGCTCGACGGGTTCGCCACCGCTCTGGGGTGGGACGACACGTCGGCGCCGCGTGCGATCGCGATCTTCGGCGCGGCCCTGCGCGTGCTGGTGGCCGTCAACCAGCGGGCGTGTCTGGTCGGCCAACCACAGGCGCAGGCCACGCTGTTCCAGGTGCGTCCGCTGCTCCAGGACCCGGTCTTCCGCGCCGGCGCCCTGCTCACGGCCGGGGACCTCCTGGACGAGGACACCTTGTCCTGGTGGCAGGGGATCTTCCTGACGCTGCCCGCCGACGCGTTCGGTGTGGTGCTCAACCCGATCGCCCGGCTGGCCGTGAACCCCGTCAGCCGCGCCTTCCTCGGACGTCCCGACGGTGTGTACAACATCCGGGCCGCGATGGACCGCCAGATGGTCGTGTGGGTGTGCACGGCGGGCAACGGTCCCACCGACCGTCTCCTGACGGCGCTCCTGGCCCGCGACCTGCTGCGCGCGGGCCGCTCGCGCCGTGACACCCCGGAGGGCCAGCGTGCGGAGTTCCGGGTCTATTTCGACGAGCTGATCACCCTGACCGGCGCGGCCCCCGAGACGATCGCCGCGATGTTCGAGGACTTCCGCAAGTACAGGATTCGCGTCCACGGGATGACGCAGCTGCTGCCGCGGCTGCCTGGCGCGGTGCGGATGTCGTTGACGCAGAACGCGTCCACGCTCGCCACGACCGCCGGGTCCCACGCCGCAGTGGAGACCATCACCGCCGAATGGGGCCACAACCCGAGCGCCGACCAGGTCATGGCACTCGACCGGTACGAGCACTACATCTCCCTGACGATCCACGGGCGCCGGGTGGGACCGGTCCGTATCACCGGCCCCTACCTCGACCGGGTCTTCGCCAAGCAGGCCACCTCCCCGGCCGACGTACAGGCCCTCGAACGCTCCGCGCGCCGGGTCGCCGACGCGCTTCCGCTCACCCAACTCACCAGCATCGCCGCCACCCAACTCGACCGTGTCAGAACCTTCGTGAACGCTCAGCCCGCCGCCGCCTCCGGCCAGGACGAGAGGGACTACCAGTGACCGACAGCCGCCTGATACCGCCGCATCCGACACGGTTCGCGCCCGGCGCGCCGGACCCCTTGCGCCACCAGCTTCTCGCCACACTCGCCCAGCACCGGATGGCCACCACCGAGCAGCTGCGCCTGCTGCTGCGCCCCCACGCGACGCGGCAGGCCGTCTCCGGAGTCCTCCAGTGCCTCTACCGGCAGGAGTTGGCCGCCTACACGCAGATGCCCGACGGCCGGACCCGGGCCTGGTACCTGACATCCGACGGTGCGCGCATCACCCGGGACCTGCCCGCGCAGCGCGGCCGGCCGCCCTACCCGATCACCTCGACGAACGCCGCTTCGCCGAAGACGTCCCACACCCTGGCCTCGGTGCGGGCACACCTGACGTTCGTCGCCGACGCCCGCCGGCGGGACGACGAGCACAGCCACCTGGACTGGACACCGGAGGTCTTCCACCAGATCGGTGAGGGCGAGCGGCTCATCGCGGACGCGGTCATGCACTACACGGTCAATCCGGACGGACAGCGCACGAAACTGCGGGCATTCGTCGAGATCGACCGCGCCACCAGCAGTTCCGAGCGCCTGGCGGCGAAGCTGATCGCCTACGCCCGGTTCCGCTACTACGAGCCCATCCCGGTCGGCCGACGGCGCACCGGCAACCACCAGGCCGTCACGATCGATTCGTGGCAGCGCTGGTATCCCGCTTTCCCCCGGATCCTGTTCATCCTGACCGGAGCCGCTCCCCGCACCCTGACGCACCGGATCCAGGATCTGCGGGCGATGGTGCGCGAGCACCCGGCGGTCGCCGCCTTGGCCCGCGACGTCGCGCTCGGCGCCGCGGTCCTGGAGGACCTGGAGGATCAAGGACCGTCCGGGCAGGTGTGGACACCGCTGGCCGCCGACGGGCCCTCACGCTCCTGGATGGACCTGTGAACGCCGCACGGCACGCCGGGTCCGGCCGAGAAGCCTGCGGACGGCTGCATCTGGTGCCCGTCCGGTCGAAGCGGGCAAAGGAGTTCGTGCGGCAGTGGCACCGGCACCACCCGCCGCCCGCCGGGCAGATCTTCGCCGTCGGCGCCGAAGACCAGGACGGGACGCTGCGGGCGGTCGCGATCGTCGGGCGGCCCGTCGCCCGCCTGCTGGACGACGGCAGGACCCTTGAGGTCACGCGCACATGCAGCGACGGGGTGCGCAATGCCAACTCGCTGCTGTACGGGGCGGCGTGGCGGGCGGCGAAGGCTCTCGGTTACACGCGCCTGATCACGTACACACAGGAAGGGGAGAGCGGTGCCAGCCTGCGCGGAGCCGGATGGCAGGTGGTAGCGCAGTTACGGGCCCGCAGAGGGTGGGACTGTCCCGCGCGCCCCCGCCCCTCAACGGGGGCCGAGAACGTCGCCCGGCTCCGCTGGGAAGCGCCGGAGAATCCCGGGGGCGGCGGCGTGTCAAGGACTCGTCGTCGTAAGCAGAGAGGTGCTCAGGAAGCGGTCGTTCGTAAATCCGAGCGGCGCTGAGCGCCAGGAGGCAGCTCCTGCTCAAGGTTGGTGTACGCGCCGCCGCGGTCATGCACTACACGGTGAATCCGGACGGGCAGCGCACGAAACTGCGGGCATTCGTCGAGATCGACCGCGCCATGAGCAGTTCCGAGCGCCTGGCGGCGAAGCTGATCGCCTACGCCCGGTTCCGCTACTACGAGCCCATTCCGGTCGGCCGACGGCGCACCTGTCGGAGCGCGCCGCAGATTGCAGTACCGCAGCGCAGATTTCAGTACGTTCTTCAGTGACGCACCGATGACTTCAGTGAGGCACCACCGTGGCAGATCCGAAGCAGACGAACCCCGTCCTGCGGTTCGAACCCGTCGATGACCCGCTGGCGACCCTCGCCCTTCGTCAGCTGACGGAACGCGCCTGGGTGTCGTACGGCATCGCCCTGCACTACCAGGCCGAGGATGACGAAGCGGCAGCAACCACGGAGGCCATGAGCCACGCCCTACAGTCGGTGTCGCCTGGATTCGCTGCTGCTGCCCTGCTGCGCATCGCCAGCGACCCCCGCCTGGGCCTCACGGACGAGCAGTTTCTCTATCTTCACGAGCGGGCCGCCGAGTTGGACCTGTCTGTGGTCGAGGACCTGACCGGCGCCAACAGCGAGGGCACTGAAACCCTTACTGCGGTGGGCACTCCGTGAGCCACCGCACGGAAGATTTCAGTGCCCAGGTCACAGCCGCGCCGACTGAAATCCTCGCTGCCGCCCGGCAGCATCGGCAACCACCAGACCGTCACGATCGATTCGCGGCAGCGCTGGTGTCCCGCTTTTCCCAGGATCCTGTTCATCCTGACCGGAGCCGCTCCCCGCGCTACCAGGCTTCCGGCCCCGGCCACTCATCCGACCACCATCCGGTGAGGGTGGCAGGTCGCCCGCCGACGGAGGCACGAGTACGGACCAGCCAGGTTTCTCCATGATCGTCGCGGGCGGTCCGCATGACCTTGGAACGGTCCAGGACCATGCCGCAGCGGCCGGGGGCTGAGCCGTCGTCAGGCTCGCCTCGGAAGAGATATCCCAGCACTCGAAGGTGCCCACGCATCAAGCCATGACGGTGGTACTCCGCATCAAGGGTCCTGGTGATCCCCTTGAAAGTGATGGTGAGCAGCCGGGGCTCGGGGACTTTGGCCGTCTGCTCGCAGGGGCAGGGGTCAGAGTACGGGGTCCCGTCCGCGTGCGCAGGATGGGATGCCTGGTGCCAGAGGGCGCTAGCGCATACGCGTGCGGCGTGGCAGGGACAGTGAGGGCAGTCCTCGGCGACGCGGGCCCATACCTGTTCGTCGCCGGCGTCGTCGACAGGTACATAGCTGTAGGTGGTCGGGGCGTCTGGCCGCTCGGCTGCCCGGCGAAGGGCGGCGGTGTACTTCTCGCCCTCGCGCGCGGCGGCATGTGCCTTCTTCGCGGCGGTCGACTGCTTCTTCGTCATGACGTACTCCTCGGACCAGGCGGTCCCCACGCTCCCGCCGGCCGCATACGTCAGGGCCGGTGTGCTGAACGGGACATCAATTCCACGGGCCCCAGGAGACCTTGACCGACAACTTCCGAGGGCGTGGGCCCGGACAGCGGCGAACGGCGCACGCGACTTGCCGTGCCTCTCACGATAACGATGAGCGCTGACAGTCAAGCCCCCTCCGTAAGGCGGCACCCTGCTGTCGCGGGTCCATGTCTCCCGCAGAGGTGAATGTACCTGGTGCCGGAGGGCTGCCCGCAGTGTGCGGGGCTCGGGCTCGACCGCTTTCACCGAAGGCGAATGGCCGGGGCGCGATCCTCGCGCTGAGATCCGTTTTCAGGGCGGCGGCACGTCACTTGGAGGAGTGGTCGACGGTCGGACCCAGCGACAGAATCAGATGATTTTTCCGTTCCCTGGTTATTCGATCCACTCGGTTTCGCCGGGAGATTCGAAGAATTTTCCGGGATAGAAGCTCCCATAACAGCACCTATCGACCCGGCCGGATTGAAAAGTATTGATATTGCATTCGCAAATCCCTAGTGTCGTTTTGAGGTACGCAGAAAACGGCCAATCACCCACCCCTGCCCAAAGGTTGTGATACCTCCATGCCGAAAACCCATGGTCTTCCACAGCGCGCGCCCGGCGGCCCCGCTGCGGCGTCCAGGCACGACGGCCCGCCCGTCGATCCCAGCGTGCCCGCCGGACCGTGGCCGCCCTGCACCACCGGCGCGCGCCGGTTCGGCACCCTGATCCGGCTCACCGGTCCCTTCACGGACACCGACCTCGCCGAACTGCGCGGCGCGCTCTCGGGGCGCCCGGTCACCCGCACCGGTCAGTCCATGACGGTGTGGCCCGCGGGCACCGGCAGCGCCGTGGCGTACGACGACGGGATGGTCTCGCTGCGCGGCGTCTTCGACGAAGTCGACCTGGGCGCCCTGCGGGCCGCCTACCCCGGCCGGCAGCTGGACGTCGACGGTGACGCCGTGACGCTGCGTCCCCCGGACGGTCAGGGGCCATGAACCCGGCGCCCGCGGGATGTCTGCCCGCGAACGTAGCCTGGCCGCTGTCGGGGCGAACTCCCCTGTGCCGCACGGCACTTCGGGGACCTCGCTCCCGGCGGCCGGGCCCTCGCCGGGGTGCGGCAGACGATCCGTACTGGAGGAGCAGTGACACAGGTGACAGCGTCGTCGGTAGACCGTACGGGCCGTGCCCGGGGCGCCTCGCGGGCGGCCGGGGCCGCAGTGGGCGTGACGCTCGCGATGGTGCTGGGCGGCTGCGGGGGCAGTGGCGAGGAGCCGGCAGACGAGGCCAGGGCGAAGGCGTCCCCGGCGGCCTCGGCCGCGACGCCGCCGTCGGCGAGCGCGGACCCGGCGGCCGGCGAGAAGACCCGGGTGCTCCAGGCCTACGACGGGTACTGGGCGGCGGTCGTCAAGGCGTACGCGAAGGCGGACACCAAGGGCACCGGCCTGAAGAAGTACACCGAACTGGACGCGCTGAGCCGGGTTGAGCTCGACGTGGAGCGCATGAAGGACGCGGACACCAGCCAGCGCGGCAAGCCCGGCCACAAGGTGAGCGAGCCCGTGCTCGCGCTGGAGAAGGACATCCCCACGGCCACGCTCACCGACTGCCTGGACATCTCGGGGTGGAAGTCCGTCAGAGACGGCAAGACCGTGCCGTTCCCGGACGGTCAGGAACCCCGGTATCTGACCACCGTTGCGGCGGAAAAATGGGAGGACCGATGGCTGATCACGAAGGTCACGCCGCACGGCGACCGGGCCTGCTGAGGCGCAGGACGGCCGTCGCAGTCGCTGCGTCGCTCACGATCGTGGCCGCGCCCGCCGCTCGGGCCGACGACGACCCGGTGGTGGGCGGGGACTGCCCCGGCGCGTCGCAGTTCGTCACCGCGTGCGCGCAGACACCGCCCGGCGCAGGCGGCGCGCGGAGCGGGTCCGGTACGGCTCCCGGTGGGAGCGGCAAGCGGACCCCGGCGCCGAAGTGCACCGTCGAGAAGATCGAACCTCCGCCCCCGGCGATCCACTTGGGGTGGAAGGGCCACAAGCCGGGTGACGGCGCGGTGTACCGGATTTTCTGCCCGGAGACGTTCCGGGTCGGCACGTTCTGGGCGCAGGACGAGCCGGAGGCCGAACTGGTCGACCCGGCGGTCCTCGCGCAGCAGGCCGTGGACCGGATGAAGCTGACCGGCCCCGACATCATCATCAGCCCGCGGCCCGGCGGCCGGGGCCTGGTGGGCATGCCCGTGTGGCTGGCGGCCGGGCAGTCCCCGACCACGTACGGGCCCACCTCGGCGAGCGCGAGCGCCGGCGGGGTGACGGTGAACGTCAGCGCCAAGGTGTCCCGGATCGTGTGGGACATGGGCGACGGCACCACCGTGACGTGTGAGGGGCCCGGCAAGCCGTACAAGAAGGCCTACGGGCTGGCCCGTTCTCAGTGCGGGCACGTCTACACCCGCCCGTCGCCGGGCGAGGGCGGTTTCAGCGTGACGGCGACCGCGACGTGGGACGTGGACTGGGAAGTCACCGGCCCGGGAGGGGCGAGCGGAGAGCTGGATCAGGTGCGCGAGTCCCAGGTCGCGGTGGACGTCGTCGAGTCGCAGGCCGTCAACTCCTGACCCCCGCTCCTGTTGTCCCCCAGCCCGTCCGGTTCCTTCCCTCCGAGAGAGGTGATCCTGCGTTGTCGACCTCCGCTCCCCTCGCGCCGCTGCCCGAGCGCTCCACCCGGCAACCCGATCTCGACGTCAGCAGCGGGGTGCGCAAGCCGCCCCGCAGGTGGTCGCCGTTCGTCCTGTGCGTCCTGCTCGCCCTGGTCGGGGCGCTCGTCGGGTCCGTGGTGGTGACCCGTGCCGGGGACCGCACCAGCGTCCTGGCCGTGGCGCGGGACGTTCCCGCCGGCCAGAGGATCACCGGTGCGGATCTGGTGAGCGTGTCCTTCGCGCAGGACCCTGCTCTGTCGCCCGTGCCCGCGGGGCAGCGCGCGAGCATGGTCGGCCGCCGTGCCGTGGTCGATCTGCGCGAGGGCAGTCTGCTCACCCGCTCGCAGGTGACCGGCAACGCGCTCGGGGATGACCGGCAGCTCGTCGGTGTGGAGCTCAAGCGCGGCCAGGTGCCGCGGGAGGCCCTGAGTGCCGGGGACCGGGTGCTGGCCGTGATCCTGCCCGCCGAGGGCGCACCGAGCGGCAAGCGCTCCTCGGCGGAACCGGCGGAGCCGGGGATTGATGCCGTGGTGGTGTCCGTCGGTCCGGCGGACGGTACCGGTGCGGTGACGGTGAATCTCGCGGTCGGCGAGGGCGACGGGCCCGTTCTGGCGGTGAAGGCGGCGGTCAAGCAGGTCGCCCTCGTACGGCAGCCGAGGAGCTGAGCCATGGCCCTGATCGCTCTGGTGTCGGCGAAGTCTTCCGGCGTGACGACCGCGGCGGCCGCGCTCGCGCTGGCCGGCAGGCGCCCTGTCCTGCTGGCCGAGCTGGACCTGTCGGGCGGAAGCCTGCGGCACGGGCTGCTGCGCGATGTGCGGCGCGGCGGGCGGGAGCTGGACGGGACGACCGGTGTGCACCGGCTGCCGCAGGCGGACTGGGAGCGGGCGGAGGGCCAGGAGTTCACCCCGGCCGTGTCGGCGCATCTGTGGCCGCTGGATACGAGCGACTACCGGTTCGCCCTGCCCGGTGTCACCGACCCGAGGCAGGCCGCGTCGCTGACGCAGACGTGGCCGGTGCTGGGCAACGTCCTTCAGCTCATCGACCAGCGGCTGGGCTGGGACGTACTCGTCGACGCCGGGCGCCTGGTCCTTCACGCGGGCCGCCCGCACCCTGTGCTGAGTCCCGTGCCGGTGCTGCGTGCGGCCGACCTGGTGCTGGTGGTTGTCCGCGCCACCGAGGAGTCGCTGGTCCTGTCGCGTCCGGTGGTCGAGGCCCTGGCCGACGACCTCGCCGGTCACGGGCGCGGATCGCGCGGGCTGGGACTGCTGCTCCTGGGGCCAAGTACCTACCGGCGGCAGGAGGTTGAACGGGAGCTTGGGGCGCCGGTGCTCGGCACGCTGCCGTGGGACGAGCGGACGGCAGCCTGCCTCACGCACGGCACCGGTATGCCGCGCGGGTTCGCCCGCTCGGCGCTCATGCGCGGCGCCCGTGAGGCGATGGGCCCGCTGCGCGAGTACGCCGACCGGCACCGGCTCCAGCAGCAGATGAGTGCCGCACACGCGGCCACCCCGGCGATGGACCGCATGGTCCAGCAGCTCGCCGCGCGCGGTGGTTCTCATGGGTGAGCCGCGGATGTCGAAGCCGGTGAACGGACAAGGGGCGCACACCCGTCTCGGCGGACTGCTGTCCGAGCAGACCGCCGCCCCTGCCGGCGTCGCGGGTGCCCCGAGGGTGGAGGCTTCCGGCGGGAGCGTGTCGCCTTCCGACATCAGCGCCCCCACGTCGATGCCCGGTCTGGTGCCGGTTCCGTGGCCGGAGATCACCCGGCTGCGGCAGCAGGTCGCCGACGACGTCGACACCATCAAACGCCAGGCCCGGCGCTCCGGTGCGCTCATGAGCGACGCCGACGCGGAGGCGGCCGCGCGCGCGGCCGTACGCAAGCAGGTCGCCCGGTGGGCGCAGGACTGGGCGCTGAAGCACACTCCGTTGGGCCCCGACGAGCTGGAGCGGGTACGGACCGAGGTGTTCAACCTGCTGTTCCTGGCGGGTGCGTTGCAGCGGGTGCTGGACCGGCCCGGGGTGGAGGACGTCCTGATCGACGGGGAGTTGATGCTCGTTGACTCCCACGGGCGTACCGAGCGGCTGCGTTCGCCGTTCTCCAGCCGGGAGCAGGCGGTGGAGTGGGTCAACCAGATGGCCGGCGCCTCCGGGCACGGTGAGCGGCAGCTGTCGTACACGACGGGCAAGGTCGACTTCCGCCTGCCGGACGGGTCGCGGGTCGCCGCGACGGTCCTGACGACGCATGTCACGATCGCGATCCGCCGGCACGGGACGATGCTGTCCACGCTGCGCGACCTGGTGGAGCGGGGCACGGTCGACCCGCTGCTGGCGACGTTCCTGTCGTGCGCGGTGAAGGCAGGTCTGACGATGGTCATCGCCGGGGACATGGGCACCGGCAAGACGACGCTGATGCGCGCGCTGGGGCGTGAAGTCCCGGCCCACGAGCGGCTGATCACCCTGGAGAGCGACCGGGAGCTGTACCTCGACACCCCGGACACCCCCGCGCACACCCTGGCGTTCGAGGCCCGCGAGGGCAACGGTGAGCGTGACGTGTCGGGGCGGATGAGCGGTCAGATCACGCTCGCCGAGCTCGTGCAGACCTCGATGCGGTACAAGGCGGACCGGGTCATGGTCGGCGAGGTCCGCGGCGAGGAGGCCGTGGCGATGCTGGAGGCGATGATCGCCGGGGGCTCGGGGTCGATGTGCACGATCCACGCCCGGGACCCGGAGTCGGTGATCGAGCGCCTGATGGTGCCGCTGTCCCGCGCCGGATTGTCCGACCAGGCCGGGTACCGGCTGATCGCCGCAGCCGTCGACCTGATCGTCTACATCGACAAGAGCGACCACCGGCCCCACGGCGGCCAACTGCACCGCTACCTGACCCACGTGTGGGAGACCGCGGGCCGCGGCGAAGGCGGCGGTGTCGCTCTCGCGCGGATCTTCGCACCCAGGGATCCGCAGGACGCCGAGCCGCCGCTGCGCGCGGACGTACGGGCGATGCCGACACGGACTCCGGTCAGCGAGCGGCGGATGCGGAAGCTGGAGGCGGCGGGGTTCGACCGCCGGTGGCTCGGTGCCTACCCCAACGGGCAGTGGCCGGAAGGGCCGGTGGCGTGATGGGCCTGTCGTCTCTCGGGGTTCTGGGCATGCTGGCCGGGCTGCTGTTCGTCGCGGGGATCTGCGGTGCGGTGGCCGCACTGCGCGGCTGGGCACCGGGCAGGGCCACCAGCGGCGGGACCGGGCCGGCTCGGGCCGCGAGGCGGGCGGTGGAAGAGCTGCCGGCGGGGTGGCGGGCCAACTACCGCTACCTGCTGGCCGCTTCCGTGGTCCTGGGCGCCGTGGTGTGGGCGTGGACCGGGTGGCCGATGCACGGGGTGGTCGCCGGTGCCGCGCTGGCGGGGCTGCCGTTCGTGCTGCACCCCGGCGGGTCGGCCCGGGCGCAGATCGAACGGCTGGACGCGGTCGGCGAGTGGTTGCAGCAGCTGGTCAGTGTCCACGGCAGCGGCAAGCCGCTGGAGCAGACGATCCGGGAACTCACCACCGTGCCGCTCGCGGTGCGCGGAGAGGTCGACGCGCTCGCCCGCCGGCTGGAAGCCGGTATGCCGGCCCGCCGGGCCTACCGGGCGTTCGCCGACGACATGGGCGACCTGATCGGCGACGACCTCACGATGCTGCTCCTCGACCACGCCGCCACACGCGGTCCGGGACTTGCGCGGGTGCTGGAGGCGAAGGCCGCCTCCGTCGCCCGCAAGGCGGCGGGGCTGCGGGACGTGGACGCCGAGCGGGCCAAGTCCCGCGCCAACGCCCGCCGGGTGTCCCTGTTCGTCCTGCTGGTGGTGGCCGTGGCGCTGGCCAACCCGGCGTATACCGCCCCGTACGGCACCGGCCTTGGCCAGGCGGGACTGCTGCTGCTCGGGGCGGGGTTCGCCGGGGCGCTGATGTGGCTGCGGAGGATGGCGCGGCCGCGCGCCGAGCCCCGGCTGCTGCTGACACCGGCCGAGCGCGAGAAGCGGACGGGGGCACGGTCATGACGATGTCGGTGGGCGGACTGCTGTCCGGGGCGCTGGTCGCGCTCGGACTCGGGCTCGCGGTGCGGGCGCTGCTGCCGCGCCGGGTCCCGCTCGGGCAGTTGATGCTCCGTACCCATCACCCGGAGGCGGGCCCGCGGCCGCCGGCCGGGCCGGTGGGCGGCGGTTCGGCCGGGGCGGTGTGGGCGGAGCGGATCGGCACGCGGCTGCTTCAGACCGGTGGTGTCGCCGCCCGGCTCCCGGCCCGCGACCTGGTGCTGCTGGAGATGTCCCCGGCGGCGCTCGTGGGCCGGATGGCGCTGTACGGGCTGCTCGGGCTGCTGCTGCCGCAGTGGTTCGTGCTGCTGCTGACGCTCGGCGGGTTCTCGCTGCCGTTCGCCGTGCCGCTCGCCGCCGCCGTGGCCGGTGCGGTGTTCTTCGCGCTGAAGTCGCTCGATGATGTCCGGGCCAAGGCCCGCCGCGTACGGGAGGAGTACCGCTACTACACGGTGTCGCTGCTGGAGCGGGTCGCGCTGGCGCGGGCGTCGGACGCCGGCGCGGCCGAGGCCCTGGCCCGCGCGGCGGCCTCCGGCGACGGGCGGGCCGCGGTCCGGATCCACGACGCCCTCGAACACGCGAGGCTGTCCGGGATCAGCGCCTGGGACGCCCTGCGGCGCCTGGGTGAGGACCTGGGTGTGCCCGAACTCGCGAAGCCGGCCGCGTCGATGGCGCTCGCCGGGGAGGAACGTGCCGCCGTGTACGCGGCGCTGGAGCAGCAGGCGAACGCGCTGAGCCACGCTCTGGTCGCCGAGCAGAAAGCGGCGGCGAACGAGGACACCGAGAAAATGACGCTGCCGGGCCTGGCCATCGCGTTCCTGATGATCGTGTTCCTGGCGGCCCCGCCCCTCACCCAGATCATGTCGTTCTGACATGCCCGCCCCCGCCCGCACACACCCCGCACCCGGTCCCGGCCCCGTTGTGCCGTCGCCCCAACTCACTGCCGCTGGAGGAATCATGAGGCTCGTCCCCGCACCTGTCCGTCTGGCCCTGTTCAAGATCCGCCGCCGCTGGGGCACCACCCGCTCCCGTATGTCGGACGCCGGGTACTCGGCCATGGAATGGGCGCTGATCACTGCTGTCGGAGGCGGCATGGTCGCCGCAGTCGCCGCCGTCGCGAACCCGAAGATCGCGGAGAAGGCCGCGCAGATCGCGGGTTTCTGATGGCCCTCTGTCAACGCCTTCACCGACGGTGGGCCCGCGCCACGGCCCCCGGCATGCGTGAGAGGGGCGCGGTGGAGTGGTCGATGGTCATGCCGCTGGCGCTGCTGATGCTCCTGACGCTCGTGCAGGCCGGTATCTGGCTCCACGCCCGCTCGGCGGCCCAGCACGCCGCGCAGAGCGGCGTCGACGCCGAACGCGTCCACAACGCCCCGCCCGGGGCGGGCAGTACGGCGGCGCACGATGTGCTGCGGCGGATGGGCGGCTCGGTCACCTCCCCGTCCGTCACCGTCGAACGTGCCGGCGGGCGGGTCAGCGTGCGGGTCGACGGCGAGGCGATCCTCCTGCTGCCCGGGATGAACGTCTCGGTGAGCCAGCGCGTCCAGGCGCCCGTCGAGGAGTTCACCCCATGACCCGCCGGCCACGCACGTACTGCGGGGAGCGCGGAAGCGCGGCCCTGACCACGGCGATCGCCACCCCGATGGTGCTGTCCCTGCTCGCGCTGACCATCGCCGGCGGTCGGATCGTCCTCGCCCAGTCCGCGGCTGATGCCGCCGCCCGCGCGGCGGCCCGTACCGCTTCCCTCACCACCGACCCCACCACGGGCGAGGGTGCGGCGCGCGACGCCGCGACGGCCAGCCTCCGGGACTCCGGGCTGTCCTGCACACAGGTCGACGTCACCCTGAACACCGGGGGCCTTCACGCTCCGGTGGGACAGGCCGCGACCGTCCAGGCGACGGTCAGCTGCACCGCCCCACTCAGTGACCTCGCGCTGCCCGGCCTCGGCGGCAGCAAAACCCTCACCTCCACGATGACCAGCACGGTCGACCAGTGGCGCGCCCGCAGCGAAGCGGGTGACACATGACCCGCATGCCCACCATCAGCTTCCGCCGCCTGGTCCACGGCCGCCGCCGCCCGCGGCCGGCCGCGGGCGAGCGCGGCGCGATGGAGCTGTTCTACGCCGGGATCGCGCTGCTGGGGTTCCTCCTCGTCGGCCTGGTCGTCGACCTCGGCGCCCAGCTCAACACCTCCTCCCGCGCCGACTACCTCGCCCAGGAGGCCGCCCGCGCGGGCGCCCAGCAGATCGACCCCGGGCAGGCCATCACCGGTGAAGCGATCGTCGTCGACCCCGACGCCGCGCGCAGCGCCGCGTCGGCGTACCTGACCGCGCAGGACGTCGAGGGCGACGTCACCGTCGGCGGCGACGGAGTGACCCTGACGGTGACGGTCCGCACGGTTCACCGGCCACTGTTCTCGTCCCTGATCGGCGTCGGCGACCTGCCGGTGACCGGACGCGGCAGCGCCACCTTGCTCCACCAGGCCGGAGGCTGACCCATGCCCACACCACGATCCCGCACCCGCACCCCTAGCCGTCGCCGTACCGGCACCGGTGGCGGCTGGCCGTCGGCCGCGGGCCGCGCCCTGTTCGCACTCGCTGTCCTGGCCGCCCTGGTCGCCGGCGTGCCCGCGCTGCTCCTGGACGTCGGGCAGCTGCCCTCCGGTGTGCCGTCACCCGGCGGCATCCGCACGGCCTTGACCGGGCCGGACGACGGAACGCTGCTGATGACCGCGCTCACCCTCGGCGCGTGGACCGCCTGGTCGTGGCTGACGATTCCCGTCCTCGCGGAGACGGGGGCCGTCCTCGCCCGCCGTACGGCGCCGCGCCTGCCGGGCATGGGCACCGGACAGCGGCTCGCCGGGTTCCTCCTCGGCAGCATCCTCCTCGCGGCCCCGGCCGCAACGGCGGTTGCCGCACCAGCACCCGCGGCGAGCGCCCCTCACGCCCAAGCCCCCGGAGCCCCGGAGTCCGGGGGTACGGCCGGTCAGTCACAGCAGGCCCGCAGCGAAGCCGCCGATCCGGACAGGGAAGCGCATCTCCCGGCAGCGGCCGCAACAGCCGGTCCCCGGCACACGGTCGGCGAGGGAGGCACGACGTACTGGGACCTCGCCGAGACGTTCCTCGGCAGCGGACTGCGCCACCAGGACATCAAGGACCTCAACCCCGGTCTGCCCGAAGGCACCCTCCTGCCCCCGGGCGCCGTCGTTCAACTGCCGCCCGACGCGGCCCAGTCCACCCCGCATGAGCGGGAGGAGGCCGGGCCCGCCCCGCAACTCGCGGCAGCCCCCGCGGAGTCGGGCACCGCAGACCCCAACACCCCCACCACGTATTCCGTCCGGGCCGGCGACTACCTGTCGAAGATCGCGCAGGAGGAGCTCGGCGACGCGAGCGCCTGGCCCGAGCTGTTCGACGCCAGCAGGGGCAAGGACCAGCCGGACGGGCTGCCGGAGATCACCAACCCGGACATGATCCACCCCGGACAGGTCGTCACCCTCCCCGCCGCCTCCCCACCATCCGGCGGCCCCGGAGCCAGGCAGGGCAAGGACCAGCCGGAAGAACCGGAGAGCCCCGGCAGCCCGGGTCCCGGCGACGGCAGGGCCGCACCGCCGCCCCCACCGGACAGGACTCCCTCCGGCCCGCCGACCGCCGAGGACAGCCAGGCAGCACCCTCCCCGTCCAACACCCCGCCCACGACCGCACCATCATCCCCGCCGGCATCCACGACGCCGGACACCCCCAGGCCCGCCCCGACCACCGTGCCGACGGACTCGACGGAGCCGGCGGCCACCAGCCACAGCATCCGGGCCGTCGCCAGCGCGTTCGCGCTCCTGGCCGCGGCCATCACCGGCGCGCTCGCCCTGCGCAGGCTCCTCCAGCGCCGACGCCGTAAACCCGGCGAGACCATCGCCATCGCCCACGAGACGTCGACCGCCGAGGCCCAACTCGCGCAGGCCGCGGAGCAGTCCGACGCCGCACGTCTCGACCTCGCGCTGCGCACCCTGGCCCATCACGCGCAGGACACCGCACAGCCCCTGCCCGAACTGCGGGCCGCCCGGATCGGAACCCGGACACTCGCCGTTCTGCCCGCCGACCCCACGGCCGAGCAACTCCCGCCGTTCACCACCGGCGACGGCGGGGGATGGTGGACACTCCCCCACGACGCCGTCCTGCTGCCCGTCGACGACGCCCAGCAGATCCCCGCCCCCTACCCGGCCCTGGCGACGCTCGGCGCCACCGAGAGCGGCGACCTGGTCCTCCTCAACCTCCCCCATCACCAGGTCCTCCTCCTCGACGGCGAACCCGCCCACGTCCAGGAGGCGTTGCTGTCGCTGGCGCTGGAACTCGGGATGAGCCCGTGGTCCGCGGACTGCGAAGTCGCCGTCGCCGCGTTCGGTGAAGGACTCCCCCAGCTGCTGCCGACGTCGCGCATCGCGCACATGAGCCAGGCCGAGCACGCCGCCAAGGACTTCAGCCAGCGCCTGCTGGAGACACGGCAGCTCCCCGACGCCTCCCTCCACCCGCACGTGATCATGTGTGCCGCTCTCGCCCCGGACGCGGCCTGGCAGCTCGCCGAAAGCATCGACCGGGCCGGCGACCTGCCGGTCGCGCTGATCGCCCCGGCCGCCGGCGTTGCCGCGTACTTCCCCCACGCCGAGGTCATCAACGTCAACCGCGGGCCCCAGGACCTCGAAGGGATCGGCGCGCCGGTCACCGTCCAGCGGCTGGAGCCCGCCGCGTACGAGCAGATCGTCACCGCGCTCGCCGTCTCCGGCGAACCCGCGAACCCCCCGGAAGGCCCCTGGCGCAACGTCCCCGGCGAAGAGCAGTTCCCCCACTCCCCCGACACCGGCCCGCCTTCCGCCCACGCCCACGACCACGACCACGACCGTGAGCCGCAGCCCGAAACGGGGGACACAGGCGAGGAGACCGGAGAAGAGTGGGCGCGGGAGAGCGAACCGGGCACCGAGCAGCAGCCCCATGCCGGGAGGGCGACCAGCGTCTTCACCGCCCTGGTGACCGGGTCCGGCGATCCCGCCGAGGTCCCCCCGGTCCCCCGGGTCACCGTCACCGGGCACACCGCCCCGCACAGGACCGCTCCCCCGGCACCGGACTCCACCGAGCAGGACGAGCCAGGCGTTCCCGAAGTCAGCGTGCTGGGGCCGGTGGAGGTGACCGGTGTCGCGATGACCGGCCACGGCCCCCGGCTGGCGCAGCTCGCCGCGCTCCTGCTACTGAAGCCCGGCCGCAGCTCCGACACGATCTGCGCGGACATGGACCCCGTCAGTCCCTGGTCGCTGTCCACCCTCACCGCGCGCATGCGGGGCCTGCGCAGCAGCCTCGGTACCGACACGGACGGCACCCCGTACATCCCGCGCCGCCAGTTCAAGGACGACCCCTGCGCCATCTCCCCGCACGTACGGTGCGACTGGACCCGCTTCACCGAACTCGCCGAACACGCCCTTCGCCACGGGCCGGACGGGGTGCACGGCCTGGAGGAAGCCCTCGCGCTGGTGCGCGGACGACCGTTCGGCACACACCCACTGCCGTGGAGCGAGCCCTATCAGCAGGAAATGATCACCCGCATCGTGGACGTGGCCCACACCGTCGCCACCTACCGCACCACGCCCGGCCCGCATCATGACCTTGTGCTCGCCCGTCGAGCCGTCACCACCGGACTCGAAGTCGACGAGACGTCAGAACTCCTCTACCGCGACTACTTCCGTATCGAGCACGCGGCCGGCAACCGGCCCGCGATCCACACCGCCATGATCAGACTCCAGAAGATCAACCGCACACTCGACTGCCCGATGGAGATCGAGACCGAGCAGCTCCTCAACGAGCTGCTCCACACCAGAGGCGTCCGCCCCACGGGCCGTCGGCCATCCCCGGAGCCCCAGACGAGAGTCCCGAGCGGCCACACCGGCTGAGCGCAGGCGGCCACCGCAGACAACTCACCCGCCACGGTGGCACCTTCGCGCAACGAAGCGCGCATCGGCCACCGTCCGTCCCGCCCCGGTACGACGGACCGTCAGTCCAGGTGTCGTCGTCGGTGGCCGCTGCGGTTGACCGGCCACCGCATCAGCCCTGGTCCGGCCATCGGCCACCAGGCATCGGCCACCCATCGGCCACGGACATGACGGTGGCCGATGACCTGCTGAGGTCATCGGCCACATGCGAGATCGGCCACCGTTTCCGACAGCTCGTCAGCCGCCGCTACACCGAGCGCAACGGCACCCGGTGCCTCTCCCGGAGCTCCGCGCGGAGCTCGACCGCGCTGTTGAGACGACGCTGGCCGGTGCGTGTCGGAATGCCCAGTCGCCTGGCCACCTCCGCGCCCTTCAGCTCCCTCCCGGCAGCCTCTTCTTCCTCTATCCACTCGACAACCTGCACGATCTCCTGCCGGCGGGGATCCGGGTCCGGCTCATCGTCACGCTGCTCCGGCATGAGCGCAGTGGCCGCGGTTCCGTGGCCGGTGGCCGACGCCTCCCACACCGTGTGCCCCGCGGCGACGGTAGGACCGTCCATCGCTGCGCCGTTCATGCCGTCGGCCATCTGGTGAGGCGGCATCCCCCTGGCGGCCATTCGTCCGCCGACCGGGCCCGTGGCTGCGGGCACGCGCTCGGTGGCCGAAGGCTCCGGTACGGGCTGCGACTGCGCGGACAGGTGCGCGTACTCCGTCGGGGCTGTGGCCGGACCTGTCATCTCCGGCGCGGATCGGCCACTGTCCCCATCGGCCACGTCACGGTCATCGGCCACTCCGCCGTCGGCCACTGCGGCTTCCGCTTGAACGAGCTCGCGGACGGTGGCCGCGAGCTCGCGCTCATCGATGTGTACGCCGTAGGTCCGGATGAGGTACTCGTCGAACTGCCGCACGTCGGGGAATGCCCCGTACTCGGCAGCGTAGGCCCGGTACGCGTCTTCGAACGTCACCTGCTCCGGGGCGGACTCGGGCTCGGGCTCGGGCGGCACCGGGACGCTGTCCGGCGCAATTGGCTCATCCCGGCGCTCCGGTTCAGCAGCGTCGATCGCGTACGGACCGGACTCCGTCGCCGGCAACGAGCGCGAGCTCTCCTCGCTCGGCGCGTCGGCCCGCACGACGGACACCGAGGCCGGTTCGATGCCCGCCGCGGCGAGACCGGCCGGGCCGGTGTCCGCCAGCGGGACGCCGTACTTCGCGAGCCGCAGCGGCATCATCGCCTCGATGGGCGCCTTGCGGCGCCAGTTGCGGCCGTAGCGCGCCTGGAGGCGGGCCTGGTAGATGAGCCGGTCCTGTTCGAGCTGGATGATGTCCTCGTAGCTGCGGATCTCCCACAGCTTCATCCGGCGCCACAGCTTGAACGTCGGGACGGGCGACAGCAGCCAGCGGGTGAGGCGGACACCCTCCATGTGCTTGTCGGCCGTGATGTCCGCGATACGGCCGACCGCGTGGCGCGCCGCCTCGACGGAGACGACGAACAGGATCGGGATCACCGCGTGCATGCCCACGCCGAGCGGGTCCGGCCAGGCGGCGGCGCCGTTGAAGGCGATCGTCGCGGCGGTGAGCAGCCAGGCGGTCTGGCGCAGGAGCGGGAACGGGATCCGCATCCAGGTCAGCAGCAGGTCGAGCGCGAGCAGGACGCAGATGCCCGCGTCGATACCGATCGGGAAGACGATCGAGAACTGCCCGAAGCCCTTCTTCTCGGCGAGGTCGCGCACGGCGGAGTACGACCCCGCGAAACCGATCGCGGCGATGACAACCGCACCGAAGGTGACGACGCCGATGAGTATCCGGTGTGTGCGCGTCAGTTGCACTGTGGTTCCCGCGGTCACGTGGTGCGCCCCTCCAGCATCTGGCATCACTCCTTGAGCGGCTTTCACACTCTCACGCTCGGTCGCGAGGGAGGATCGTTCGGATGGTCACGAGAGGGATCGTCAACGAAAAGTGACCGCCGAAAGCGATGAGGAGGCGCCCCTGACCGGGTCGCCTCCTGCATGCTGGTCACCCAAATTTGGGTGACTGTCACCGGTCGGCAAGTGCGTCCTCTGCCGCCTTGCGGATCATGTCTGCGGAGGACGCGATCCTCCGCAAGGTCTCTGGGGAACCGCCGACCATCTTCAGCTCGATGCCTTCCGTCAGCCCAGAGAGCGCAGCGGCAACGTCGTTGGCCTTCTCCTCGCTCACCAGCTCGGCGTCTAGGACCTCGTCATCTGCGTGGCCTTCATGCGGGCCGTCTCCCGATCTTGGGGGACCCTGCCCTTCTGGGGCGGCCAGTGAATCGCCGCCTCCAGCTGGGCCGTCACCGTTCGGTTCCGGGGCAGCCGGCGAATCGTCTCGACCACTGGGGGAGTCGCCCAAATTTGGGTGACCGGCCGGATCGTTGCTGCCTGTGTCGTCCGGCTTGCGCGAGGAGGTCGAAGGGCTCGTCTGCCCCGGGACAGCCGGTGCGATTGCCTTTGGGCGGGCGACGAACTCGGCGACCGGAAGAGGCGCATCGGACGGCAGCTCTTGCACCGACCGTTGAACCAGGGCCCTGAGGTTGGCTGCGGTCACGCGCTGCCCCTCGTCCTTGGCCCACGTCCAGAGGGCGACGTATCCCTGAGCAACCCGTTCGGTGCTGTAGTAGGGCAACAGGGGCAGAAGCGCCCGCACGTGCGAGTCCGGGATCATCTTCGGACTCACCCAAATTTGGGCGATCGCCCTCGCCAGTGGGTACTCCTGGATCATCCGGTTAGCGTCGGATTCGCTCAGACCGATCTCTTCGCAGTACTCCGGCCACGTCCTGCCGTTCTGGCGGAACAGCTTGCGTGCTTTGACTGACTCCAGCGCGGAACCTCGCATCCACTCCGCTTGGTCCGCGTTCGCGAAGGCGCGCTCACACCGGTCCAGCTCGTCCAACTCTTCCGTCGACAGCTCACCGACTGCATCGACCGGATTGGTTGCTGGAAGAAGATCGGGGGTGAATGGTTGCGGTCGCGGAGCCAAACCGGTGGGCTTGCGTGAAGCCGGGAGGCCCCCACTGCCAGTCTCGCTTCCGGATCCGTCACCACCCGCAGCGGCAGCGGCGGCCTTTTCCTCGCGTGCCAGGCGGCGTCGCTCCTTCTCTTCTTGCAGACGCTTCGTGTGTGACGTCGCGGTCACCGCTGCTCCTTGAGTCCGGTCTTCGCGAGCAGCAGTCCTCGCGTCTCCATCTCAGTGACGAGCGCACCGAAGGGGCCGCGCTTGGCACCGGAGACGGGGTAGCTGACTGACTGGCCGAACACCTCGGTCCTCGGGATGGTGGTGGTGAAGACGTTCCAGCCTTCGTCTTCCATCATTTCCCGGTACTGCTTCGTGGACCCGGCTCCGGTCACGGTGCGGTTGAGTAGCACCCATGCTGGCGGGGGCTGACGGTCGGGGCGGAGAGCTGCGCTCATGGCGATGATGTCGGCGATCTTCGTCTTGTCTGGAGGATCATCGACGCGGTCGAAGTCGGCTTTGGTGGGCGACATGTGGAGGATCACGAGGTCAGCCACTCGCAGCACGCTGTTGGTGATGTCGGGGTGGTTCTCGGTGTGACCGCAGTCAACGATGCCGATCTTGCCGTCCGGCACGAAGTGCTCGATGTGGAACTTCGCAGTGGCTGCGGGTTCAACGGGGAAGGGAAACTCTCCGGTGAGGCTCCAGTTGTAGAACTGCTGGGAGTGGTCGGCGTCGAACCCGTACGGTTCGTACTCGCCTTCTGCCTCCTCCAAAGCGTGCCCGAACCATCCGGAATTGGTAGTTTTTCCGCCTGTGCGGGGGGAGACGTTAGCGATGAGCATGAACCGACATTAACGGGCCCGGCAAGATCGTTGCATCAGTCATGACGAACCATCGATCCGCGTCGACCGTTGCCTACGACGCCCAGTGGTCAGTGTTCTTACGCTTCGCGGATTGGTTGATGTTCATCCGGTCCACGGGTACTCGACGACGGGCTGGCCATGAGCAACGTTGACGCGGGCGACGCCGGAAGCTGAGCAGTCTTCAGGGTCTCTTCCCGCGGACCTGGATGTGCTGAAGTCGCGAAGTGCGCCGGTCAGCGCGTTTCCATCAGCTCAACAGCGGCGGCGAGTGCGGCCTGGGCATCGGCGGTGCCCGAAGCGCCTCGAACAGATCGAACGGTGGCTGACACGTAGGTGGCGAGACTGGCCTTCTGGACCGGGGTGACACAGTCGGTCAGCACGGTGGCGATCTCCTCCAGCCAGTCCTCGGCCTCCTCGTTGTCCTGGGCGAGTTCGTCCCGGTGATGCAGGAGGCGCCGGGCAACTGACTTCATGAGGACGTGACGGGCTTCCTCTTTCTGTTCGCGGCGGCGCTCAGCCCTCGCCGCCGCTTCGATCCGCCGCTCTTCTTCGAGGATGGCTTCGGGAGTACGGCGTACTGGCGTGCTGCCGGCCTCGGGGCCACGGAGAGCAGAACCACGCAGACGAACGGCCTTGTTGTAAGCGGCGCTCGCCGCTCGTACCGCGAGGGGCGCAGCCAGGGTGGACCACTCGGCTTTCGCGTCACGGGCGTCGTCGATGGCGCGGAGCTGGTGGATGTCGGTCTGCTCGCGCAGGTACTCCCACAGGCGGGTGCGGGTGACCGCCGCTTCACGGCGTGCTGCCTCGCCGAGGGGCTTGAGCGCGTCTCGGTTCTGCTCCAGATAGAGGAGCGCGCCGTACAGCTCGGAGTCTTCCGGCATCCGGTCGACCCGCGGGTCTTCGGCTCTCTCATGGAGGTCGCGCAGCTCGGCGATGGCTGCCGGCGCATCAATGGCACCGATGCGGATTGGGGCTTTGACCAGCGGTGCAGTGGGGTTGGTCCCTCTGCTCTTCTTCTTCGCCACGTCTTCCGCTTCTGCCACGTAGGGGCGATTCACAGAATGTGAAATGCCTCCGGGCCCCTGAGCGGCTGACCTCGTAGAGGTGCGGGCGCCGCAGGCCGGGCCCCCACGAACGAGCCCTGGTGGTTCGCCTCCCTGCCGGGGGCGTTCCCGATTGTATCGACCGCTTGCCATCTCCGTTCGGCATACGCCGCTGTCAGCCCCGGTCTGGCGAGCGGGCATGCGAGGTTCTCATCCTGACGAGGCCACAGATCCCGCTCCGTACGGGGCGACGTCCTCCGGCTTCTGGTCCAGGCGCAGCCGTACGAATCTCAGTGGGTGGCGGAACACGCCGCCGCGGTCAACGGCGGTGTCGGCGCTGATCTCGGCGACCAGGCCGGGGTTGACGAGGAGGGGGTGGAGGGGTTCTCGGCTGCCCCAGGTGGAGGTGAAGGTGACGCCGGTCCAGGGGTGTTCGGGGCCGGCTGGTGTGAGGTGGCCGGCGAGCTGGCGGGCTGTGTCTGGCCGGAGCGTGGTCGTACGGCCGATCGTCCTGAGTCGTCCGTTGTCGTCGTAGCGGCCGAGGAGGAGTTGTTGCGGCCGGGCGAGGGTGCCGGTGATTGCTCCGATCAGGGCTTCGGTCGAATCCCGTTGTCTCAGCTTGGTCCAGTCTCTTCGGCCGGGCTTGTACCTGCCGCCTACGGGCTTGAGTACGACGCCTTCGAGCCCGGGGATCTGCGTCCAGTCCCGGAGCCACTCCTGCGCGGTCTCCGGGTCCCTGGTCATCGGGCACAGCGTCCACGGTGCCGTCAGTGCGCGCTCGGCGAACAGGGTCTCCAGCAGAGCCCGGCGCTCCAGATAGGGCCGGTTGACGGTCTCTTCGCCATCGGCCTGCAAGATGTCGAAAGCAACGTAGTAGGCCGGGAGTGCGGCGGCGAGTTGGCGGGCGTTGCGGGTGCCGGAGACCGCGCGGCGCTGCACGGCCGCGAACGACAGCTCCGTCCCATTCCATACGACAAGTTCGCCGTCGAGGACGAGAGCTTGGGGGAGTTGGTCGTTCGCCGCGGTGACGAGGTCGGGGAAGGCGCCTTGGAACAGGTTGCCCCGACGTGACTGGAGCAGCACCGGCCCACCAGTGCGTGTCCCGGTGAACAGCAGAGCACGGAATCCATCCCACTTGATCTCGAAGGCGAGACGGCGGAGGGCGGCCGGGCCTGGGAGAGTGTCGACCGCCCGCGCGAGCATCGGCTCCACCACCGGACGCAACATGCAGGACCTCCCGCTCAGCTCGCGCCGTCAAACCCTGTCTACGCGGCAGCTCGCTGGTCGGCGACTCGGGGGAGTGCCTGTCCCCAGTGTGTGTCACTGGTGTTCGGCGCGCGAGTGCGAAGGATTCGCCTGCGGGGTGCTGATCGAAGGTGGGGGAGAGGTTCGTCGACGCTGACTCCGGTGTCCGTGCCGCCGGGGCGTCGCCCCGGCGGCACGGACACCAGGTCCGTTTCAGCTCTGAGTCGGCTCCGGCCTGATGGGCTGGTGATCTGCCAGCACCACACCCGGCTCCTCGTGCGTGGGCATGTAGAACGCCCACTCCTGGTCGCCGATCCTGAACCAGCCGCCGGGCCACGGGAAGTCGTCTGTCTGTAGTTCGAGGCCGCCGAGGGGGCCTTCCATGAAGCGCACCAGCATGTTGTACTCCGTCTGCTCATCGAGGCGGGCTGTCCGCCGTCGCCCCTTCTCTGGGCTCAGGGGTGCTTCGACAGCAACCCATCTCCCGGCCCCGGACCGCTAAGTGGACCAGGCGCCCTGATGCGCTCGACGCCTATCTCGGCCGGGAGTACAAGCGGTGGCCGGACCTGGATCGACCGCAGAGGACTCGCCCCGGTTGAACGCGAGCCCGGCCGTTCGGGAGAGAACCGCTACGCCGCCGACCAGGTCCAGATGCGCACGCCGGCCGCAAGGGCAGCGGCCGGCGCAACGCGGAGCACCTCAACGGCGAGTTCGTCTGACTCCACCCGCACGTCGGCGTTGTCACCGTGATCGTCGTGAGTGCCGTCTGGCCGGCATTCCGGTCGGCGGCGCGCTTCAGCTCGTCGCGGGTGCTGGTCTGATCGGGGCCGCTGAGGGCGGCAGTGCCAGATCGAGTAGGGCGTCGACGGTCTTGCCGTCCAACTCGCTGTCCAGATGGAGTGATCGTCGCAGGAGACTGCCGACGTCTCTGGGCTTGAGCCCGAGACGCACGCGGGCGAGCAGGCAGATCTCTCCGAAGAGCCCTGGCGTTTGACCTGGTTCGCGCAGGATGTACCAGTCGAGGAGCTTGACGACATCGGTCCTGATGTCACCGAGGGAGACGTCTGCCTTGTTCGTCTTCCCGGCGCGTTCGACGTCGTCGGCGAGGCCGCCGACGACTGCCTCGATGAGGGTGGTGCGTACGGCCGAGGTGGGGATGAAGCCGTCGGTGTTGTCGCTGAGGGCGACTGCGGGCCACCAGGCGAGGTGTGCGGCGGACTCCTCGCGCTTCGTCCTGCCGCGCCCGAAGAGGCGCTTGTCCTTACGATCGTCCGCGGCCTCAAGACCCTCAGAGATGATCTTCGTGAGGCGGTGGTGATCGGCGACGAGGCCCAAGGGCTGGTCGGTGCCGAACGGTGTCGTGGTGCCGGACAGGAGTGCCCGCGGCCCGTGGACCCTGCGATGCTGTTCGGCCCAGTCGCCGGCGACGGGCCGGGACCAGCGCGGGCCGTCGGGTGTTTCGGTCTGGGGAACGGGCAGCGTGCTGCGCCCGTGCTTCGGGTGCGGCAGGTCCTCGGGAGCCATGCCTGCGATCTGCGCCAGGCCGGCTCGGTCGACGAAGCGGGCCGGTTCGAGTTCCGGTGCCCGCAGGTCGATGACGCACCGGGCGAGTGGCAGGGAGCCGGGTCGGCGGGATGAGGCCCACAGGGCGAGATGGTCGTGCCAGTGGGGCAGCGGTTCCTCGGGGGCGGTGAAGTCGGCGATCTTCGCGATGCGGGCGTTGCCCGCTTCTCCCGGGTGGGCCAGGAGGTCCGCGGCCGTGACGGTGATGGCGTCCTGGACGGGGCGGGCGTCGTATCCCTCGTAGGCGCGGTCGACGACCTGGCTGGGCCGGTGCCATGCGGTGCCGTCCCACCAGTAGCCGCCGTGCCGGTAGAGGAACCCGTTGCGACCGAACATCCAGTCGTGATGCAGTGAACTCATGTCCTGGTCGCGGATCAGCAGAACGGTGCGTCCGTACTCAGGGTGCTGATGGACCGCCCACGCATACGCACGGTTCTTCGTCTCAGTCGTGAAGGCCACCCACCCTCCACCGCGTAACGTATCCGTGCGCCCCCACAGCCCTTCTCCCTGGCCGCGGCCGGTCCGCTCGATCGCGTCAGGATTGTCGAGAGGCAGCCGCTCATCGTTGATGAACGGCAACCCCGGAACCGGATAGTCGGTACGCAGTCCATTGGCGACCGGATGGATCATGTTCACAGCGCCCCCTATGAGATTCTCAGCGCTCCCGAAGCTCCTTGCCCCGGACTCACGCTCCTTCCATCCCTGCGACACGCCGGACAAGGCCAAACCCAGCACTTGGTCGGCTCTGCGACGTCGGGTTGGCCGGCGACACACGGTCTTCGGCGCCAACCGCATCATGCGCGACTTCCTGCACACCCGACACACGCGGCACCGCCGTCATCGCCGAGCTCAGCTGCGACCGCCCGGCCGCCGCCGCAGACCACCCGGGCGTCGCCTACCCCACCCTTACAACCTCACGTACACCACCGGGCCCGCGGAGACGATGACGGAACTCGACGGCGGCATGTACCAGTGTGCCGAGTGCACGGGGGCGGCCAGTGCCCGTGAGGATTATGCCGGGCTGGGCCGTCGGGGCGTTGATGCGCTGCCGCACGGTGCTGGTCCGGACGAAGCAACGCACCGCGGGGCCGGGCGTGTTGACAGACCAGGTTCGGGGGAGGGTTCCGAAGCGGCCAGACCCGTGATTGTGCAGGTCACCCGCCGGGGTTGATGATGCGGTCCTTGTGCTCGATGAGGACGGTCTTCACCGCTTCGCCGTACTTCTCGCGGTTCAGGTGCGCGCACTCGGGTTCCTGCGACACGTCCTGGACGTTGTCGGCGAGCAAGTTGCGCTCCAGCAGGTCCCGGCAGTCGGCCGCGGTGTACTCGGGGTCGTTGGAGCAGCTGGCGAGTGTGAGCGTCGCCAGGAACAGGGCCACGGTGGTGACAGGTGGTGTTCTGCGGGTGTTTCGGCGCATCAGGGCCCCTAAGGTCGGTTGAGGGCATCATCGGGCCTGTGAACGCCACATGGGGGCGGTGTGACGGAATGGTGACGTGTCATCAGTCGAAGACCGGGTGGAAGGTCCCTCCGCACGCCTAGCAGTCGACTTCGTGTGGCGCCTGGTACTTGGTTCCCCAGAAGCCGACGTCCGGACAGAAGACCCAGCAGTCCGTGCCGCAGTAGGGGCACTCGAAGTCGAAGTCCGCCCGCTCAGGATGGCAGCGGGCCGTACGTACCGCCAGGACACGGCAACGCCTGCGAACCAAGGCTGCCCCGACCGGAGTTGATCGGTGGGCAGTCGGTGTCAGAGCCCCTACGCCTTCTGCTCCTGGCGTGCTTGCTCTGCCGTGTCGCGGACTCGGGTGTCGAACTCGTCGGCGGCGGAAAGAGCACGCCGTGCAGCCTCCGGCGTAACTCCCAGAGCCCTGGATGCCGCAGCGGCGGCGCCTCGCTCGGTACCGAACGCCCGCTGCAAGTTGCCGGCCCGCAGCCGTGCGAGCAGGCGGATCTGCTCCCGGTGGGCGTCCATCTCCGCGCGGATCCTGCGGTCGATGACCACGGGGTCCGCGCCGCCATACCGCATCCCTGCCAGCCGTACCGCTTCCAGCTCATTGAGCGCGTCAAGGTCGCTCTCTTCCCGCCCGTCCTGGTCCAGGTAGTGGTCTGCCTCCTCGGGGGAGGCGAGGGCGTCGAGAACGAGAGTGAGGGTTTCCGTGATCCACGCGATGGCTTCGCCCACCGGTTCGTGGTCGAGCGTCCACAGGTCCTCGCCGGGCTCGGCCCAGGCGTGCCACACGGTGCTGTCGGTCTCGTCCAGCCAGACGCTGTGGTAGTCGGCGCCGGCGTTGGCGGTGATCTCGTCCATGAAGCGGGCGTGGGGTGCGCGGATGGCGACGGTTGCGGCGAGGGTCTCGTAGTCGTCGGCGGTTTCGATCTGCATGGCGCTCTCCTTCGGGTAGGTCGACACCTGTAATGCTGCCCTAGGGTAGCGATAATGCCAACCCCAGGGTAGCGAAAGTGGAGAGCGGCCCCTTAGGTAACGTGTCGTAATCATTCGACTTCGGAAAGTTCCAACTGGAGGTCCTGTTGTCTATCTACATGAAGTTGCCGTGGCTCTGTGCCGGCGTGGCAGTGTTGTATTGCTGGATGGCCTACCAAGCCTGGGCTCATCCGGACAAAGTGGCTGTAGGTGCGGCCAGGCTGAAGCTCAGCGTCCGAAATCTGCTCAAAGTGGAGATCGCCGTGGCAGCACTCTTCGTCACCTTGGCCGCACTCTTCTTCGCGACCGCGCCCGACATCCCGCAGCCGCCTCCCGAGCGCACCGTTCCCGAACAAGAGTGGGCTAGCGGCGACTTCGGGCCGGTGGCGGCGCGCCCGTAAGCATCGCCGCTCTCGACGCCCCGGAGGCGTGCCAGAGGACCCGAAAGGAGTCCGCCACTGATGCACCAGGTGAAGGAGTCACGGGTGAGGGAAGCGTGTTCTGCCACAGGCCGATCACGGCCTTGCTTTTCTCGGAGAGGTCGTACAGGTCGGCGATCTGCGCGTTCGTGAGCGCTTTGTTCACCGTGTAGATGAGGCGCGGCATGCTTCATTCGACGCCTACGCGAACCGAACTTACGAGCGGAGGCAGGTCAGCAGGGTCGCCGAATACCTCGGCCACGAGGGACCGTCCGCGACAGGCAGCGCCCGCATGCAGATGAGCTCGGCGACAGATCTGGTGCGCCGAGTCGCGATAGATGAGACTTGGTCGAGACAACTGACGCCGGCGGCCTGATGCGTGCGATGACGATCACCAGGATGGGGAGTCAATGGGGATGTTGAGAGGTCTGAGCCAGAGTCTCCGCTCGGCGCTCGGACAGTGCGACTGGGCGGTGGTGCGCGCCGAGACCCTGAGAGATCCGTCGCTGATCGTCCTGCGGCATGAGCGAACCCGACGGGCGGCAGCTCGGTGGGCCCGCGGCATTACACCCGCTGTTGCGATCATGCCTGTGGAAGACCTGCCCCGCGAACTCGCTGAACACCGTCCCGTCTTCGTCGATAACGCCCCGCTGGGATAGCGGCCCCTGCCACAGCAGATGCAGCCCTCTTGGGCGGTGCGGCGGGACTTCAGGACCTGCCCGAGCGCGACACCTGTGGACCAGGCTTTGGGAGTTGGCGCGGACCGCAGCCCGCTTCGCGTCGACGGGGGCGCGCTACGTCGGGAGTTGCACCCACCGACCGGACGTCGCCGCGCCGCAGTTTCGCCCGAGCGGTTCGCAGTTCGGCGAGCTCCTGCTCGCCCGGCCCAGGTTCTGCTCGTACGCCGGTCTACGTCGGCCACCCTTCGCGGTAGTCGCGGTGCCCGGTGTGAGCCTGGGCGAGCAGGAGAAGCTGCCGCTCCGCGTTGCGCCCGCTGCGTCCGGTGGTGCCGAGGTAGGGGACGACGGTCTCTTCGAGGAGCGTCAGCAGAGCTTCTGCCGCGCCGGCGTTGGCACGGGCTTGCTTCTCCGCCGCTTCGAGGGATACGCCCAGCCGTTCTCGCTGGGTGATGAGGGTGTTCCCGATCAACCGGGCGTTCGCCAGGTTGTCGTTGAGCCGGGCCCGCACGAACTCCAGCAGACTGTCGGTCACGCTCTGCTCCCCGGGTGGGCTGTTTTTTGTCGCCTACGAGCCGAGATGACTCGGGGGCTTTCGTACGTCTTGGGTCAGGCGGACTGCCCGTTCTCCCGCACCGTGCCACGACGACCGCTGCCCTTGCGCTGGACCGGCCAGCGGCCTGTCTTCCGGTACCCCTGGATCTTGGTGTTGAGCTGGGACCGGTGCATCCCTAAGACGTCCGCGATGCTTGCCTGGGCGACTTTCAGGTCGTCGACGAGCCGCATGATCTCCAGGCCCGCCTGGTGTGGCGGGAGTGCGGTAAGTGCCGCTGCTTCGTCCGCGGTGATGTCCCGGGACGGCTTCGCAGCCCAGACCGAGTCCCAGGACATGCCCCGCTCGTCCAGGGCCTGCTTGCGTTCGGGCGGGAGTTCGGTCACTTTGCCGTTCCTCGTCCGTGTGCCGTTGTTGAGGTTCCGGTAGTACATGATGCTCTTGCCGAGCGGGTACCCCTCGCTGTCGACGTAGTCCTTCCGGACGGTGCGCAGGGTGCCGTGCTCGGCGACGTACCGGTCGGCAGCGGCCAAAAACCGTGCCCAGGTGCCAGCTTTACCGCCCTGCTCCGGGTCCCACCCCAGTTCCCTCAGGGAGGCCAGTTCGGCCGGGTCGATCGTTCCTTCGCGCCACTGCGCCCGGTAGCGCTTGAGACGGACTCCGAGGGTGTAGCCCGTAGCGGTCTTCCACCCGCTCTTCACGTCGTTGAGGGAGCCGTGCTCCTGGACGTACTTCTGGCAGGCGGTGAAGAACTCCTGCCAGGCCAGGTCCCGGCTGTCCCAGATCATCCCGAGGTCGTCCAGGGCGGCCCGCACGGAAGCGGGGGCCCGGTCCGGCCGGGTGCGTGTCGTGTTGATTTTCGAGCCGAGGGAGTAGCCGTTCGGGGTCACGTAGGACTGGGGCACGTTGACGTGACCGTGTTCCTTCCGGTAGGCGCGCAGCTCCTTGAGGAATCGCTGCCAGGGGACGTCTTTGGTGTCCCAGGCCATGCCGATGCTGTCCAGGGCGTCGATGCGATCGCGGCGCAGCCACCCCTTGCGGCGGTGCTGGCGGGCGTTGATGAGCCAGGTGCCCAGCCGCAGGCCGCTGTCCGTCACGTGGTCGGCGGGGATCGACAGGTTGCCGTGGGTCTCGTAGTAGGCGCGGGCCTGCCCGAACCCGGCCCACCAGGTGGAGGTGACCTGCTTGACTGTCAGGGCCTTGATCCCGGCCAGGACGTCGTCGCTGGTGCCCGGTGGTAGTTCCACCGTGATCCGGGAGGGCAACTGCGGGTTGCTGGTGGGGTCGTGCGATGCCTGGGTGTCCAGCTCGATCCCGAGCGTCTCGTCATGGGCGCGCAGGGCGCGCAGGACCTGCCACAAGACCCGGTACTCGCCGGGGTCCAGGTCGCTGATGTCCTCCACGGAGTCCGGGACGACGATGGGCACGATCACTGTGGCGACGTCCTGCTCGCTGCGGGAGCGGCGGATGGCCCGCCCGACGGCCTGGACGATGTCGACCTGGGACCGCTTGGGGTGGGTGAAGGCGACGGCGTCGACGGCCGGGACGTCCACGCCCTCGGACAGGCAGCGCACGTTCGTCAGCACCGTCCACCCCTCAGCCCCGCCGGGGGGTGTCCGTAGCGCTTCCAGGGCATTCTCCCGCTGTCGGTGGTCCATCGCCCCGGTCACCCGCGCGGTATGGAGTTCCCCGGCGGGGCGGCTGCCGGCCGGGAGCCGCTGAAGGGTGGTGCTCAGCGTGCGGGTGAACTCCGCCACGGCGTCGAGGCGGTTGGAGAACGCGAGAATCCGGCGCAGCCCGTACTGGCGGGCCGCCTGGGCGATGACGGTCTGCGCGGCCAGGATGCGCAGGTCCGGCGCCCCGGGCTCGTCCACCAGGAGGCGCTCGTCGCTGAGGATGTCCACGAGTTGGGCGCGGCTGACGCCGATGATGACGACCCGGTAGTCGTCCAGGTAGCCCTCGCGGATGGCCCTGGCCCACGGGTACTCGTAGAGCACCGGGCCGAAGACGGCGGTGTCGGACATCGACACCGAGCCCAGTGATGTCTCGGTGCGGACCTCGTCGATCCGGGGGGTGGCCGTCATGAACAGGCGCCGCCGGGCGGGCAGGAACGTCTCGTCCAGGACCCGGCGCGTGCTGTAGTCGGTACGTCCCGCGAGGTGGTGCGCCTCGTCGAAGACGACGAGATCGGCGACGGCCTGCCGGCCGGTCAGGGCTTCTGCGAGCCGGTGGGCGGAGAGGTAGGTGCCCACGATCAGCCGCCGGCCGCGCTGGGTGGTGAGCCAGTCGCCGATCTCCCCGGCGTCGGTGGTGACACGGGCGTCGACGTCCTCCAGGTGTGCGGGGGCGTCGGCCACGGTGTCGTCGCTGCACACGGCCAGGACCGCGTCCACACGGGACAGGGTTCGCCAGGCGGTGACGGTCTGCGCGACCAGGGACAGGGACGGGGCGAGCACGACAATCAGTCCGTCCCTGGGGACGAGTTCGCGGGCGGCAATGACCGACATGAGGGTCTTCCCGCTGCCGCACGCCGCGTAGAGCTGGCCTTTGCCGGCGTCGGCGAGCCCGGTGACGACCGCGTTGATCGCCTCGCTCTGGTACGGGCGCAGGGCGGGTTCCCGTAGCCGGGTTGCGCTACTCACGATGCGACTCCTGGCTCTTGTGGCGGTGGAGGTGGGGGCGGCCCGTCGGGTCCGTGTGCTCTGGAGGTACACGGTCGGGCGGGAGGCGGTCACGCGCTCTTGTCGCCACGGGCTCCCTGGCCGGGACGGGAGGCGTGCGCGTCTCGGACCTCGCCGGACAGGTAGTACGCCTGCACTCGGCCTGAGTCCGGGTTCGCCTTGTGGACCGCGGCCTTGACGCCCCAGGCGGACATCTTCTTACGGGCCGACCCGTTCGCCGACACCGTCTTGTACCCGAGTTCCTGAGCAACCCGGTCGATGGTCCACAGTTCGTACCGGGCGACGATCTCCCACAGGTCGATGTCGTCGACGATGCCTTTGATGTCCAGCTCGCCGTGCTCGTTGAGGGGGTAGCCGTCGAAGTCCTGGTCGTCTGTGTAGGCGGGGCCGATGAACTCGTCTCCGGTCAGGGCGACGGAGGGCGGGAGGGCGTCGTTGATCGCGTTGCGGTAGGCGCTGACGATTCCGTCGAAATCGAAGCCGTCGGTTCCCTCGGACCCAAACGCCTCGGTGACGGTGTGCTCCAGGCCGCTGGCGTACTGGTCGATGTGGTTGTTCCAGCTGCCGTAGCTGGTGTTGGTGACGTAGGACATGGCGGTCTCTTTCGGTACGGAGGGGAGATCAGAGAGCGGAGGGAGTCCGGCTGACCACAGGCTCAGTAGCCGTACCCGTCGTCGTCCTGGACCCATGGCGGCGACATCTGGTCCGCCTCTCCCTGACGGAGTTTCTGCCGGTCAAAGAAGTCTTCGATGTCGATCCCCTGAGCTGCCGCCAGGTCGTAGGCCAGCTCTCGGTAGGTCATTGGTTCGTCTGAGTACGACTCCTGCGCGGAGTCATACGAGATCGGCTCCTCAACAACGTCATCCCATTGGTGGGCTCGACCGTCCTCACCGATGTACTCGGTGGCCGCCCAGTCCGGCCACCTGCTGGCAGGCTCGACTGCGGTCGGTCCGGGCTCGTTCCATCGGAGGCTAGCGGCGTCCACGTGGCCGCCTGTGTGGCCAAGCAGCCGACAGCAGGTGGGAATGCCGAACCGGGTGGCCAGTCGGGCGGGGGCGGTGGAGCGGCAAAGAGGCTTCACGACTGTCCTTTCTAGAGGGCGGTGATCGCGGCGCGGATGCCGTCGACGGTCATCTCCCAGATGTCCTCGCGGGTGGCGACGCGGGGGGCGCTGTAGCCGTAGCGGCAGTGGAGCTTGCCGTCGGCGGCGTCGAACCAGACCTTGTCGATCACGCCGAGGAAGAGGCCAGCCTGACGATTGGCGATCTTGTCACCGTCCCAGGCCGCCCAGGAGATGTTGCCGGTGCCGTAGGTGGCGACTTCCAGGCCGGCGAACCCGGCCCAGTCGTTGATGTAGACGCGGTCCATGCCGTTCTTCTGCCAGCGGTGTCCGCCGATGGCGACCATGTTCTCGGTGGTGAAGACGGTGGGCTTGGCGGGTCGCTTCATGGCGCCGATGGCGATGCGGCGGGCGAGGGAGGCGGTGTCGATGACCCAGCGGCCGGCGGTCTTGGTGGCGGCGATGACACCGTTGCGGGCCCAGGTGCGGATGGTGGCGACGGTGACGTTCGCGGTCTGGGCTGCGGTGGTGGTGTTCATCGGGGTCTCCTTCTCCCTGGCGATGACACGACTATGACTCACGTGAGTCAAAGTGTCAAGGGTCGTGACCCGGCAGACCACAAGAGCGTTAAGCAGACATGACCGACACCAACGAACTCACCCGCCTCTGGCCCCGAACCGACCTCACCAACGCGCAGATCGCCGCCAAGCTCGGCATCTCAAAAGGCACGCTCCACAGACACGCCCAAGCGGCCGGCCTACCCAAACGCCCAACCGGCAGACGCCCCGGCTCCATCCACCAAATCGCCGACTACCAGTGGACGAAGGAACGAGAAGCCCGCCTCGTCGAACTCTGGCCCGGCACCGAACTCACCGTCGAACAGATCGCAGCAGAACTGGGCACCACTTACGCCTCAGCCCAAGCCCGAGCCCGGAAACTCGGCCTACCCCACCACCCGCAGCGCTTAAGGACCGTCCCCTTAGACACCGACCTCCTGACCCGCCTCTGGTGCGACACCGCCCTCCCCCAATCCGCCATCGCACAACGACTCGGCATCAGCACGTCCACGCTGCAAAGGAGAGTGAAAGACATGGGACTGATTCCAGGATCGGAAAGAAGCATCCGATCCTGAACACGGCTCCATCCCCACCGGCAGGGGTGGAGCTGGCGCCACCCTCACGGCCGCCGCGGAGGCTGAGGGTGTCCTCGACCGCACCGCGGCCGTTCGGCACGGTACAGGCGGTGCCCCGGCTGCTTTCCTCAGCCGGGGCACCGTTCGGTCGGGCTCAGATCCACTGGAGAGCCTCGACGGCCCGGTGGCCGAACGCTGGCAGGCCGCCCGCCCGGACGGACCGTCGGCGCCCCCGCCCACCCGGCCCCGGCCGACTTCGCCCAGGACACGCTCGACTTCGGCTGACCCGACGACAGCGGGGCCGGACGGGATCACCCTGCCCGGCCCCGCTGGCTGTTCCCGGGTGTTCACCGGCTGAGGCGGGTGCGCGGCCCCCACGCGAACTCGAGGTCGTCCAGGAGGACTGTCTCCAGCTCTTCCTCCCACCGGCTGCGCAGGAGGAACGGCGCGGTCTCCATCCGCTCCAGGATGACCAGGGTCTCGGGCTGTCCGACCAGCGCGTACCGGCCGTGCGAGGCGGGCCTGCTGCCCGGCCCGTACGCGCGCAGCATCTTCTCCAGGCGGTCGCGGTGCTCCTCCACGAACGCCTCCAGGCGCTCGATGTACCCCGCGCGTTCCTCGTTGGCCACCGCGCCCAGCGCGACGTCCAGGAAGTCCGACCCGTCCGGCCAGTGGCGTGTGCCCGGGGCGGCCACGGCCCACGGGAAGCGTTCCGCCGTCGCCAGGACGTCCTTCGCCTCCAGCGACGGCACCGAGGCCGGGGCCGGGGCGGGTTCGTCCGTCGTCGTCGCCTCCGGGGTGGGGTAGGCCGGCTGCTGGAGGTGGGTGAGCAACATGGCGCTGGAGGCGGCACGCCCGCGCCCCGCGTGGGCGGTGGTGTCGGCGATGCGCAGCAGGTAGCTGGCGACGTCGCGGACGCCGGCGAACCAGCCGTCCTCGAAGTGCGGCTCGGACTTGTGCGGGGGGCTGCTCTCGGAGATCCAGGTGTGGGCGCCGGCCACAGCCCCGGCCTCCAGTTTCGCCACGATGTCGTCGGCCTGTTCGTGTCCGATCCCGGCGGCGGCCAGGGCCTGGAAAACCGTGAACCGCGCGCTCGTTGCCTCGCTCTGGTGTCGGCTGATGGCGGCCAGCTCCTTCCCGTACGCGTCTGCGTCGTGCCGCTCGCTGCGCATGCTGCTCCTTTGTTGTCTTCCTGGGTCCGGTTGGGGACCCGCTTCGGGTCGCGTAACAGGGCAGGCACCCGCGTTTCGGTCCGCGGGGCCACTGCGCCCACGTATGTCTGTCTGTCTGCCGGACGCGTTCGGCCCGGGCTCGTCGCGGGGCTGCGGCGTCGACGCGGTCTCGTGGTGTTGCCGGGGGACTTCGTCCTTCTCCTCGGGCCTGTTCACGCCGTGTTCCGCAGCGGCGGTGTCTGTTGCGCTGTCGTCGCACCGGCTTCCTCGGCACGCTTGCGGCGGCGCGCGGCGGCCAGGCTGGCTTCGAGGCTGGTGCGTCGCTGAGTGGCCTCCAGGGCGCGGCGGGCGTCGGCTTGTTCCTGCTGGTACACGGCCTCGGAGAATGCCGTTTCAGGCTCGCGGTTGCAGAGCAGGGCTTGTGTTTGCGCGTTGACGATGTGGGTGAGGTCGGGGTGCACGATGGGGTGGGGCTTGTGCTCGCGGGCTAGGGCGAGGGTGGCGAGGTAGGCGGGGTTCCGTGGGCGGGGCTCGGCGTTGGCGACCGGTTGTGCGGCCGTGTGCGAGAGGGGTGCCGGGGTGGGGTCGGCGGCCGGTTCGGGTGCCGGGCGGGCGGGGGCTCCGACCCGGAGGACTCGGATGGTCCGCACCAGATCCTCGCCCGGGTCCTCGCCGAGGTTCTCGCGGAGGTGCTGGTTGATGGTGCTGATGATGCGGGCCTGGTGGAGGCGGAGTTGGGTGCCGTACGCGTCGGACGCGGGGCGCAGGTGGAGGGTGCCGGTGTCGTCGTCGAACCGTTCGGCGGAGACCTTCCCGGCAAGTTGGGGGGCGATGTCCGCCCACTGGCCGAGGACATTGCCGCCGGCGACGGGGGTTTTCCAGCCGCGTTCGGTGACCATTCGCTCGATGGCGCCGGCGAGGGTGAGCGGGTCACGGCCCCCGGTACGGTCTGCCCGCTTGGTGTTGATACGCCGGGCCTTGCGCTCGGGAGGCCGGGTCTTCGCGGCCTGCATCGCCGAGCGGAGAGCGGCGCGGGCGAGGTCGACCCCCGATGTCTCCGCAGCGGTGGTGGAGCCGGGCTGGGCGGGGATGGTCATCAGAACGCTCCTGTCGGGTCTGCGGAGGCGAAGAACGCGGCGAAGTCCGCTTCGGCGTCGGCGGCGCCGGCCTGGGGGGTGTTGAGGTTGTCGAGTCCGAGTGCGGCCTGGCGGGTCGCGTAGGCGGCCTTGCCCTGGTCGAGTCCGGCCATGAACTGCGCGACCAGGCGGGGGCTGGTCGCGGGCTCGGGTTCACCGGCCCACTCGGTGTGCCGTGCGGTGGTGTCGCGCCAGTCCTCGACGAGCTGGCGGCGGCGGGCGGGGGTGTTCCACAGCTCGTGAGCGCCGGTGAGGCGGCGGGCGAGGTAGCCGGAGGGCCGGTGAACGGTGTCGGAGACGGAGATCTGGTCGATGACCGCCCGCACTTCGTCGGCCGACCATCCGGCATCGGCGACATGGCGGATTACCCAGGCGATACGCCGGACGGAGGCGCGGCTCATCCACGGCACGAGGGTGATGAGCTCGCGGGCCAGCTGGTAGCGGCGGCCGACCCGGTTGAGCTTCCGGAGGGCCTTCGGTTTCCGCTCCTTGGGGGTGGGGGAGTGCTTCCCGCTTGCGAGCTTGCTCTCAGAGGGAGGAGTGGGAGTACCGGTAGTTGAGCAACTGCGGGAACCACCCTGCATTGGGGTGCAACGCGACCCTCCGGAAACAGCCGTCACAGACGCCCCGTCAGCACCTGTCCGGGACGCCCCGGTTGGGGCCTTCGAGGTCCTCGGCTTCGACCGCGGTTTGCGGACCTTCCTCGCCGCCTTCTTCGCCAGGCGCGCCATCAACTCCCGGCCCGTGGCCGCGATCCCCGTCATCACCCGCGTGTACGCAGGCGCGCCCGGGTCACGCTGCTTCGTCCGGATCCCGAGCGCGGCGTCGAACTCCGCCGGGATGATCCGGGCGAACTCCGACGCCATCGCGGACTGCCCGCGCACCCGGGTCCCGCGCACGACGTACGCGAGCAGCCCGGCCTCCCGCAGCATCCCCAGGTGGTACTCCACGGCGCGCTTGGTCAAGCCGGTCCGGGCCATCAGGTACTTGACCCCTGGACGGCACGGCGACAGCTCGGCGAGCAGCTGCGCGACGAGTACCGTCGTCGGCCCGAAGCTTCGTGGCCCGTGCGACTTGTGCGCCCGCGGCTCGTACAACCCCGATCCGGCGACCCAGTGGACCGCCTGCATCCAGGAGTAGCCGTCCGTCGCCACGCGGCCCGCCGTGGTGGACAGCCACTGGCATGCCTCGGGGACGAACAACTCCGGCAGCACATCAACCGGGCCGTCGACCGACGAGCGCGGACCAGGCATCCTCGCGGCGGCCGGCGCCGCCGCGGCCCTCACCGGCCCGCCGTCGTGACAGGCGGGGCAACCAGCAGGGCCCAGCGGGAGCGATCGGCGATCCACCGACGCTGCGATCGCTGGCCTGTGAATAGAGAGACCCGCCCCGTACGAGCAGCGCCGGAGGGCGCGCTATGGGCGGTGCTGACGGCCAGGGCCGGCGCGGCATCGGGTGCCACGGGCGATCCCGGCGAACGACACCAAGGCGACCTTTTCAGGCCCGAAATTCTTCTCGAACGGCAGACTTTTAGGCCGCGAATAGGGTGAAAACGGCCGGGAGTGGGCTGGAAAATGGCAAGCAGGTACGGCAAGATGGCCTCTCGTCAGGGGCCACGCCGCTTGACACAACAAAGCCCCTCATCGGGCTTTGGTTCTGGGGAGAACCAACAGATAGACCGTTCGCAGCCGACTGGCATCGGGGCGAACAACCCCTCCGGGGCCCTGGCAGGCTGACCGGAGATTCGAGGGGACGCTGTGGCCGAGGTGCTGGAAACACCTTGTGGCAGAGCGTCCCGGGGCGGCATGAAGACCCGAACGGGCGCCGCCCCCGAAGGCTTACGTCATCCCGCCCCTCTCGACAGAGAGGCGGACCGGGATGCGCGTGGACAGCACGAACGCCCCGTCGAAGGACCAGCAACCGAACACGCGGCTGCTGACCCCACGGCGGGGTGCGGTGTGTCGAGCGCTGGGTACGGGTACCCTGATCACGTCGGCACCTTCCTTCAGGTTAAAAGGTGTGCGGCAGGCCGACCGGACCCCCATCACAAGGTCCCTCGGCCACGTGGCCCCTCTCGACTTGCTCAAGGTCGATCGACGGGGCCACTCTTCTTTTTGATCAACGTCGCGGGCCACTGTACCGCTCCGGCGACACTCTGTGGCCTTGCTACTCACGTGTCGTCACCCCGGCCTCTTCGGCGATGCGTTGGGCCTGGACCATGTACGCGTATGCCATCCCGAGGTGCCCGTACGCGCTGTCATCTGCGATGAGGGCTGATTCTGCCGATTCGGCGGCACGTTCCAACTGGCGTGCGAGGGGGGATGGGACGGCTACATTGGCGAACTTCCGCAGCGCGCTCACCACTTCAGCGAGCCCGGCATTCTTGGCCAGGCCGGCCGGTCCCTTGGCGCCTGAGAGCGCAGGAATCCACCCGTTGGCCGCGTCCAGAGAGCTGCGGAGTTCTTCCACCAGCTCGGCGGCGGTGAGGCGCTCGGTACTCAATTCAAGGATCCGTTTCCAGGGGAGTTCATGAGAGTCGGCTGCAGCGGCGCCCCAGCGAAGCCGGGGCCCCGCTCGCGGGAGCGTGTCAGGCGAGTGGAGCGGCGTAGCGGAGCTTCCAGCCCTTGCCCAGTACGTGCTGGGTAACCTCGACAACGCGGCCGTCAGCGGTCGCACCGATGTGGGTGATGGTCAGGACCTCCGAACCTTCGGGCAGACCGAGACGGCTGGACTCCTCGGATGTCGCCGCTCGGAGCTCGATGTCCTCGGTGGCGGTGTCGCCCTGGTCGTACCCGGCTTCCTTCATGCGGCTGATGATGCCGCCGACGCCGGTGTCTGCTTGTTCGACGCCTGCTGCCTCCGCGACGTCCGTCGGGATGTACGTGGTGACGAGCTGGATGACACGGTCACCGTCGAACATCTCCCGAGCCCTGACGACGACGTCGCCGTCGACACCCAGGAGCTCCGCGACATCCGCCGGCGCTGCGGCGCGGCTGACGACCACCTCGGTACGGGGGCTGCGGCCAGACCGGCGCAGCTCAGCGTCGAAGGCGCCGCGGGCGTCGTTCTCTTCGCGCTGGTCGGTGGTGTACCGGGTCCGCGCGTCGCGCAGGATCACACCGGTGTCGTCGATTCGGTTGCTGGCCATGTACTGAATGCTCCTCGCTGATGGGGTTATAGGTGCTGCACCGACGTTCATGACGTCAGCATGAGTGCTAGTTACTGGTGCTCGGTGTATCGATGACCCACTCGTAGGCGAGCCGCCACTTGGCCCGGGGCAGGACGTGAAGACAGATCTCCACCACACGTCTGTCGACCGTGAGCCCTTTGTGGGTGATCTCCAGAACGGCCTGTTCAGTCGGGATGCCGAGGGCTTCGGCTTCTTCAGGGGTGGGCGATCGGACCTCGATCTCCTCACGTAGTCGCACCTGCTTGAATCCGGCCTCAGCCATCCGCGACTTACTGCCGCCCTTGCCCGTGTTGCCTTCCGCCAGCGCGGGACAGGCGTCTACGACGTCCGGCGGGAACCAACTGGTGGCGACCTGGATGATTTCGAGGGCATCTTCGTTGTCCGGCAGGCCAACCGGCATGATGCGCTGCCGCCTCAAGGTCTTCGCTCGGTGGTGCATCTCGAAGACTTGGGCGACCTTCTTCGGTGGTACGTCCCGTCCGATGTCGACGAGCGGGGTCTTGTACTCGAACCCCATGGCCTTCATCTCCGCTTCGAACGCACCTACAGCTCCGCCGGCTTCACGAACAGCCGGGAGGTACCTGCTGGTGCGATCGGACACGATCTTGCCGATGACCAGGGACACGAAGGTGCCCTTGCCGCGTCGCGAGAACACGAGCCCTTCGTCTTCCAGAAGCCCGTAGACCTCTCGGGCTGTCTGGTAGGCGATGCCGTGCTCCTTCTGGAGCTGTGGAACACCAGGCAGGCGGGACCCCGGCACGAGCACGCGCCGTTCGATCTTGTCCCGGATGTCGGCGGCGATCCGCTCAACTTTCCCGGGCTCTCTCTTGGTCACCATCCCCTGCCCTTCAGCCGTCGCCCGGCAAGCGGCTCTCGCTGCCGTGGCGCACAAGCATTGCATGTCTAGTTGTTTCTCAACAGCCGGGCGCGCCGCGTCGTTCTCCGGGCGCGACACGCCATTTATAGATGAACAGAAATTAGCAGGTCAGAGCCTTGAAGATGAGTTACTTAGCTAGACAGGTTGACACTCCCCCGAAAGGAAGGCTCTAATCAGGGTGTTCCCAGCGCAGGGCGAGTAGCCGAGCGCAGGGAGTGATCACTCGCACCACGGCAAAACAGCAGGGGTCACTGCTCTTCGGAGCGGATGGCAGTGGGGTGAGCCGAGCTCCCCCGGCCTACCTGTACCTCATATCGAGCACCACAGATCCACCCCGATAGCGCTGCTGCGCTGTCTGTCCGCCAGGACCACCAGCCGAAAGGCCGGCCTGGCGCGGCAGAGAAGGCAGCCTCGCCCCCGCCCCCACGTCAGGAGGCCCAGATGCCCCGTATCCGTCCCGGCCGTGTCCGGACCAAGAACACCAACCGCCGTGCGCCGTTACTGCTCAGCAGCATGGCGCCAGAAGACTTCAACGTTCGTCCGGACGAAGTGAAGTCGATCGTCTGCCCGTACTGCCGTGCCTGGCGCCGGATCACCGGCGAGACGGACCTCAAGATCCGCGAGCACTGGGTCTCCCACGAGGTCATGAGGGGCGAGAAGTACGACTGCCCCGGCAGTCTCCAGGCCGTCGTCATCGACATTGATGTGCGGCGCTGGCAGGCGCGGCAGAACCGGCTGCTGAGGGACGCGATGCCGCAGGAAAACCGGCGCGCGGCTCAGCAGTTCTACAAGCCGATCCCTGCTCCCGCCGTCCCCGTATCCCGGATGGAGGCGGAGGTCACGCTGGAGTCGACGCGCCAGTCCTACCTCGCTCACCGCAAGGGCTGCACGCGGTGCGTTGGCGGCCGCCACTGTACGGACGGCGGCGTCCTGGCGCGCCGGTACGTTCTCGCACTTCATGAAGAGCCCGACCGCCGAGAGGCCCGCGAGGAGGTGATGCGTCACGAGCGGCGTGCCGCGCGAAAGCAGGCTGCACGGTGGCCCGCGGTTCGAAGCGCGCAGTGGGCCATGTACGGCGGCGAGGCGGTCGCGAAGGCTAACAACCTCTGCACCACGCGGACTTCGGGTTCACTCTCCGAGTTTCGCGGCCCCGGCCTCCCGCTGATGCCGCAGAACGTGGAAGCGCACGACCGGCGTCAGGCCGAACTGGGCAAGCAGTACGCCCGGAAGAGCCCGGCCACATCAACTGTCTGACCCGCACCCGAGACGAACGACCACGGCCGCCGCCCCGATACCGGGGCGGCGGCCGTGGCTGCTCGTACGCGCAGTCCACTCTCCCAATCGCCGCCCTCTTGGAAGGACCACCGCATGCGCAGCACGCTGGCCGACCTCTACACCCGCCACTCCGCGCGTCTCGCCGCTCGCGTCACGGCACGCCTGGACGCCACCGGGGCCGGTGATCCGATCGCCGAGACCGACGACGTCACCCAGGAAGTCTGGCTCGCCGCAGCCGGGTTGGACGTTCTTCCCGCGCCGGACCAGGCATGGGCCATGCTCCGGGAACTCGCCGACCAGGCGGTCCAGCAGCGCGAGCAGGTGGAGCATCACCGCCGTGAGGTCCCGTCCGGCATGGGCCTGCCCGCCGGACAGGTCATACAACCGGCCGCGATGCCCCACAACGTCACCGTCGTCTTCGATGTCGAGCCGATGGCCGTCGCGGCCTGAACAGCCGCTCTTCCTGCGTACTCCGTCGTCGCCGGCCCCTGGGTCCGGCGGTGGCGGAGGGCTGACAGGAAGCCCTGCACCACCAACACAGGTGCGCCGCCCGGGTCTTGACCACCCGGACGGCGCGATACAGGCACCCCAAGGAGGTCCTGTGATCACCACTCTTTCACGGCCTGCCGCACAGCCGAAGGCCGGATGGATCGAAGACGAGGAAGAGCGCGACAACCAGCGCGGCTTCGAGCGGGACGAGACCGACAGTTTCCACGAGCTGGTGCGTTACCTGGTCGCCGACGGCGACGAGCGTGCCGCGCGGGCCGGCCGCCGCGCTCCCCGTCTCCTCAGCGAGATGGAGGACCGCCTCGCCCCCGCCATGACGGCTTGCAGCTCCTGCAACGGCAATGGCGGCACCACGACGACCACCACGTCCGGCGGCGTGATCCGCTCGTCCTGGAAGAGCTGCGGGACGTGCAACGGAAGGGGGACCGCCTGATGCGCGTCTACCTGTTGGTCGCCGCCGGGCACGGCCCGGTGGACGACGAAGAGAAGAAGAAGATCAGCGAGAAGGTCAAGGAAACCAACCGGCGCAGCGAGAACCGGCCCCGGTAGGTGTCCTGATTCCTCATCTCATACAGGCCGCCCGCACCGCGCAGAACCGCGCGGCGCGGGCGGCCCTCGCTTGCGGACTGCACCATCCCGCAACCCGCGTACTCCTGGCGGCCGCCGCTGCGGCGGCCGCCATGGCGTACCGGGCCGGGCACCACGTCCGCGACGTCCACCACCCCGCTCCGCCCCGGAGGTTCTCCGATGAGTGAGCCGAAGCCCGCTCCCCAGCCCAGCCCGACACCGACGCCGGTACGGCGCCGCGACGTCCGCGTGATTCTCGACCGGTTCAACCGCCGGTGAGCGCACGGAAGGACGACCTGTACGTCCGGTACCAGAACGCGACCACCGCTCACCGGGGCCACCAGGGATCCTGCACCACGTGCACGGACACCGAGCGCTGCTCCACAGGGCGGGGCCTGTTCGACACGTTCACCCGGCTACAGGACGCCTACCTCAACCGTCAGCGCCACCAGGAGAGCTGACCCCAACTACTAGAAAAGGAGCGCCGCATGGCCCGGATCACGCTCGCCCGGATGCGACAGGAGGCGGACTACTTCGCGAACGTCGCCGCGCCGCGCTCCGACGCCGCGGCGGAGGACGGTGAACGCGTCGCCGCCGACCCCGCCAGGAGCAAGCACACGCGGGCCTGCGCGGCCCGAGCGGCGCAGATCGCCCGCGGGAACGCGTCGGACTTCCGGTCCTTCGCGGCGACGCTGCGCGCCGGGGAGATCCCCGACGGCGTTGACCTCTCCTGACCTCGATCCGACCTCCGGCATTGTGCGTCGGCCCCGCCCCCTGACCTGGGCGGGGTCGGCGGAGAGCGCCGGGAGCTCACCCACTGCTCCGGCCGTACCTACGGCCGCCGACACGCGAACAGCCCCAGGGATCGCACCCCTGGGGCTGTTTCCTCTGCTGGACCTTCTGGGAGGCCCTGATGAACCGCACCATCGTACGCACGTCCGGCTACGGGCCCGTCTCCACCGCCGCCGAGCCCGAGCGTCCCCTTGCCGCCTGCACGAACGAGGACCCGGAGCTGTTCTTCCCGATCGGCGACAGCGGCCCGGCTCTGCTCCAGGCGGAAGAGGCCAAGGCTGTCTGCCGTGTCTGTCCGCTCATGGAGTCCTGCCTCCAGGGCGCCCTCGAACGCCGCGAGAAGTACGGCGTGTGGGGCGGCACCGACGAGACCGAGCGGCTCTCGATCAAGCGCCGCGCCGACCGCCGACGCGCACGCACAGCGGCCTGACCCGTACTGCCAGTTGCCTCCCCCGCCCGGACCGACCACGCGTTGTCCGGGCGGGGCCGAGGGGAGCCGGCCAGTGCGCTGTTTCCGCCTCGCGGGAGCCGACTCAACTTCTGCACCCGTCCCGCGCGCTTTCCGACCCGCACACGGGTCGCCGTCCTTTCTCAGACACCGGCCCCGGAAGGCCCGGGACTGCTCGCACCCCCTGGAGAGCTCATGGCTCACATCCCCCAGCTCGACACCGTGACGGTCACCCCCAGCGGGGCCCAGCGACTACCGAAGTCGCTGTGCTCCCACTCACCTGCATGCCCGACGGCCGACAGCCCGGACCGGGAAGCCGCACGCGTCGTGGTCGCCTACCCGGGGCAGGGCTGGAGCCTGCTCTGCAACGCGGTCCTGGTCTTCGAAGACACCGGTGAGCTGCTCCCCGACGGGCAGGTCATCGCCCCGCACCGGCCGCCGGTCACCGTCCTGGTGACTACCTGAACCGGCGGTACACGGTCTGCCAGTTGCCTTCCCCGCCCGGACTGACTGCGCGTCGTCCGGGCGGGGTCGAGGGGAGCCGGACAGCCCGGATCCGAACACCTACAGAGACGAGGCCCGCATGACCGAGACCCCCGCCCCCGAGTTCAGCGACGCCACGCTGAGCAGGGCGGCCGACCTCGCCGTCCGGTCCTACAGGCCGGTGTGGACCGGGCCGTCCGGCGAGGAGTCCACCGGTGAGGCCGTGGCCCGCCACCTGGAGGCCGCGATCGCCCTGCTCAACGAGAACGGCTGGATCCGGGTTCAGGACTTCGGCGCGAACCGGTCGCCCGTCGACCTGCCCGACGACGACTCCATGACCGTCAAGGCGATGGTCCGCTCCCTCCTGCGTTTCGTCCGTGAGGAGAGCCGCACCGACCTGCGCCAGACGATGTCCCGCGCCCTGTACATCGTCGGCCAGGACGGCCGGGACGGTGACACCGACACCGGCACGATCGCGGCCGAGGTACTGGATCTGCTGGTCCGCGCCCTCACCGGGGCGGACTCAGCCCGCGCCACTGCGTGGTCCGAGCGCCAGCACCGCACCCTCACGGACATCACGGCACTGCTGACCGCCGGCGCCCGCTTCGCACGCCTCTACGGACCCGGTTCGGCCTCCGTCGCCCGGCCCCGAAGCGCTTCCGCCTGATCACACCCGCTGGACGCCAACAGCCCTCCGGTTCCCCGGCACTTCAGATACCGGGGCCCCGGAGGGCCTGGTCCTCAGCCTACCGACCGCACACATCCACGATGCCCTCCCGCAGGGAGGCGCCCGAGAGAGAGGACAGCCCGTGGTCGCCAAGACAGCCCCCCGCCGCAGGCGTCAGCCCGCGCCGCCCGCGAAGCCCCGCGGCCGCCCGAAGACAGCAACACCGGCGACCGCCCCCGCCCAGACCTCCCCCGAGACGACCCCGCCGCCGGAGCACCCCGCGGCCGACCCCGTCGTGGCCGACGCCGCCGACCGGGGCGCCGACCTCCGGGACCAGGCCGCCGACGACGTCGCCCGCATCTTCGCCGATGGCCAGACCCGCGCCGCCGAACTGCTGGAAGCCGCCCGCACGGAGGCCGCCGCGATCGCCGAGGCGGCCACCAACGAGCAGACCCGCATCCTCGCCGACGCGGCGGCCGGCGCCGCCACCACAGCGGCCGACACCGAAGCGGCGGCCGAGCAGCTGCTCGCCGACGCGCGCCGCGAGGCCGACACCGTCACGGCGACGGCGTCCGGCGAGGCCGACGAGGTTCTCGCCGCCTCCAAGCAGACGGCCGAGCAGCTGCTCGCCGACGCGGAGGCCCAGCGCACCGAGCTGCTGGCGGCGGCGGAGCGCATCGCGGCACAGACCCGCACCCGCGCCACCACCGACACCGAAGCCCTCATGGAGCGGGCGCGGGGCGAGGCCGACCAAATCCGCGAGAGCGCGGACGCCCAGGCCACAGAGGTGCGGGCCGCGGCGGAGCGGATGGCCGCCAGCCTTCGGCAGGATGCCGGCCGTGCCCTGGACGACGCCCGTACTTCCGCTGAGGAGCTGCGGGCCGCCACGGACAAGGACGTCGCCCGGCTGCGCGAGCAGGCGGAGACGGACGCGAAGACGGCTCGCGAGGCGGCGGCGAAGGCCACGAGCGACCAAGCCGCCGCCGCGCAGGCCAGAGCTGAGGCGGACCGGGTTCTGGAGGCGGCGACGGATCGCACCGTGCAGGCGGCGAGGCGCCGGGAGATCCGGGCCGAGTCCCGCGCCAAGCGGCGCCAGATCCGCGACGAGGCCCGGCCCGAGGGCGGGGTGCCCCCGCTGTCCGGACAGGAACTGGCCGGTGTGGTCGGGATCGTCCTGGCGGCCGCGATCGTCTCCACCCTCGGTCTGCTGTCCTCCTACACCGCGCTGGAAACGGCGGCGGCTGGCTGGGGCTGGGATTGGCCGTGGCTGCTGCCCGTCGGCATCGACGTCGCGATCCCCGCCTTCACCGGCGCCAACCTGATCCTGATCCGCATGGGGATGGAGCTGCGCTGGATCCGATGGGTGCCCCGGGCCCTGACCGCCGCGACGGTCTACCTCAACTGGGAAGCCTCCGACAGCCTGGCCGGCCAGATCGGTCACGCCGTCCTCACGCTGCTGTGGGTGATCTTCTCGGAAATCGCCTCCCACGTGTACGCGACGCGGATTGGCGCGGTCACCGGCAAGATCCAGATGGAGACGGTGCGCCGCTCCCGCTGGATCCTCGCACCGCTCCCCACCGCCCGGCTGCGCCGCCGGATGATCCTGTGGGAGATCACCTCTTACGAGGAAGCGCTCACCCGCCTCCAGGAGCAGACCTACCTGCGAGCGCAGCTGCGCGAGAAGTACGGGCGGCGGTGGCGGAGCAAGGCGCCGCTGGAGCAGCGGATGGCGCTCAAGCTCGGCTCCGCGCCCGCCGCGCTCGCCGACACGCTCACCCCCGAGGACACGCTCACCGTCGAACGGACGGAAGAGAGCGAGCGCGCTCACCCTGACACGAGCGCGCTCACCTCCGGCGGGACGCTCGGTGAGCGTGAGCGCCCGGCGCTCACCTCCGGCGCTCACGAAGGCGGGCGCGCTCACCCTGACACGAGCGCGCTCACCTCCGGCGCTCACGAGGGTGAGCGCACCACGGAGGTGACGGACGCTCAGCGAGCGGACGGCGCGCTCACGCGCAGCGAGACGGACGCGCTGACCGAGCGTCGCCACACTCGTATTCGCCTCCTCTACACCGAGCTCGGGCGCCGACCGCAGTGGACCGAGATCCGCGACGCGCTCACCAAGGCGAAACTGTCCGACGAGCCGGTCTCCCGCCCGACCGCACAGCGCCTGCGCGCTCAGGTCGAAGAGGCGGCCCCGAGCGCGTAGGTGAGCGCTCGGTGAGCGCCACGCGCTCACCCTCCGGCGGAATCCCTGACGCTCACGAGCGTGAGCGCCCCCGGTCCGCGCTCACGCTCACGCTCACGAGCGTGGGCGCGGACCGGGGCGGGCGCGGTCGGCAGACCCGGTCAACTGACACACCCCGGCTGTCCGAACCCGAGCGCCTGGCGCTCACCGAACCGGAAGGAACTTCGACATGAGCGCCCTCGAATACGTGGTCGGCTTGGTCCTCATCCTGGCGGCGTTGGCCGCTGCCGCGGTCACGCCGTTCCTGCTCGTCCACTCCCGCACAGCCCACGACCACGGCCCCGCCTGCTGGTGGTGCCACCCCCGATTGCCGCGCAAGCGGCGTTGACCTGCGAAAACGAGCTGCTTCGACGGTTCCACCGGCCCCCGAGATGCCGTTAACACCTCGGGGACACGGTGAAGGCGCCGAAACGCCGTTCCAAGCCCCTACCGATCCATATCCGCACCACCCGACGAAGGAGAAAACCCCTGATGGCTGAAGAGAAGCAGCAGCGTAAGGGCGTGTGGACGCCCGACTTGCTGGCGGAAGGTCCCGAGAAGCGGCGCGTGTTCATCGAACAGCGTCGACAGTTCCTTGCCCCTCTGATCGCCGAGTCGAAGGCCCTGCTCGCCGAGATCAAGGCCGACCTCAGTGAGGCCGACAAGCTGCCCGGTGACCTGCCATTTCAGGCGAGTTTGCGGGCACGGCACACGGTGAAGCCGCTGGAGAAGGTCATCGAGGACCTTGAGGACGTGATCGTCCAGCTCACGGCGTACAGCGCGCGCTACCGGCGCAGCTACGAGGAGCTGCCCGAGAAGCGGGCCGCGAAGGACGCCGAGCGGCAGCGTCTGAAGGAGTTGAAAGCCGGCGGCGGGCAGCAGCAGATCGAGCCGCCGACTGCAAAAGCGGAATCCGATGACGCGAACCCGTTCTTCGCTCATTTCGACAAGACCGGCTGATGCCGGGGAAGGACCCCGAGCGAACGGCACGACTGGTCGCCGAGCTGTGGGCGCCGCGCCTGAACGCGGCGACGGCGCCCCGCGACCGCGTCATTGTCCTCGTCGACATGGCCCGTGCCCGGCTCTCCGAAGACGATCCGATGTGGTCGTCACTCGCCGAGCAGCTCGGCAAATACATCGAGGCGAAGACCTCGCGGCGGTAACTGTCCGCGTTCAAAATCAACGTTCAAATCAAGGAATCCCGGGGTCGCGCGCGCAAAATGCGCGCGCGTCACGCGCGCGCGTACGCGAGGCCCTGTCATTACGTCAAGTAGTTGTGAGGAGAGACCTCGATGACCGACGACGGTCGGGGCGCGGACGTCATCACGCTCCCCGGGTTCAGTCTTTCGCCGCCCGCCAACGACAAGCCCGACGACGGAGTACCAGCCCCGCCGGAAGGGGGCAGCCTCGCCCCGCCCGACATCTTCCTCAGCCTCGCTGCCCCTGGTTCCGGCGACGATTCCAGCACGGTCGACCCGGACGACATCGCCCCGCAGATGGTCGCCAACGCATCAAGCGGAACCGGAACACCGGCCCGTGCGACTGCCTCGATGGCGATGGTCACGATGGCGTCGATCGCCGTGGCGGCGCTGCGCGGTACGTGGTCGGTGGCGAACTATCTGAAGGCGCGGCGTGAGCACCACGACGCTGTTGCCGACAAGGCGCGCTCAGCGGCCGACAAGCGGAAGGTCCAGAGCGCGGCGGCCGGCGTGAAGAAGGGGGTGCAGTCCGGGCCCGAGTTCGGTCGCGGCGCCGCCGGTAAAGGCGGCGGCGGCCGGGCCGGCGGGTCGGGTGCCGGTGGCGCTTCCGGGCGCGGCGCTTTCGGGCAGCAGCGCAAGCCCTCGACGACGAACGGCGGTCGAGGCAGTGCGGCGAACGGTTCGACCGGGACCGGCGGCCGCGGCGCGGGAGCGAAGGGACCGAAGAAGCCGACTGGTGTCGGCGGCTCGTCGTCCGGCGGCCGGAAGGGTACAGGCGGCTCGGGCAAGGACACGAAGAGCGCGGGCCGCGGTGGTACCGGATCGTCGGGCTCGGGATCCGGCAAAGGGCCGACGCCGGGGGCGAAGAAGTCCCCGGGCACGCTCGGCCAGCTCGCGACCGGCCGGCAGCGGCGGAAGAACGACGAGGCGAAAGCCGGTCGGCAGGCTGCGGCCGATGAACGGAAGGCTGATCTGGCCGACCGTGCGGCGGCACGAAAGGAAGCAGCAGCCGAGGCGGCTGGCCGGCGCAAGCGCAAGGACGAGAAGCGCAAGGCGAAGCGTGAGCGCGAGAAGACCGACCGCACCGGCCAGAAGGACCCGAAGCCCGGTGACGGCACCGGGCCGAAGAAGGACGACAGCTCGAAGGCGAAGGCCCCCGAACCCGACAAGGGCAAACCTGACGAGAAGGTCGACCTGAAGAAGAAGCCGAAAGCGCGCCGGATGAAGATGCCCAGCGGCTGGTGGCGGAAGAGGAAGGGGAGCACGACGGGACCGAAGCCGCGGAAGAGCAAGCGGCGCAAGAACGGCCCGAGCACAGATGATCCGGCGGCGATGCCCGGTAACGACGGTGAGTGGCTGCGGCCCCCACCCGGATGGGACACGTCGTACTCCGTTGTGAGCGAGGTCATCCGGCCGAAGCCCCGTCCGAGGCAGCCGGAAGGCATCACGACGGGCAGAAAGGGCCTGCCCGCCGGTACGTCCGGCGAGGTCAAGCCGACCCGATCCGTACCGAAGGAGAGCCCGATCGTCATGGGCACAGCCGCTGTTGCCGGCGATGTCGGCGACACTCAGTTCGTCGACGCCGATCTGACCGTGTACGACCTGATCGAATCCGATGAAGAGATGGGCGAGCAGATCCTTCAGGGCGTTGACCACATGAACCTCGTCGCGTCGAAGTGCCAGGGCCTGAGCGCCGGGCTCGAATCGCTGTACGCGATGTGCATCGAGAAGAAGGTCCCCGGGGTCCTCACGAACTGGTGCATCCGCCTCATGGAGCGGGCCGGAAGCGTGCAGGACAAGGCCGAGGCCCTGCGCGACTCACTGCCGCGCGCGTCCGAGGCGATCCTCGCGGCCAGGGACACCGCCAGCGACGCCGACAAACTGCGCGCGGACCGGGTCAAGGAAGCCGGTCACGTGGCGCCGGCCGAGCGCGAATACCACGACCGAAGCGGGGCCTGACCATGAGCGAATCCGAAGCCCCCGCCGAGAGCGGCGGGGCGATCGAACCGACGAACGTACAGACCAGTGCTGAAGTCGCCGCCGCCAAGGGGCCCGACCTGCCTGCCCCGAACGGGGAGAGCGTCGTCTCACCCGCGAAGGACGAAGACGGCGATACGGGCGAGGCCGCTGACGACGGCGAACTGCCCGTCCTGAGCGGCGGCCGGATCGTCGACGTCATCGCGGACGCGATCACGTTCCTGATCGTCATCTCGCGCCTGGCGGTCGCGGCGATCGCTATGCGGGGACTCTCGCAGGCAGTGAACGGCGCGTACTCCTACGTCGAGGACTGCGCGAAGACCGTCGACGGACTTTCCGATCTCGCCGCAGCGCTGAACGTCGACGACTCCGTCACCTCCGCACACCACGATGCGGCAGCCACGATGCGCCAGTCCCTCGCTCTCGCCGACGCGCTGTCCGCCGAGGCGGCCGAGATGTCCACCGAGTTCGACAACGCGGCCCGTGACCACGAGTCGGACTACGGCGACGTGAACGAAGCGATGCAGGCCGGCACTTACGACGTTGCCGAGCGCGAGTGGTACAGCAACCGCTGACCCGAAAACCGTCCCGAAGGCACCGGACCCCTTGAACAAGGGGCGGTGCCTTCCGCATACCCCCGAAAGGAGCGCCCGGCGATGCCGCTGCGCACGTACATCCGAACCGCCCGCCGCGCCGGTACGGCCGCGGTCAGCGGCATCGGCCGTCTCGCGACCCTCGCCGGAGGCAGTGCCATGGCGGCAGGGCTGTTCACCGATTCCGCGACGGTGCCAGCGATCCTTACCACGATCGCAGCCGGAATCGGCGGGACGTTCCTGTCTCCCAGGCTCCAGCTCGCCCACCAAATGACCAAGCCCATCACGTTCACGATCTACCTGGCGCCCCACACCGTGCTCGTGGCGAACCTTGTCACCGAGCTCGTGTGGGACGCCACCGAGGGCCGCCTGGTACAGGGCGGCGTCGCCGTGCTGTGGACCGCCGGGGTGTGGTGGCTGCGACCCGCGCAGCTCGCCAAGCGCGTCGCGAAGTGGCCCGAGCCGGGCGTCGAGACCGACGGCGCCAGCGTCGAGGACGGCACGAGCGGCGAGGCCGGCGTTGCCGTCCAGATCCCCGACGACCCGGCCGCCCGGTGGTGGGCTCTGAACGCGGCGAAGAAGGGCGGCGTCGCCGCCGGCACGCGCGTGATCGGTGTCCGGGCGATCGAGGACCGGCGCCGTGTCGCTGTGGCGCTCGCCGCGACCGAGAAGGGCGAGCCCGTCCCCGACATCAGGCTCAAGGGCCTGTCGGCCCTGATGAATGTGCCCGAGTACCTCCTGGAAATGCAGGAGATCCCCGGGCGCGGCGCCGGTGTCGCGATGCTGCTGATCGGCCCCAAGCCCAAAGCGGCGCCTGCCGCGGACGCGGACGTGTGGTCCGAGATCGGCCGGTCCGCGCTGCCCGGCGTGACCCTCGTCGAGATCAACGAATACGACATGGGGGAGGGGCTCAGCCCGTGACGCCGGCGAACCTCGCGAGCAAGCACACCGAGGCAAAACAGGAGGTGATGCGCGAGTACATGCTCCGCACACGCCCCGGCGGCGTGAAAGGCGCCGACCACGATGCGCTGTGCGACCTGCTGGAAGTCGACGACCCCTCACGGGTGATCTTCGAGCAGGGGCGGGGGCGCCAGGCCGTCGTCCGTGTCTTCCCCGTGAACCCGCTCGCGAAGATGCGCGCGATCACCCTCGAAGACCTCCAGATGGACGAGAACGGCTGCATCCGCATCGGCTCGTACTACGACGGCGAGCCGCTGCGGATGCGGGTGCACGACCCCGAGACCGGCAACGCGCAGCGCATCATCATCTTCGGCACGACCGGCGCGGGAAAGTCCCGCGCCCTCCAGGCGTTCCTCGCCGCGTGCAAGCGCAACGGGATCGTCGTGCACCTCGCCGACCTGAAAGGCGGGCAGTCCGTACCCGAGGCGACAGACAACGTCGCCACGCACGTACGGTCACTGACGGACGCGATGGGCATGCTGCGCGCCGCCGTCGCGAAGGCCGAAGCCCGGTTCCAGAAGTACGCGCGCATGGGCCGCTCGGGCTTCCTCATCAACAACCCGGACCCCCTTGAGTACATCGTCATCGACGAGGCCAACCGCCTCCTGGAGAAAGGATCACCATTCCGGGGCGAGGCAGCCCGGCTGATCAAAGAACTCGGGCGCACCGGGCGCAGCGTCGGTATCGGAATCGTGCTCGCCGCGCAGGCCGGACACCTCGACGAACTCGGCGGTTCGGACACGCTCAGAGCCATGTTGAAAGAGGGCGAGGTCATCCTTCTCCGGTGGTCCTCGCAGATGATGGCCGCCCTCGTCGGCGACGGACTTCTGCCGACGGGCGAGAACCTCCAGCCCATCCCGAAGATCCTCGGCCGCACCCGTCGCATCCAGCGATGGGGAACACCGGTCGACCGAAGCGAGGACAAACCGAACAGCCAGGGCATGTGCTACCACCTGACGTCGGCGCGGCCCTCCAGCATGGCCAGGTACTTCCTTGTCGGCTCGCTCTCGCCGCACGAGGGATACGACCCCGTCATCCGTGAGCTCTACGGCACAGGTGAACCGCCGGGCGAGGCCCTGACACTGATCTCCCTGTCACCGTCGAACGGCAAGGGAGGAGAAGAAGCAGACGACGACGAAGGCGACTTCGCCGATGACGAGGACGGCGAGTCCGGACTCGAATCGCTGCCGGCGATGCCGCGGACCTTGAAGGAACGGATTCTCGCGGCACTGGACAACGGCCCCCTGTCCGAAGCGGACCTACTCGCGGCTCTCGACGAGGACGGCGGGAAGGAAGCCAAACGCGGCAGTGTCCGCACCACGATCAGCACCCTCCGAGGCGACGACATGATCGCCCCGAAGCACCCATCAGGCCTGATCAGCCTGTGCGATGCGCGGGAGTCCCGCCAGGCACCCGCCAGGGCCGCCGCGGCGGCCGGGGGCGCCGATCGCCGGCCCCGGACGATGCCGGACGGGGTCACACCGGACCTGCTCCTGATGGCCGCCGAACTGGTCATCAGCAGCCGGTTCGGCTCGCAGTCCATGCTCCAGCGCAAGCTGCGCGTCGGGTTCGCGCTCGCCGGCGCCCTCATGGACGCCCTGGAGGCTCGTGGCCTGGTCGGCAAAGCAGACGGCTCCCGGGCCCGCGAGGTCCTGGTGCCCACCGGCGCCGAGGAGGACGTGCTGCGCGAGCTCGGCGCCGACCTGGAGCCCGTCCTCCAGGACTGACCCTCCCGCACACCCCGCAGGGCCCGGCCGCACCGGCCGGGCCCTGCCCTCACCTGGAAGGACACAAGCCCGTGGCCGTATCCATCTCCGCCGTCGTCCTGCTCGGCATCGCCGTCTTCTTCCTGCTCCGGGGCGGCTCCGTACGCCCCCTGCCCGCCCTGGCCTGCGCCGGATTCGGCTTCTTCCTCGCCTCCACCAGCATCGCGCCCACGATCACGGGCGCGATCGGTGCCCTCACCGGCTGGATCTCCGGCATCAGCATCTGAAACCGCCCCGACGCCGGCGTCGAAGGCGCCACCCACCCACGCCTTCGACGCCCCCGAGGGAGGCCCCGTCATGCCCCCGCCAACGACCAGCACCCCCACAACGAAGGACCCCGCGCAGACCACCCAGGCACCCACCACGGTCGAGTTGTCGCTCGAAGAGCGCCTCACGCTCGCCACCACAGCGATAACCATGCGACTGGACGAGGCGGCCGCCGCCTACCTGGTCAACACCGCGCACATCGCGACTGCCCCGGTCGACCTGGCCGACATCCTCACCGTTCCCCTCACCCCGACGCTCCAGCCACAGGGCCCCGCGTACCGGACGCCGGTCGCGGCCCTCCTCCAGCGCGCCCACCACCGCCTGCTCACCGGCGGCTGGTGCACCGGCGCGCTCCTCGACCCCGAAGGCGCCCGCTGCTTGTACGGGGCCATCCGCGCCGAGGCCCGCGGCGACCACCGGTTCGAAGCCGACGCGGCCGCCGTGCTCCTGGAGGTGATCCGCCGCCAGTTCGGCGACGACGTCGACTCCGTGCCCGCGTTCAACGACGCGTTCGGCACCGGTCGCGTCCCGGTCCGGATGCTCGACCAGGCCGCCGACCTCGCCGACGCCCGCGGCCTCTGACCCATCCCGCCGCCCGGACCCACTGCTTCGTGCCCGAACCCCCTCCGCCGTGCGGGGAGTCGAGCACGGGCCAGGCCGCCCGGCCCGCACCACCACACGCACCGAGGAGATCTCCCCATGGCCCGACGCTCACTGCCCCGCACCCGCCGCGTACGCACCCTGCCCGCGGCCGTTCTCCGCTGGACGTGCAGCGGCTGCAACTACCCGGACAACGGGGACGACGCCGGCAACTGCGGGGGCTGCAACCGCCCCTGGTAGTCCCGCCCCACTCGGCCTGACCAGCCATCGAGGTGACCGTGCCCGCCGCCCCCGCGACGGGGACGTCGGGCACGGCCTTTCGTAAACAGCCGGTCACCCGTACACGACAGTCGCCCTCTTGAAGGAGAACCCTCCCGTGGCTGACCACAACGACCGAACCCCGCAAATCCCCGGCCAGCGTCAGCAGTCCCCGACCCCGGAACCGGCGGCCGAAGAGACGAACCCGCGCCTGGCCGCCCCGCTCGCGTGGTGGAACACCGCCTGGAACCAGGGCGGTGTTCTGCACGACCGCTGGGAAGACCTGCGCCGGGCCCCCGAGTTGGGCTGGCACGGCATGGCCAACTGGGTGAAAGCCGCACTCGGGCTCGCCGGGATCTGCGCGGTCATCGTCCTTCTGGACGGTGCGACCGACGTCCTGGCCGACGCGATGCACCGCCTGTCACCGGACGTCCAGGTCGGCGAGAACACCGCTACCGGAGTGTGGGCCACGATCGACAACCCGGTCCGCTCCTACATCGCCGCCCACTCCGCCGGCCTGACGATCAGCGCCTCCACCGTCTACACGCTGTGGCAGTTCACCGGCCTGTTCTCCCTGATCGCCGGGTTCATCACCCGCAGCAACGGGGTGCGGCTCACCTGGGCGGCTTGGGGGTTCGCAGGCGTGGCGATGGTCTGGACAACCACTCCGGACACCTCGCGCACCGTCGCCACCGCCATCGCCGTCCTCGCCTGGACGGCCGCTTCGGCCTTCGCTCTTCGCGGGCTGAATCTGCGCCCGCGCGTTTTCGCGCACGTCTCCACCGGCGGTCCGGAGATCACCGTCCAGCCCCAGATCCACATCCCCGCCCCGGCCACCCCGCCGACCGGCGACGCCCCCGGCAATGTGCACCCGCTCCAGGAACGCTGACCGGTCGCTCCGCCTGGTCCTCGCCCACCCGATCCGGGGTGAGCGAGGACCGGACAGGCCGCCCGGCCCACCCCGTGTCACCGACCGAAAAGGGATCACCATGACCGACACCGTTGACGAGACGATCCACCTCACCGCCGACGTCGTCCTGTTCGCCGGTGGGCACGTCCTGCTGATCGAGCGGGGCTGGGACCCGTTCGCGGGCCGGTGGGCGCTGCCCGGCGGATACGCGAACGCCGGCGAGGAAGTCCTGAAAGCCGCAGTGCGTGAGCTGGGGGAGGAGACCGGCATCGCGCTCTCCACCGCCGAGCTCCGGCAGGTCGGCCCCTACCACGCCCCGGGCCGCGACCCCCGCGGCCGGGTCGTGACCATCGCCTACACGGCCACCCTGCCCGCGCTCGTCCAGCCGACAGCCGGGGACGACGCGACAAACGCCCGCTGGTGGCCGCTGGACGCGCTCCCGGACCTCGCGTTCGACCACGACCAGATCCTCGCGGACGCCCAGGCGCTCGCGGTGGCCTGACCCCCGCCCCGTACAGCCGCACCCGGTCGACGACGTGAACTCGTCGACCGGGTGCGGCTGTTGACGCGTACCGGTTGCTCTGCCTGTTCCTCGCCCGCCCGCATTCGGGGTGGGCGAGGACCGGGCAGGCCGCCCGGCCCGCACCACCTTGACCGACGAAGGAGCTACGGATGAGTCCCACCCTGGACGTTGCGCGAGTACCGGCAGCGCCGGCCACGCACACCCTGCGGATTCTCCCCACCCCGACCGACCCCGCCCCGGCCCGCGTGGTGGTGTCGTCCGCCTCTCCGGTTCCGGGCCTGCACGTGTACCAGCTGCCCGAGACGGTGAACGCCGGCGACTTCTACCGGTGGCGCATCGGCCACCACACCGGGGTGGCTCTCGCCGTCGCTGAGACCGAGGCCCATGCCCTGAAGGGCGCGACCGAACTCGCCGGCCTCACCGACTGGACCAGGGACAAGGCCGTCGTCGCGGATGCTCTCTCCGGCCGTACCGGCGAGATGACCACCCGGCTGAAGCGGGCCCAGTGCTTTCGAGCCGGCTACTGACCCGCTCACCGGAGCGAGATCTGACCGCATCCGCCCCTACAACCGTGCCCCACCGGGCTGTTCATCGGTGGGGCACGGCTGTTGCCCGCGATCTTCGCATGGAGGACTGCTCGTGCTCATTCCCCGACCGCGCCGCCGGATCGGCCGCCCGCGCCCCTTCCGTCCCGGGCCCCGCTACCCGCATCGGCCCGTCCGGCTCCCCGCCCCGTGGAGCCGGTGATGCCCCGCACCAAGAGGCGCCGCCGCCGTGAGGTGGTGGTCAGGGTGTTGCGCGGGGCCGGCGGGCTGCCGGAGTACGACCGCGGCACCGTCCCCGAGGGACTGGTTACGAGGCGGCAACTGCGGGACAGGAATCTGAGCCCCGGCGGGCACGGCCCGGTCGCGATCCTGCGCTGCAAGGCTTGCTCCTACACGCCGCAATGGTCATGCACGCACCCCACCCGCGCCTTCCTGCGCAGCGTCGACCTGGCGAAACCCAAGCGCGTGCCGACGCTCGCTCAGGAATGGGCGCTGGACCGTGCGATGGCCGCTCGCCAGACATGCCCCAAACCCAAGTGCGGCCGGCGGTACGAGTTCTGTCTGCCGTTGCGCTCGATCGGTTCCTGCCTGGAATGTCACGACGGGACCCCGGCGGACCCGACCACCTACACCACATCCCCCGCGCCGACCGTCCACCGGCTGGCCGCCTGACCCATCCGTCTTCCCGAATTGAGGGAGCACCATGGCACTGAGCCTGCTCAACCGTCGTCCCGCCGCTCCGCCGAGCACCACGGCGTGGACCCCGCCGGGCACCACCGTTGTCCAGCGGTACCGCGGCGCCGTCGGAGCGGGGGAGGGCGCGATCGTCCTCGTCTACACCGCGGATGGCGACCAGGGATCGTCGTCCTTCGCCGCCGCCTGTCTCGGCTGTACGTACCGCGTCACACGCAATCAGTACGACACCGCGTGGCTGTCCGAAACCGAGGCCGCCGACCTCGCCAACACGCACGCCACCACCTGCCGCGCGCTGGACCGTGGCATCCCGGCCCGACCCGGCGACGACCAGGCCGCGAAGATCGTGCGCGACCGGCTGTGGGGCCTGCGCCCGTACGGCACCACCAGCCCCGACTACGTCTTCCTGCGCAACTTCCACGCGGACCGCGTCGAACTCCAGCGCCCGGCGGACTTCATCAACGAGTCGATGCTCCAGCTCGCCGAGTCCGAGCCCGGCTTCGTGACCGCCCAGCCCCATTCCAGCGGCCGGGGAGTCCAGTTCCTGGTCCAGCCGCACCCTCCACGGGACTGACGCGGTGCGCGCCGGAAGAACGGCCGCGCTGGTCGCGGCCGCCGTCCCGCTCACCGCTGTGGCGATCGCCGCCGTACTCAAGGCCGGCTCGTGGAAGCTGACCGTCTCGCGGAACACCGTCCGGCTCTCCCCCCGCCCCCGTCCGGGCTGCCCCGACTGCAAGGGCGCAGGCGGCTGGTGGTCCGACGGTCTGTATCCGGGCGGCGAGGTGTGCTGGTGCTGGGACCGTCCCGTACGGACCGTGCGGCTTCTGCCGGACCGGGACCCCTGGCCTGACGAGCCCCCGTTCTGAACATGTCCGCCCCGGCCTTACAGACCGGGGCGGACGAATGGGCGCGCTGCGGATCACCAACGAGCTGTCGCGTCCTACATGTCACCACCCCGCCGCGGAGGCGCACGCCCCGCCGAGCTCTTGGAGGACCCGTTGAAACTGCCGCGGTTGAAACTGCCCTGGATGAGCCTGCCCGACCGGCGACACTGGCGGGCACCGCAGAGCGCCGCCGGCCTCGGGGAGCCGATGGCCCTGTGGCTGGAGGGCACGATCCGGTCCTGGCCCGGATACGCCCCGCGTTACGGCCCCGATGAGGAGACGGCCCACCTGGTCCCGACGCTCGCCGCCCTGAACCGCGCCGGACTCGTCACGGTCGCCTCGCAGCCCGGCCAGGCCGGGCCCGGTGTCGACGGCCAGTGGTGGGAGCAGCGCGCCGCGGTGGAGGGATACGTCAGCGACCACGCCCTGTACGCGCGGCTCATGGACCTGGCTGGCGAGGCCGGACTCATCACCGTGACGAACGACCCCGTATTCGGGTGCTACGAGGACCCGGAAGTCGTCACCACCTGCGCCGGTGAGCCGATCACGTGGTTCGGCCACCACCTCAGCTCCCGCGACATGCGCGTCCAGTGGCCGCACATCAGCCCGGCCGCGTTCTCCGACCTCCACGATGCCATCAGCCTCGCGATCACCGCCCCGGAATACGGGGCTAGCGGCGAGCGCCTGTGGCACGTCCTCGGCTCGCTCACGGCCAGCAACGACGGCGCGTACGGCGGCACTACCGCTCTCCCCTCGCGGCCGGCTCCGGTGAGTCATGTGGCTGCGCTCCTGGCCCCGAAGCCGACGCGTTCGGTGCCGCCGCGGGCGTCGCGGTCGACGGAGCCCCGGCCACTGGCGTCGTACGAACTGGCGGGCCGGGAAGCGTGCCAGCTGTGCGGTGAGCCACCGGTGGAGGGCACGCACGCCTGGGACGACCGCGGGGACTACCAACTTCTGTCCAACCACACCTTCAAGTGCGCGAACGGGCACGGCTGGAGACACAGCACGGACGGGGGCTGACGGAGGGCCGCGTTCCGTCCCCGGCGGCCTCCACGAAACGCCCCGACGACGACCCGCCGTCCCCACACACACGACGAAAGGCCCCCACCAGCGATGGTCAACGACCACACCCCGGTACAACCGACCCGTACAGCCGTGCACATAGTCTCCTTCGGCTACCTGCACGGCCCGCTCCTCGACGACAACGGCGGTCCGCTGCCCGTCGACCAGCAGGTCGACGGGCGCCGGCACTTCCGGGACCCGCACATCGACCCGGCACTGCGCCAGCTCACCGCCCTCGATGACGCCGTCCGTACGGCCGTGCGCAACACCCCGGGCATCACCGGCCTGGTCGCGATGCTCACCGGCGCAGTCCTCGCCTACCGGTCCGGCCCCAGCGCCCACCGGCACCCGGTCACGGTCGCCACGGGATGCGCCGGAGGCAGGCACCGCGCTGTTGACCGGACGAAGGAGTCCTGACGTGAAGACCTGCATCTTCTGCGCCATCGCCGTCGGGGAGGCCCCGGCCGCCATCGTGCGCGAATGGCCCGACGCCCTCGCGGTCCGCCCGCGCAGCGGCGGCGTTCACCCGGGTCATGTCTTCGTCCTGCCGCGAGTCCACGTTGAGGACGCTGGCACCGACCCGGAGGTGACCGCCGCGGTGATGCGCCGGGCCGCCGAGCTGATGGCCGAGCACCCCGCCGCGAACCTGATCACGTCCAAGGGGGAGGCGGCGACCCAGAGCGTCTACCACTTGCACGTCCACGTGGTGCCCAGGGAGATCGACGACGGCCTGCCGTTGCCCTGGATCCCGCAGCACGCCGCCCGGCGCGCCGCACAGAACGGCACCAGCTCGTGACCGTCGACCTCATCATGGCCCGCGAACCACTCCCGGCCGCGTCGTCCCCGTCCGTGTTCCTCGCCGGGCCCACACCGGACAAGAGCGCCTCCGTACCGTCCTGGCGGCCCGCCGCGGCGGCAGCCCTGGACGCGCGGTGGACCGGCGATCAGCCGCTCGCCGTGCTGAGTCCCGAGTCGCGGAACGGCCAGCGCGCCGACCGGTACGAGACCCAGGTCGACTGGGAGACCGACGCCCGCGCGGCGGCGACGGCGATCCTGTTCTGGATTCCCCGCGACCTGCGAACCCTCCCGGGGATGACCACCAACGTGGAATTCGGCCTGGACGTCAGCAGCGGCAGGGCCGTGCTGGGCTGCCCGCCCGACTGCCCCAACCCGGAGCGGAACCGGTATCTGATCTACGTTGCCCGCCGGCACGGCGTGCTCGTCTGCGAGACCCTCCCCGACACCGCAGCCGCCGCTCTCGCCCTGGTCGGTGCCACCTGCTCCCGGTAGTCCGGAAAACCACGGGCAGCGTCGCTCTCGAACTCGCCGACACGCTGCGCGAGCACGGCGTCAGCACCACGGTCACCCACCGCGACCTGCACCGCCCCGTCGTCGACCGCTGACGACAACACCTCACACAACGACAGCACGGCCCCGGCCACGTGATGGCCGGGGCCGACGACATGTCCAGGGGCGGCCGCAGCATCGGCAAATGAGGACGGCCGCCCCGGACATCCCCATCACCCCGAATCCGAGATGAGGAGCACCCTCAGCATGAACGATGGAACCCCCACCACCGTGAACGGCACGTCCCCGGCCCAAGGGCCGGGCCCCGACTATGACAAGCATCTGGATGCCGCCTGTGCGGAGGTGTCCGGTCAGATCGCCCGCACGGACAGCAAGGCCAGTCTGCTGCTCGCGTTCGACGGTGCGGTCCTCGCCGGTCTCGCCAGCGTCGCCGACAAGGACCTGCCGCTCGTCACCCAGGTCGTCGGCGGCGTCGCCGTCGCCTTCCTGGCACTCGCCGCCTGGTTGCTCCTGCTGGTTGTCCGGCCGAATCTGGGCGGCGGCAACCGGACCGTGCGGGAGGGATTCCCCTGCTGGGCACGGATGGAGGAATCCGACCTCCGGCGGGCGATGACCGAGGACACCCGCATTGCCCGCGTGAAGGCACTGTCGGGCATCGCAATGCGTAAGTTCCAGCTCCTGACCCGCGCGGTCGACATCATCCGCGCCGCGCTCGCCCTGCTCGCGCTGGCCACTGCCGGCACCGCGCTGTGACCCGCGCAGTGGTCACCCGAACCCGTGCGGAGCGCGTCCGCGCCTCCGCCGGGATCGCCCAACTCGCCCTCCAGCAGATCCAGAACGAACTCACCGCCGACGACATCGACCAGGCGGAGCTCGCCGCGATCCTGCGCGTGCTCATCAAGGACACCGACCCTCCGGGCGGTGTGGTCGGCGTGCTCGCGCAGCTGCTCAAGACCGCCGCGCGCCGTGCCGAGCAGATCGAGCCGGACCGCGACGGAGACGCCTCGTGCCCGCTGCACGAGGCCGCCGACCTTCTCACCGACAACGCCGGGATGCGCCTGATCTGGGCGGCCCGTTCCCTTCACTCCCAAGGAGAGCCCGTATGACCGCGCTGCTCGATCCCGCCCTCGAAAAGAACGCACTGGTGGTGCTCATCGGAGCTTCCGGGGCGGGTAAGTCCACACTGGCCGACACCTGGCCCGCCTCGCAGGTCCTCTCGCTGGACGCCCTGCGCGGCGCGGTCAGCGACGACCCCGGGGACCAGGACGCGACCGCAGACGCCGTCGACGCCCTGCACCTGCTGCTGGAGCGCCGGATGTCCCGCAAGCTCACGACCGTCGTGGACGCGACGAACCTCACCAGGGCGTCCCGCGAGCCGCTGGTCGCCGCGGCGAAGCGCCACGGCATGCGCACCGTCGCGATCATCGTCACCACCCCGCTATCAGTGTGTGTGGAGCGTCAGGGCCCGCGCCCGGCCAACCGCACCGTGCCTGAGACCGTGGTGCGAGATCAGCACCAGGCGATGGTCCGCTCCCACCCGACGCTGCTGAACGAGGGCTTCAACGAGATCGCCTTCTCCGACAGCCTGACCCGGCTGGAGCCGTTACTCCGCCGCCTGGCCACGGCACGCGAAGCCGACCTCGGTCGCGACGGCAACACCGGCTTGGGTGATCTGCTGCTGGCCCGCCGGTACTTCGGCCCCGAGATCCTGCCGCTGTGGCAGTGGAAGCCCGGCTCCAACCTCGTGACCGGCCGGGACCGCGTCGCGCAGGTCCGCCTCGGACAGCAGTACCTCACCCTCGCCTTCCGCGACGACGTCGACGGCCAGGGCGACTTCGGCTTCGACGTCCTGCTGCCCTGCCCCTTCGACGACGAATGCGTCGGCCCGGCCTGGGCGCCGGCCTACTCGGTCACCGACCTGCATCGCGCCCTGACCGGCGCCATGGACAGCGACCCGGACATCGACTGCACCGTCCACGGCAGCGTCGACGACATCGACCAGGAGGCCGCCGACCACGACCAGGACGACGACGACCCCGAAGGGCGCGCCGACCTCGAAGCGCAAGCCATGGACGCGGTCCGCGCATGACCGGAACACCCAACAACGACACATCGTGCAGCTGGGACCAGGCCGTCTTCAGCTGCGGCCGGTGCGGTGCCCAGCACACCGCAACCACTGAAGCCGACTACCTCAAGACCGCCGGCGTCCACGGCGACGCACACGCCGTATGGGACCGGCTCACCCCCGTCGAGCGCGACGGCTTCATCTCGATCCTGCGCATCCTCAATTCCGCGCAGGACCTTGCCACGGAGCTCCTGGCCCTAGCCGACCGGCAGCACCAGACCGAAGACGGCCGGTGAGCCACACCGCTCCCAGGCCGCACCCGCCCAGCCCGGCACCACCGTCCAGTGACGAGCGGCCCCGGCCGCTGACACCCCTCGTGGAGGACCACATGACACCCAGCACCCGGCCCGTCTACATCGCGACCCGGCCCGACGGCACCGTCCCGCCCACCGACAACTACCTCGCCCGGTACGCCCGCGAGCGCGGCGAGACCATCCCGACCGTCAACCTCGCCGACCACATCGGCCAGATCGTTGACCACCCCAGCCCGGGCCGGAAGTGGTACACCGACAAGCCGTTCGGCTACTTCCACATGTACACGCGGCCCGGCGAGATCCTGGAGCGCATCGAGGAGGGCTGGCCGGTGCGCCTGTGGATCGTGGAGCCGCTCGGTGAGACCGGCAACTGGGGCGGCCACTACTCCCCGTATTGGCTGATGTCCCAGCAGATCCGCGTCGTCGAGGAGACCGACGCCTGGAAGGCGTTCGGGCACCGCGGCGCACAGACCCTGGCCGCGATCGCCCAACTGCCTGACCTCGCCCGGCAGTGGGCCACCGAGTGGGCCGCCGACCCCGAGGGCACCCGCCGCACGTACACGGCATGGGAGAAGCGGGTGGACCGCACCCGGGCACTGACCGGCTGGGCATTCTGCCGGGCAGAGTACTCCCGGCGCGAGGCCGCGCTCCAGACGGCCAACGAGCTCGCCGGGGCCGCCGCCGCCCAGGCCGCCACCGCCGCCGGCGCCGCCCCGCACGCCGTCGCCCTGATCCAGCTGCGCGCCCGCTGCCTGGTCGCCGGTCAGCTCATGTTCGACCGCATCCGCAACGGCGAGTACGAGCAGTCGGTGCGGGCACTGCTGCTCGGTGCCGGGCTCGACACCCCCGCCCCCGCCCCCGCCTGACGGTTCTCCGTGCCGCCCCGGCTCCCGTACGACGGAGGCCGGGGCGGTCGCGGTGGTCCTTCAGTACCTGGTGCACGAAGCGAGACGGACCAACCACAGCACCTTCGCCTGTAGCTCTGCCCCGGGACAGCCGCACTGCTTGGCGGCTTCGACGGCCGCCCCGGGCCCACCCAACTCGTACGAGACGAGAGGGAGATCCTCAGTATGGACTCCGTTCTGCGCGTCCAGGGCCGGTTCGGCCCGCGCACCCTCCTGATCACCACCGTCGTACCGCTGACCGGCTGGGCCGTGCACGCCGTCGCGCTTCACCGGCGCCTGGCCGACGCCCGCAAGGATCAGCTCACCGGCCTGCCGTGCCGGCCCGAGTTCGTCGCCTACGGCGAGCGGGTCCTGCGCACCCGCCGCCGGGACACCGTGCATGTCCTGCTGCTGGACGGGGTCGACTTCAAGGGCGTCAACGACACCTACGGCCACCCCGCGGGCGACACCGTCATCCAGACCATGGGCCGGCGCCTCGCCCGCTGGAGCTCCAGCCGTACGGCGCTCGCGGCCCGGCTGGGCGGCGACGAATTCGCCGTCTGCGCCGTGTTCCCGCCGTCGACCGCCCTCGCGGAGATCACCGAACTGCGCGAGCAGCTGCAACAGCCCCTCCAGTACGAAGGGCACACGCTGCGCGTGGACGTCTCGATCGGCATCTCCCGCGCGGCAGACCTGCCCGGCGAGACCATGAGCCGGATCCTGCGCGGCGCGGACGCCGCCATGTACAAGGTCAAAAAGGAGTGGGAGACGTTTCCGTACTTTGCGACGCGGGCCGACGCCTACGCGAAGACGATCAACGGCCGCCGCGTCGGCCGCCGTGGCACGCATGCTCCGGCGCGTGCCGCGTGAGCGCCGCCGAACAGGGCGGCGACTGGATCCGCGGCATCACCATCAAACAGCCGTTCACGGCAGCGATCCTGACCGGGTCCAAGACGATCGAGAACCGGGGACGCCGCTGGTCGTGGCGCGGCCTGGTGCTCCTGCACGCCGGCCAGAAGGTCGACGAGCAGGCTCTGCGCGAGCCGCTGATCGCCCGTACGGTCCGCGGACGCGAGCTGGTCACCGGCGCCGTGCTCGGTGTCGCCCGGCTCGCCGACTGCCACCAGAGCACGGCCAGCGGGCCGCCCTGCACATGGTGGGCGGAACCCGGCCAATGGCACCTGGTCCTCACCGACGTCCAGGAACTCGCGCGCCCGATCCCCGCACAGGGGCAGCTCGGGCCGTGGAAGCCCACCGAGGAACTCGTCGACCGGGTACTCCAGCAACTGCCCCATCTGCGGCCATGACCCGCAAACGCAGAACGCAGCCGGAGTTCGAGCCGAGCTGCGTTCCGGTCCCCGGCGCCCTGCTCGACTGGCGCGACGCCCGGCAACTCGACCGCTACCAGGGCGTGCCCTGCGTTCTGTGCGGGCGGCCCACGCCGATGCGCTCCCACCACAGCGAGCCCGTCCACAAGACCTGCGCCGAAGCCTGGATCGCCGCGAACCCCGCCGAAGCCCGCCTCGGCCGGTTCGCCTTCGACCTCCAGCCGAACAGCCGCAACAAGGCAGACGACCACGCCTGACCCCGCGCCCGCGTGACGGCCGATCCGGAAGCCAGCACACCCGCCGGCCGTCACGGGGCGCGCCACACCTCTCTCTGACGAATCTCCGCCATGCCCCACACCGCGAAGGAGCCGCCTGATGGCCAACGCGACCAAGAAGAGACGCACAGCTACACACCGGCCAGCCGTACGACGCCGCCGGTTCCGCCACGACGACCTCGTCGCGGTCGACCTGTTCTCCGGCTTCGGAGGACTCACCGAGGGAATCAGGCGAGCCGGCTTCACAACGATCATGGCCGCGAACCACAACCCATACAAGGTCGAGGTCCACGAGGCGAACCACCCCGAGGCCGCGCACTGGATCGCCGACCTCGTCGACCCCGAGGCGGCGGACTACCACTCGGCCCGGGACCTCCCCGCAGCCGACCTGCTGGTGGCCGGAGTTTCGTGCGTTAATCACTCGCTCGCCAACACGGTCAAGGCGTACGAGCAGGGCGGGACCCTGTTCGAGCTGGAGGACCCCGACTACGAAGCACGCGTCACAAGGTCCGAACGGGACCGGGCGACCGCGAACTGTGTCCTGCACTACGCCGCCCAGCACCGCCCGCGGATGATCCTCGTCGAGTGCACCACCCAGCTCACCTCATGGGGACCCGCCCTGCCGGGCCGCCCGAAGGTCGGGGACGGCACCACCTACCGGTGGTGGCTCACGCAGTTCGACCTGCTCGGCTACAACCACAAGGTCCTGTACCTGAACTCCCAGTTCTTCGGGGTCTCGCAGTCCCGAGACCGCGGGTACTGGGTGTTCGTCGACAAGTCCCTGCCGATGCCCGACCTGGAGCACCGGCCGGAGTCGCGCTGCGGCCGCTGCGACAAGGACGTCGAGGCAGTGTGGACGTGGAAGACCGGCATCACGGCAACCGGCACGGTGATGTACGGCAAGCAGTACGAGTACCGGTGCCCGTCCTGCCGCCGCCCGGTCGTCCCGCCGATGACGCCGTCGCTGTCCGCGCTCGACCTGACCAACCTCGGCACACGCATCGGCGACAAGCCCATCAAGACGTTCAAGGACGGCTTCGTCGGGCCGCTCGCGCGGTCGTCGATGGAGCGGGCGGAGCGCTGCCGCCGGCGCTTCGCTGACTTCCCGGCGATCCTCATGCCGGCGAAGGGTGTGCGCGGAGAGCGGCTCCTGCTGCCTATGGCGGCGCGGAACAGCCAGCAGGAGACCGCGATCCTGCCACCGGTTGTCCAGTCGCTGTGGGCCGAGGAAACCCCTGACGGACTGACCGCACCGGCGATGGCGCTCGCGGTGGACAACTTCCAGGGTGCCGCACGCGGCGCCGGGGAGCCGCTGCCGACACAGGTCGGGTCGGAGACCCTCGCCATTCTGTCCTCCGGCGTCATCCCGTACCGGAAGAACACGGTGCCCACGCTGCACAGCGAGGCGATGCCCACGTTCACCTCCGAGCAGATCCCGGCGGTACTGACGGCCGCCGGCTGGTACAAGCAGAACGGCCCCACCGGCAACGAAACGGCGCCTCACCCGGTCACGGATCCGCTCGGCACTCTCACCTCACGCGACACGACCGCGCTGCTCATGGCCCAGTGGCAGGCGTCGCTCACCGAACTGCCGCTGGAGGAGTGCTTCTACCGGATGATGTCGGCGCACGAGATCGGGCGTGGCTGCGGCTTCGATGTCGACTTCAACGACTACCGCGGCACGTTCACCGTCTGGGGCTCCGCCAGTAAACAGGTCGACGGCTTCGGCAACGCCGTCTCCCCGCAGGTCGGCACCTGGATCGGATCCCGACTCCGAGCCAGCATCCACGGCTGAGACCGCGGGTCTCCACGGGAGCCGCAGCGCCAGCCACCCCCGCCCCCGCCGGGCGGGGCCCTGGCCCAGGCAGCAACGCACCAGTCCAACGACTGCCGAGACCTGACGGTCCGGCCCACGGCGACGCCCCGGGGCGGTCCGCTCCGTCACTGGCCATTCCGCCAGTCGGACACCCCCCGGGGCTCCATCCACTTTCGCATGTTCAAGGAGCCCCTCACCATGCAGTTCCCCGTCATTCCCCTGGACCGGCTCATCGGTGCCGAGCGCGCCGCCGAGTTCATCAACAGCCTGGTCCGCGACCTCATCACCCAAGACCTGCTCCCGGAGCCGGCCGCCTGCCGGATCGTGTGCGAAGGCGTCCTGGACGGCGACCCGTTCCTCCTCACCGACCCCGGCCAGGCGTGGGTCCCGCGCCCCGGCACCACCGGCCCCACCCCTGGGCTGCTCCTGATCGTCCAGCGGGACGCGGACCAGCTGACGGTGGAGGACGAGCACGGGCAGCGGCACCGGATCCCGGTCTGCGCCCTGAACTCCTACCGGCTCGACCAGTGGTGCTGGGCCCGGCCCGACACCACCAGCCGGCGGTGAGCGCCATGTCCGGCATTCCCACCGACCCTGCCGTACTGGCCGCCGACGACCGTGCTCTGGCCTACCCCGAGCCCGAGCCGCACCCCCTGTGGTCGCACTCCGGCCGGTCCCGCTACGGACCACTCACACCCGAGCAGCGGCGGCACAACCAGAAGGTTCTGCTCCGTGGACTGCGCGAGGACAGGGAGGCGGCGTAACGATGCCCGACCAGTTACCGGAAGCCGAAACGCTGCTCTTCACCCCCAGCTCGCAGGAACAACTCGCCGCCGCGTCCCGCGTGACCGCGCGTCACGCCGCCAGCAAGGAGGACCTGGTCCTCCTCCTTCACGCCGTCGGCCTGCCCGCCGACGACGACGACCTCACCGCCCTGTTCCCTCTTCTCCCCAGCTCCGAAGGAGACCCCGGCATGCCTGAGAAGACCACGGCCAGCCCGAGCGAGATCGAGGCGACGGTGCTGTCCATGCACACCGCCGACAAATCCATGGCGGAGATCACCGAGGCGACCGGCCTGCCCACGGAGGAGATCACCACGCTCATCAGCAACCAGGAGCGTCAGTTCGACGCGGACGTCGCCAGGGCCAAGAAAGACCTGGAAGAGGCCCAGGAGAAACTGCGGGCCGTGAAGACCGGCACCCGCGCCGCAGCCAGCCCCGCCGCGGCCACCGCGCCGACACCGATCGGTACACGCAGCAAGGAGGAACTGGCCGCAATCCGCACCTGGGGGCGGGCCAACGGACATCAGGTCGCCGACCAGGGCAGGGTCCCGAAGGCAGTCGTGGACGCGTACGACACGGCCCACCGGGCGCCGGCCGTGAAGGCGGGCTGACCTGTGACCACCGACGCGATAGTCCTCGAAGGCTTCCTGGACAACCAGGCCGTGCCCGGCCTGCACGCCAGCACCGCCCGCTTCCGCCTCACCGTCTCCCCGACGGACGACCTGGTCGACGACATGATCCTGCCGTGCGCCATCACCGACCCGGTCATGGCGCACGCCGTACTCCACGAACTGCAACCCGGCGACCAGCTGCGTATCACCGGCCACCTGTATCTGCCCCGCACACCGCACGAACCGATGTGGCTGGCCGTGAGCACACTCGAAGTCCTCGAAACCGCCCCGCTCATGAGCGCCCCTCAGACCGCCGTCACCACGGTCATAGAACGGTACGGCCCGTACGTCTGCTGGTTCGACGCCGACTCCGAGAACGGCGTGCCGGTATGGACGGAAACCGGCACCTGGGTAGGCGTCGCGGCCGACCCGGGCGAACTGCACGAACTCTTCGAGGCGTTCGAGCAGCGCCAAGCCGCCGACGACACATGACACCAACTGTGGCGCCGGCCCCTCGTACGCGACGAGCACCCGGGCCGGTGCCACGAGCGCTCCGCTCCCACGACGCCAACCAGCCGATCACGGAGACAACAACACGATGGACTCAAGCATCGAGTGGACCGACCTCACCTGGAACCCCACCACCGGATGCGACCGGGTGTCCCCCGGATGCGACCGGTGCTACGCGCTGACCCTGGCCAAGCGACTGAAGGCCATGGGCTCGGCCAAGTACCAGCGCGACGGCGCCCCGCGGACGTCCGGGCCCGGATTCGCCCTGACCACCCACGAGGACACCCTGTACGCGCCGCTGCGGAAACGCGACGGAAAGAAGATCTTCGTCACCAGCATGTCCGACCTGTTCCACCAGCAGGTCCCGGACGCGTTCATCGCCCGCGTCTTCGCGGTCATGGCGCTCTCACCGCGCCACACGTACCAGGTCCTCACCAAGCGGCCTGCCCGGATGCGCGCCCTGCTGAACAGCTACGCATTCAGGTCGGCTTGTGAGGACGCCGAAGCCGAGATCATGGCCGACGAGAAGGCGCCGATTCCCCGCTACAAGCGCACCCAGTGGCGCACCCAGTGGTGGAGCCACTTCGCCAAGCCGCTGCCGAACGTGTGGCTGGGCATCAGCGCCGAGGACCAGAAGCGCGCCGACCAGCGCATCCCCGCACTGAAAGACACCCCCGCGGCTGTTCGGTTCCTGTCACTGGAACCCCTCCTCGGGCCACTCCACCTCGACCTCACCGGGATCTCCTGGGTGATCGCCGGAGGAGAAAGCGGACCTCTTCACCGGCCCCTCGACCTCGACTGGGCTCGCGAGATCCGCGACCAGTGCACCGCACACGGAACGCCGTTCCTGTTCAAGCAGGTCGGCGGGCTCACCCCGAAGTCCGGAGGACGTCTTCTGGACGGCAGGACCTGGGACGGCTACCCCGCGTCCCCGGCCACCGTCCGGTAACGGGGGAGACCGCCGGCGACGGCATGACCGGATGTGGCTACCTCTCGAACGCGGCCAGTCCGTCACCGTGATCACCGGCTTCAGTACCCGCCGCGCCCCCTCAATCAGCGGCGACGGAGTCACTTCCACTGGCCCCAGGCCAATCGCCAGCGGCCGGGCCCGGGAACGCCGCAATCCTCCGGGCAGACAGTTCGATCACCATCCGCCCCTTTTCGGGGCCTGCCGCTCGCCGGCGGATACGCACCCTCCGGCCTGTGACCACCGGACGCACCGAAGTGGTGCCACGGGCGCTCGTCGACCAGACGTAGTGGGGGGGGGGGGGGGGGGGGGGGGGGGGGGGGGGGGGGGGGGGGGGGGGGGGGGGGGGGGGGGGGGGGGGGGGGGGGGGGGGGGGGGGGGGGGGGGGGGGGGGGGGGGGGGGGGGGGGGGGGGGGGGGGGGGGGGGGGGGGGGGGTTCTTCTTTT
>NZ_JBVJNN010000024.1:0-54317 GCF_055583685.1 Streptomyces sp. NPDC104581
CATTCCGAACCCGGAAGCTAAGCCTTTCAGCGCCGATGGTACTGCAGGGGGGACCCTGTGGGAGAGTAGGACGCCGCCGAACAATCTTTGGGGAAATGCCCCGCACCTGTTGGTGCGGGGCATTCCTGCGTTCAAGGACAGCACCCTTTCCAGGCGTCGGCGGTTCCCAGCACGCCCACGCTTCGGGTATGATTTCTCTCGTTGCCGCGCCCCAATAGCTCAGTCGGTAGAGCGTCTCCATGGTAAGGAGAAGGTCTACGGTTCGATTCCGTATTGGGGCTCCAGCACAAGAAGAAGGGCCCCGCCTGATGGCGGGGCCCTTCTTCGTTACGACCCGTCAGTTCGTCTGCGGCTCCGGTACGCGCATCGCCAGGATCGCCATGTCGTCCGACGCCGGCTCCGCCGCGAACCTCTCCACCGCGCGCAGCACGCGTGAGGCGACCGCGCCGGCCGTGAGGCCCGTACAGCCCGTCAGTACGTCGACGAGGCCGTCGTCGCCCAGCATCCTGGTGCCCTCGCGGCGTTCGGTGACTCCGTCGGTGACGCAGAGGAGCACGTCGCCCGGTTCGAGGGTGACCATCTGCTCGTACAACTCCAGGTCGTCCATGACCCCGAGCAGCGGCTGCGGGTCCGCGGCAGCCTCCACGCTGCCGTCCTGGCGCAGACGGAGCGGCAGCGGATGGCCCGCGCACACGACCTTGAGGACCGCACTGCCGTCCTCCTGGGGCCACAGCTCCCCGTACAGCAGGGTCAGGAAGCGGCTGCGGGCGCCCTCGTCGAGGATCGCCGCGTTCAGGCGCTCCAGGACCGCCGGGCCGCTGAATCCCTCGCGGGCGAGCAGCCGGAGCGCGTGCCGGGCGAGGCCGGTGACCGCCGCGGCCTCCGGACCCGTACCGCAGACGTCGCCGATGGCGAAGCCGTACGCGCCGTCACGGATCGGGAAGACGTCGTAGAAGTCGCCGCCCACCTCGTTGCCCTCGCCCGCCGCGCGGTAGATGACCTCCACCTCGACGTTGGGCACCTGGGGCAACTCAGGCGGCAGCAGGCTGCGTTGGAGGGACTGGCTGATGGCCATGCGCTCCGAGTAGAGGCGGGCGTTGTCGAGTGCGAGTGCCGCCCGGCGCGACAGGTCCTCGGCCAGTTCCAGGATTTCCTGGCGGAAGTGGTCGTCGGACGGTTTGCCGAGGGTGAGCATGCCGATCACACGGTTCCGTGCGACGAGTGGCAGTACGACGGTCTCTCCGCCAACCGCCGCCGCTGTCGCCAGTGTTGTGCCGATTCCGGAGGAGACAGGCGTGGAGGCCCCTCCCAGCTCCCTCATGGAGGTACGGAGCGCGGCTTGGTGCGCGGCGTCGGCCGGGCCGGTCCAGACACGGGCGCCCGGCGTCGGGACCGGGTCCGGTGGTTCGATCTTGGAGAGCAGGGCCTTGAGGCCGTCGATGCGCTCCTCGTCCTCGTGCAGCACGTAGGAGAGGTAAGGGTCCGACGTCTGGTCGGCGATGGTGTAGACGGCGCACCAGGTCGCGAGGGTGGGCACCGTCATCTGGGCCATCAGCGCGAGCGTCTGGTCGCGGTCGAGGGTGCCCGCCAGCAGGTCCGACGCCTCGACGAGGAAGGAGAGCGAGCCGCGCCGCAGACGTTCCAGTTCGCCGAGGCGGGCCGATTCGACGGCCAGCGCGATGCGGTCGGCGGCGAACTGGAGGCGCAGCGCCTCCTCGTTGGAGTACCGGCCGGCCGATTCGGCGGCCACGCCGAGCGAGCCCGTGAGGCGGCCCTCGACCTTGAGGGGGACGGTGACGACGGAGCGCATGCCGGTGCCGTTGAGGAGCGGTACGGCGCCGGGAACGATGGCCAGGTCCTCGTGGACGGCGGGCATCCGTGCGGAGCCGTACCGCCCCGTGCCGGCCTCCACCGGAACGCGGGCGAAGCGCTGCCGCGCCGAGGGCAGGCCGGTGGTGGCCCGTACCTCCAGCTCCGTCTCGTCGTCGGTGGCGAGCAGGAGGAAGGCCGAGTCGCCTTCGAGCATGTCGCGGGCGCGTTCGACGGTGCGCTGGAGGAGGCCGTCCAGGTCTTCCGGCGCCGGTGAGCCGATGAAGACCTCGAAGGGGTCCACGGTGCGGCTCTCGGCGCCCGCCTCGGTCGCGGGGGCGCGCTGCGGGGTCTGGAGGACGGCGCGTTCGTCGTCGCGTACGAGGAGGCAGACGGTGGACGGCTCGCCGTGGGTGTCGCGCACCCGCAGGTGGGAGGCGTAGACGGGGATGACCCGGCCGTCGTTGCCCCGGATGCCGTAACTGCCCTCCCAGCGGGAGAGAAGCAGCGCCTCCACGATGCCGGTTCCGATGCCCGGTGTGTGCGGCCAGGCGGCGAAGTCGGTGAGGGGTTTGCCGACGACCTGGTCGGCCGGGTAACCGAAGAGGTGTTCCGCGTCCTCGTTCCAGGTTGACACGACGCCGGTTCTGTCGATCTGGACGACGGCGACCCGCACCCGTTCGTCGGTGACCGGGAGCAGCGCGTTCGGGACGACGGGGCCCGCGGACCGGGCGCCCACGGGGCGGTCGGGCAGATCGAGCTGGAACCAGACCTGTTTGTGCGTCGGTGTGTAGTCGACGCCCCAGCGGGACGCGAGGGCCGAGCAGAGGAGCAGTCCCCGGCCGTTCTCGCGGTCGGGGCTGCCGAGCGACAGTCCCGTGCCCTGCATGGGGATCTCGCGTTCGGGGTAGCGGTCGGAGACCTCGACCCGGACGCCGTCCGCAGTACGGAGACAGAGCACGTCCGCCGAGGTGCCGGCGTGGATGACTGCATTGGTGACGAGTTCGCTGGTGAGAACGACGGCGTCGTCGACGACATCCGAGTACCCCCACCCCTGGAGCGTGTCCCGGACAAAGGCGCGGGCGGTCGCGACGGACCGCCCCACAGGGTCGAAGCTGGCAGCCGCCCGCGCGGTGATCACAGAACTCCTCGTACGCGTCTCGACGCCCGGCTCCGCCATGATTCGGCCCCGCCCTCCCGGTGCCCGGTGGTAGTACGTTCGCCGCACCGCCCCCGCCGGGCGGACGGGGACGGTTGGACAGCCGGATGCCAGGTTACTTACCTTCGCTGCGAGGGCGGATGCCGGTTGCCACTGTTTCCGCCTACCGGGGGTGGGGACGCTATGCGAAGCTGCCGAACTGTTATCGCCAGGTTCGGCCGTGGTGAAACACTGGGCAGGAATCAGAGACAGCCCGAACAACACTCTGAGCAGTACGGTCAACCCCCGCGGGAGGGACACGGTGGAGTCTGGCGTGGCGGCGCGTGGCAACAGGACGCGCGCGAAGGGCGGACGGTCCCGGAGCAACGGGGCCACCGAGGTCGATGCGGCGGCTCTGAACAGACTGCTGACGGCCCTGGTGGCGATGCGGGACGGTAACTTCCGTAAACGCCTGACCGTCTCCGGTGACGACGTGATGGCGGAGATCGCCGCCGTCTTCAACGAGGTCGCGGACCGCAACCTGCACCTCACGGGGGAGCTGGCCCGCGTACGGCGCATGGTCGGGCGGGAGGGAAAGCTCACCGAGCGGCTGGAGACGGGCGCCTGCGAGGGGTCCTGGGCCACCGCGATCGACGCGTCGAACGCGCTGGTGGACGATCTGGCGCGCCCCGTGTCCGAGGTCGGGCGGGTGCTGTCGGCGGTCGCCGAGGGCGACCTGGAGCAGCGGATGGAGCTGCGTTCGCACTTCACCGAGGGTGCGGCGGGGACGGAGCGCCCGCTGCGGGGCGAGTTCCTGAAGGTGGCGCGTACCGTCAACAGCCTGGTCGACCAGCTGTCCGCGTTCACCGACGAGGTGACGCGCGTGGCGCTGGAGGTCGGTACCGAGGGCAAGCTCGGCGGTCAGGCCAAAGTGCGCGGAATGTCGGGTTCGTGGAAGGATCTCACGGATTCCGTCAACACGATGGCGTACCGGCTCACCGCTCAGGTACGTGACATTGCTCTCGTTACGACGGCCGTCGCCAAGGGTGATCTGTCCCGCAAGGTCACCGTGCACGTGGCCGGCGAGATGCTTCAGCTGAAGAACACCGTGAACACCATGGTGGACCAGCTGTCGTCGTTCTCCTCCGAGGTCACGCGCGTGGCCCGGGAGGTGGGCACCGAGGGCGAACTGGGCGGCCAGGCCACCGTCCCCGGCGTGGCCGGTGTGTGGAAGGACCTCACCGACTCGGTGAACACCATGGCCGGCAACCTGACGAGTCAGGTGCGCGGCATCGCCGAGGTCACTACGGCCGTCGCGAACGGCGACCTCTCACAGAAGGTCACGGTCAGCGCGCGCGGCGAGGTCGCGCAGCTCGCCGAGACGATCAACCAGATGACCGAGACGCTGCGTACGTTCGCCGACGAGGTCACGCGTGTGGCCAGCGAGGTCGGCGGCTCCGGCGTACTGGGCGGCCAGGCGCAGGTGCCGGGCGCGGCGGGTACGTGGAAGGACCTGACGGACTCCGTCAACACCGTCTTCCGGAATCTGACCACGCAGGTGCGCGACATCGCACAGGTGACGACGGCCGTGGCGAACGGTGACCTTTCCCAGAAGGTCACCGTCGACGTGGCCGGCGAGATGCTGGAGCTGAAGAACACCGTCAACACGATGGTGCGTCAGCTCAATTCGTTCGGCTCCGAGGTGACACGGGTCGCCCGTGAGGTCGGCGTGGAGGGCCAGCTCGGCGGTCAGGCCGAGGTGCCCGGCGCGGCGGGTACGTGGAAGGACCTCACCGACTCGGTCAACACCGCGTTCCGTAACCTCACCGGTCAGGTGCGGGACATCGCACAGGTGACCACGGCGGTGGCGAACGGCGATCTTTCCCAGAAGGTCACCGTCGACGTCGCGGGCGAGATGCTGGAGCTGAAGAACACCGTCAACACCATGGTGGCGCAGCTGTCCTCGTTCGCAGACCAGGTGACGCGGATGGCGCGTGACGTGGGTACGGAGGGCCGGCTGGGTGGCCAGGCGCGGGTGGACGGCGTCTCCGGTACCTGGAAGGAACTGACCGACTCCGTCAACTTCATGGCCGGCAACCTGACCGACCAGGTGCGGCAGATCGCCCAGGTGACCACGGCCGTGGCGCGTGGCGACCTGTCGCAGAAGATCGACGTGGACGCCCGGGGCGAGATCCTGGAGCTGAAGAACACGATCAACACGATGGTGGACCAGCTCTCGGCCTTCGCCGAGCAGGTCACGCGCGTGGCCCGTGAGGTGGGCACCGACGGCAGGCTGGGCGGTCAGGCGCAGGTGCCGGGCGTCGCGGGTGTCTGGCGCGATCTGACCGACTCCGTGAACGGCATGGCGGGGAACCTGACCTCCCAGGTCCGCAACATCGCGCAGGTCGCCACGGCGGTCGCGCGCGGTGACCTGTCGCAGAAGATCGACGTGGACGCCCGGGGCGAGATCCTGGAGCTGAAGAACACCCTCAACACGATGGTGGACCAGCTGTCGAACTTCGCCGAGCAGGTCACCCGGGTCGCCCGTGAGGTCGGTACGGAGGGCATGCTCGGCGGCCAGGCCGAGGTCCAGGGGGTCTCGGGCACCTGGAAGGACCTCACCCAGTCCGTCAACTTCATGGCGAACAACCTGACTTCGCAGGTCCGCAACATCGCCGAGGTCACGACGGCGGTAGCCAAGGGCGACCTCTCCAAGAAGATCACGGTCGACGCCAAGGGCGAGATCCTCGACCTCGTCACCACCGTCAACACGATGGTGGACCAGCTGTCGAACTTCGCGGACGAGGTGACCCGGGTGGCCCGCGAGGTGGGCACCGAGGGCATCCTCGGCGGCCAGGCGCGGGTGCGCGGCGTCACCGGCATCTGGAAGGACCTGAGCGACAACGTCAACACGATGGCCAACAACCTGACCAGTCAGGTGCGGAACATCTCCAGGGTCTCCTCGGCGGTGGCCAACGGCGACCTCACGAAGAAAGTCACGGTCGAGGCGCGCGGCGAGGTCGCCGAGCTGGCCGACACCGTCAACATCATGGTGACGACGCTGTCGTCGTTCGCCGACGAGGTGACGCGAGTCGCCCGGGAGGTGGGCACCGAGGGCGAGCTGGGCGGCCAGGCACGCGTCCCGGGCGTCTCCGGGACGTGGAAGGACCTCACCGAGTCGGTGAACTCGATGGCGTCCAATCTGACGGGCCAGGTGCGCCAGATCGCCACGGTCACCACAGCCATCGCGAAGGGCGACCTCACCAAGAAGATCGACATCGATGCCCGGGGCGAGATCCAGGAGCTGAAGAACACCATCAACACGATGGTCGATCAGCTCTCGTCGTTCGCCGAGCAGGTCACCCGGGTGGCCCGTGAGGTGGGCACGGACGGGCAGTTGGGCGGCCAGGCCCGGGTCAGGGACGTCGACGGCACCTGGCGCGACCTCACCGAGTCCGTGAACGAGATGGCCGGCAACCTGACCCGTCAGGTGCGGGCGATCGCCGCCGTCGCCACCGCGGTGACCCGCGGCGATCTGAACCTGAAGATCGACGTCGACGCGGCGGGCGAGATCCAGGTCCTCCAGGACAACATCAACACCATGATCGCCAACCTGCGCGACACCACCCTCGCCAACGAGGAGCAGGACTGGCTCAAGGGCAACCTGGCCCGTATCTCCGGACTGATGCAGGGCCGCCGCGATCTCGACGACGTGGCCTCGCTGATCATGAGCGAGCTGACCCCGGTGGTCTCGGCACAGCACGGCGCGTTCTTCCTCGCCATGCCGACGGGCACCGGCGCAGGCACCGCCTCCGAACTGGGGACGGGCGGGCGCGAGGGCTCGTACGAGCTCTGTATGCGCGGCAGTTACGGGTACTCGGCGGGATCGATGCCGACCGCCTTCCGGCCCGGTGAGACCCTCATCGGCACGGCAGCCGAGGAGAAGCGCACGATCCAGGTCAACGTCCCGCCGGGGTATCTCAAGATCTCCTCGGGACTCGGCGAGGCGTCACCCGCGTACGTGATCGTGCTGCCGGTGCTGTTCGAGGGCAAGGTCCTCGGAGTGATCGAGCTGGCGTCGTTCCAGCCCTTCACCCAGATCCAGCGCGACTTCCTCAACCAGATCGCGGAAATGATCGCGACGAGCGTCAACACGATCAGCGTCAACACCAAGACCGAGGTGCTGCTCAAGCAGTCGCAGGAGTTGACGGAGCAGCTGCGGGAGCGGTCGGCGGAGCTGGAGAACCGGCAGAAGGCGCTCCAGTCCTCCAACGCGGAGCTGGAGGAGAAGGCGGAGCTGCTGGCCCGTCAGAACCGCGACATCGAGGTGAAGAACACCGAGATCGAAGAGGCGCGGCAGGTGCTGGAGGAGCGGGCCGAACAGCTCGCCGTGTCGATGCGCTACAAGTCCGAGTTCCTGGCGAACATGTCGCACGAGCTGCGTACGCCGCTGAACTCGCTGCTCATCCTGGCGAAGCTGCTCGCGGACAACGCGGAGATGAACCTGTCCCCGAAGCAGGTGGAGTTCGCCGAGACGATCCACGGCGCGGGCTCGGACCTGCTCCAGCTGATCAACGACATCCTCGACCTGTCGAAGGTCGAGGCGGGCAAGATGGACGTCAGCCCGACACGGATCGCGCTGGTGCAGCTCGTCGACTACGTCGAGGCGACGTTCCGGCCGCTGACTGCGGAGAAGGGGCTCGACTTCTCCGTACGGGTCTCCCCGGAGCTGCCGGCGACGCTGCACACCGACGAGCAGCGGCTGCTCCAGGTCCTGCGCAACCTGCTGTCCAACGCGGTGAAGTTCACCGACACGGGCGCCGTGGAGCTGGTGATCCGGCCCGCGGGGGCCGATGTGCCCAACGCCATCAGGGAACAGCTGTTGGAGGCCGGTTCGCTGCGTGACGCGGACGCCGATCTGATCGCCTTCTCGGTCACCGACACCGGTATCGGGATCGCGGCGAGCAAGATGCGGGTGATCTTCGAGGCGTTCAAGCAGGCGGACGGGACGACGAGCCGTAAGTACGGAGGCACGGGTCTGGGCCTGTCCATCAGCCGGGAGATCGCCCGGCTGCTCGGCGGTGAGATCCACGCGGCGAGTGAGCCGGGGCGCGGCTCGACGTTCACGCTGTATCTGCCGCTGCACGCCAGCGAACTGCCCCCGCAGGGCTACCCGCAGCTGACTCCGGGCATCGAGCCGCAGCGCGGTGGCGGTGACTTCGGGGGCTTGTCGCCGGAGCAGGCGCGGCAGGACAGGCCCGCGGCACCCTCCGAGGCCCGTACGGGGCCCGCAGCGCTGTTCCGCCGCCGTCGTAAGGCTCTCGGCGGTCCGGAGCAGTTGAACTCGCCGCCGGGGCGGCCCGGCGGCTCGGACGGCCCGTCCGCCGGCACACCGGACGGCGGGAGCGGTTCGGCGGGCGCGGCCAACGGCGCGCGGCCTACGGCCGGTTCGGGTGCCCAGGAGGCGTGGGGAGCCGAGGGGCAGGACGCTCCGGAGGAGCGGCGTACGTTCTCGTTCGGCGGTGAGAAGGTGCTGATCGTCGACGACGACATCCGTAATGTCTTCGCGCTGACCAGCGTCCTCGAACAGTACGGTCTGTCGGTGCTGTACGCCGAGAACGGCCGTGAGGGCATCGAGGTGTTGGAGCAGCACGACGACGTGACGCTGGTCCTGATGGACATCATGATGCCCGAGATGGACGGGTACGCGACGACGACGGCGATCCGCAGGATGCCGCAGTTCGCCGGGTTGCCGATCATCGCCCTCACCGCGAAGGCGATGAAGGGGGACCGGGAGAAGGCGATCGATTCCGGTGCGTCTGACTATGTGACAAAGCCGGTCGATCCTGATCATCTTCTGTCGGTGATGGAGCAGTGGATGGAGCAGAAGTGACACGAAGGCGGCGCCGCGAGCTACTTCGGAAGTGAGCGGCGGTTGTGCGAACCTGTGTGGGAAGGTGAGTTCCTGTGGTTCATCACGTGTGGACCACAGGTATTCGGGGAACCTTTCGGGCTCCTGTGACGTTTTTGCTACGTGCACAGTGACATCGCGGTGACAGGGTGTGGCGACAGGCGGGGTGCGGCTACCATGACCGGCACAAGGACGGACGGCGTAAGGGAGTCGTCCTCTGGGGCGGCGCCCGGTGCACAGCCGGGGCGAGGAGGGCGGGCCATGGTGCAGAAGGCCAAGATCCTCCTGGTCGATGACCGGCCGGAGAATCTGCTGGCGCTGGAGGCCATCCTCTCCGCGCTCGATCAGACGCTGGTGCGGGCATCGTCAGGGGAGGAAGCGCTCAAGGCGCTGCTGACGGACGACTTCGCGGTCATTCTGCTCGACGTCCAGATGCCGGGGATGGACGGTTTCGAGACCGCCGCGCACATCAAGAGGCGCGAGCGGACGCGGGACATCCCGATCATCTTCCTCACGGCCATCAACCACGGCCCGCACCACACCTTCCGGGGCTACGCGGCCGGTGCGGTGGACTACATCTCCAAGCCGTTCGACCCGTGGGTGCTGCGTGCGAAGGTCTCGGTCTTCGTCGAGCTGTACATGAAGAACTGCCAGTTGAAGGAGCAGGCGGAGCTGCTGCGACTCCAGCTGGCCGGGGCGGGCGAGGTGAAGGAGCCGACCGGTCTGCTGGCCGAGCTGTCCGCCCGGCTGGCCGCGGTCGAGGAGCAGGCCGAAGCGCTCTCCAAGCAGCTGGACGACGATTCCGCGGACGCGGCGGCCGTCGCCACGGCCGCGCATCTGGAGCGCAAACTGACCGGACTGCGCCGGGCGCTGGACGCCCTGGAGCCGGGCAGCGGCGGCGGCTCCCCGCTCCCCACACCGAACTGACCGGGTTCGTCGCGGCCGTCAACGGCCGGTGGGCGGCCCGGTTTCCGGCGCCCCCGCGATACGGCACCGGGCCGGTGCCGCGCTCTCCCCACCGCCCCGCGGGACCGGCTGATGGGGCGTCAGTTTCCGGCCCACGACGCACGACACGAACGGGTGAAGCAGTGGGCACACGTGTCCGCCGCCGTTCACACCGGTAACCTCACCCCCATGGCCTCACGTACGTCCGGCAAAGGTTCCCAGGGCACGGCGGGCACCGGGAAACCGCGTGCCGGCCGTGCGGGCGGTGCCGCGAAGAAAGCGGCCCCCGCCGCCAAGGCCGCGGCGAAGAAGACGGCTCCCGCGAGGAAGCCACCTCCCAAGAAGGCGCCGGCGAAGAGGTCCGCCGCCAAACCGCCGGCCAAACCGGCACCGTCCCCGACGAACGGCGTCTACCGCCTCGTACGGGCCCTGTGGCTCGGACTCGCCCACGGAGTCGGGGCGATGTTCCGCGGCATAGGACGGGGCGCGAAGGGGCTCGACCCCGCGCACCGCAAGGACGGCATCGCCCTCCTGCTGCTCGCCCTCGGCCTGATTGTCGCGGCCGGTACGTGGTCGAGCCTGCGCGGTCCCGTCGGTGATCTCGTCAAGATGCTGATCACCGGCGCCTTCGGCCGGCTCGATCTGCTCGTCCCGATACTGCTGGGCGTCGTCGCCGTCCGCCTCATCCTCTATCCGCAGCGGCCGGAGGCCAACGGACGCATCGTCATCGGTCTCTCCGCGCTGGTCGTCGGCGTCCTCGGGCTCGTGCACATCGCCTGCGGCTCCCCGGGCCGGGACGAGGGGACCGAGGCGATGCAGGACGCGGGCGGACTCATCGGCTGGTCCGCGTCGACCCCGCTGATCTTCGCCATGGGCGAGGTCCTCGCCGTACCGATGCTGGTCCTGCTCACCGTCTTCGGACTGCTCGTCGTCACCGCGACACCCGTCAACGCCATCCCGGAGCGGCTGCGGCAGCTCGGTGTCCGCCTCGGCATCCTCAGCCCGGCTCCGTCCGACCTCGTCGACGGGGAACGGGGCGGGGAGTACGACAACGACGACGAGCGCTACGACGAGCAGTGGCGCGAGGCCCTGCCCGCGCGAGGGCGCCGTTCGACGGCGCGGCGGAGCGAGGCGCCCGCCGACTACGACCCCGACCACGCGGAGAGCGAGGCGCTGGCCCGCCGCCGGCGGCCCCGCAGGCAGCCGGTCCAGCCCGCCCACGACAGGCCGCTGGACGCCGTCGACGTCGCCGCCGCGGCCGCCGCCGCCCTGGACGGCGCCGTGCTCAACGGGATGCCGCCCTCGCCGATCGTGGCCGACCTCTCCCAGGGCGTCTCCGGCGACCGCACCCGCGACGCCGTCAAGGCGCGGCCGGGGGAGCGTACCCGCGGGGCGTCCGGCGGCCGGCCGGGCGGCGCGGGAGCGGACACGGACCCCGATTCGGGCTCGCGCTCCGGCTCGCGGGAGCACTCCGTACCCACGGCGCGCGACGGCGCCGCCGCGCTCGCGCCCTCCGGCGCCGTGGCCGACCTGACCAAGCCGCCGCCCACACAGGACCGGCCCCTGCCGCCCCGCGCCGAGCAGCTCCAGCTCGCCGGCGACATCACCTACTCCCTGCCCTCACTGGACCTGCTGGAGCGCGGCGGCCCCGGCAAGACGCGCAGCGCCGCCAACGACGCGGTCGTCGACTCGCTGACCAACGTCTTCATGGAGTTCAAGGTCGACGCGACCGTCACCGGCTTCACCCGGGGACCGACCGTGACCCGCTACGAGGTGCAGCTCGGCCCCGCCGTGAAGGTCGAGCGCATCACCGCGCTCACCAAGAACATCGCCTACGCCGTCGCCAGCCCCGACGTCCGGATCATCAGCCCCATCCCCGGCAAGTCCGCCGTCGGCATCGAGATCCCGAACTCCGACCGGGAGATGGTCAACCTCGGCGACGTCCTGCGGCTCGCCGACGCCGCCGAGGACGACCACCCGATGCTGGTCGCGCTCGGCAAGAACGTCGAGGGCGGCTACGAGATGGCCAACCTCGCCAAGATGCCGCACCTGCTGGTCGCCGGCGCCACCGGCTCCGGCAAGTCCTCCTGCATCAACTGTCTGATCACCTCGGTGATGGTCAGGGCGACCCCGGAGGACGTCCGTATGGTCCTGGTCGACCCCAAGCGGGTCGAACTCACCGCGTACGAGGGCATCCCCCACCTGATCACGCCCATCATCACCAACCCCAAGCGGGCCGCCGAGGCGCTCCAGTGGGTCGTACGCGAGATGGACCTGCGCTACGACGACCTCGCGGCGTACGGCTACCGGCACATCGACGACTTCAACCAGGCGGTGCGCAAGGGCAAGGTCAAGGCCCCCGAGGGCAGCGAGCGCGAGCTGACGCCCTATCCGTATCTCCTGGTGATCGTCGACGAGCTGGCCGACCTGATGATGGTCGCGCCGCGCGACGTCGAGGACGCGATCGTCCGCATCACCCAGTTGGCCCGCGCCGCCGGAATCCACCTGGTGCTCGCCACCCAGCGCCCCTCGGTCGACGTCGTCACCGGTCTGATCAAGGCGAACGTGCCCTCCCGGCTCGCCTTCGCGACGTCCTCGCTCGCCGACAGCCGGGTCATCCTCGACCAGCCCGGCGCCGAGAAGCTGATCGGCAAGGGCGACGGCCTGTTCCTGCCGATGGGGGCCAGCAAGCCGACCCGTATGCAGGGCGCCTTCGTCACGGAGGAAGAAGTCGCGGCGGTCGTCCAGCACTGCAAGGATCAGATGGCCCCCGTCTTCCGGGAGGACGTCGTCGTCGGCACGGCCAAGAAGAAGGACATCGACGAGGACATCGGCGACGACCTCGATCTGCTCTGCCAGGCCGCCGAGTTGGTCGTCTCCACGCAGTTCGGGTCGACATCGATGCTTCAGCGGAAGTTGCGCGTGGGCTTCGCCAAAGCGGGCAGACTCATGGACCTGATGGAATCGCGGAACATCGTCGGTCCCAGTGAGGGTTCCAAGGCGCGTGATGTGCTGGTCAAGGCAGACGAGCTGGACGGAGTGCTCGCGGTGATCCGCGGCGAGCCCGCTCCCGAAGGAGCTGACGGGAATTGACGGTACCCGAGGCGATCCGAGAGATATCCGAAGCAACCCTTTTCCCGGGTCGGACGTCAACGTGGAGAGGGAGACACCCCGGTGTCCCGTCGACACGCCGTCCGGCCATTCAGATGGCGTACAAAGTGCATCCGCCCGGTTGCCCCACCCTTTCGTACCACCCCTAGACTGAACATCCAGCAGGTGGCTACACGCTCGAAAGGCACCCCCGTGTCCATCGGCAACTCCCCCGAAGACGACCAGCCTTCCGCCGTCGACCCCGCTGAGGACGAGCGGCCCGCGACCGACGAGCACAAGCCGTCGGTCGGTCACGTCCTCAAGACAGCACGCACCGCCGCAGGTCTCACCGTCGAACAGGTCAGTGCCTCCACCCGGGTGCGCGTTCCCATCGTGCAGGCCATCGAGGACGACGACTTCTCGCGCTGCGGCGGCGACGTGTACGCGCGCGGGCACATCCGCACGATCGCGCGCTCCGTCGGGACCGACCCCGAACCTCTTGTCACGCAGTACGACGCCGAGCACGGCGGGCGCCCGTCGCCGACACCCGCCGCCCCGCTGTTCGAGGCCGAGCGCATCCGCCCCGAGCGGCGCCGCCCCAACTGGACGGCCGCCATGGTCGCCGCGATCGTCGCGGTGATCGGCTTCGTCGGCTTCACCATGTTCGACGGCACCGACGACGAGGGCCAGGGCAAGCGCATCGCCGAAGGTCCGGCGCCCGAGAAGACGACCTCCGAGCCGAGCACCAAGAAGCCCGCCGACCCGAAGCCCGACCCCTCGGACAGCGCCATCGCCGCGGCCCCGGCCGACAAGGTGACGGTCAAGCTGTCCGCCGTCGAGGACAAGAGCTGGATCTCCGCCAAGTCACCCAACGGTGAACTCATCTTCGACGGACTGCTCCTCAAGGGCGAGTCCAAGACCTTCCAGGACGACGAGCAGATCGACTTCATCCTCGGCAACGCCGGAGTGATCGACATCTTCGTCAACGGCAAGCAGGTCGACGAGGACTTCAAGCCGGGCCAGGTCGAGCGCCCGTCGTACACGAAGGGCGACCCCGAGGCGGGCTGACGCCGCGGCCGGCGCCGAAAGGCGCCGGCGGGCACGGTTCGAGCCCGGGGCGGTGCGCGGTCGCTCACCGGCGAGGTGCGTGGGGAGGCCTCCCGGACGCGCTCCACCGCCCCCGGGGCCGTCCGGCCAACCCTGCGCGGCAGGAGGACGGCCCGGACAAAGTAGTCTTGAGCCCATGCCCGAACGCCGCACCGTCGCCCTTGTCACGCTTGGCTGCGCCCGTAACGAGGTGGACTCGGAGGAGCTTGCAGGCCGCTTGGCAGCGGACGGCTGGGAGCTCGTCGAGGAAGCCGCCGACGCGGACGTCGCCGTCGTCAACACCTGCGGCTTCGTCGAAGCCGCCAAGAAGGACTCCGTCGACGCCCTGCTGGAAGCCAACGATCTGAAGGATCACGGCAGAACCCAGGCCGTCGTCGCCGTCGGCTGCATGGCGGAGCGGTACGGCAAGGAGCTCGCGGACTCGCTCCCCGAGGCGGACGGCGTACTCGGATTCGACGACTACGCCGACATCTCCGACCGCCTCCAGACCATCCTCAGCGGCGGCGTCCACGCCTCGCACACGCCTCGCGACCGGCGCAAGCTGCTCCCGCTCAGCCCCGCCGACCGGCAGGGCGCCACCGGTGTGGCCCTGCCCGGCCACGGCGCCGCGACCACTCCTCCCACGGAGACGGTCGTCCCGGCACCCGCCGATCTGCCGCAGGGAATCGCGCCGGCCTCCGGCCCGCGCGCCCCGCTGCGCCGACGGCTCGACAGCAGCCCCGTCGCCTCCGTGAAGCTGGCCTCCGGCTGCGACCGGCGCTGCTCCTTCTGCGCCATCCCCTCCTTCAGAGGCTCCTTCATCTCGCGCCGCCCCTCCGACGTGCTGGGCGAGACCCGCTGGCTCGCCGAGCAGGGCGTGAAGGAGGTCATGCTCGTCTCCGAGAACAACACCTCCTACGGCAAGGACCTCGGCGACATCCGCCTTCTGGAGACGCTCCTGCCCGAACTCGCCGCGGTCGACGGCATCGAGCGGGTACGGGTCAGCTACCTCCAGCCCGCCGAGATGCGCCCCGGGCTCATCGACGTCCTGACGTCGACGCCGGGCGTCGCCCCGTACTTCGACCTGTCCTTCCAGCACTCCGCGCCCGCCGTGCTGCGCGCGATGCGGCGCTTCGGTGACACCGACCGCTTCCTGGGCCTGCTGGAGACCATCCGAGGCAAGGCCCCGCAGGCCGGTGTGCGCTCCAACTTCATCGTGGGCTTCCCCGGCGAGACGGAGGCCGACTTCGCCGAGCTGGAACGCTTCCTCACCGGTGCGCGGCTCGACGCCGTCGGTGTGTTCGGCTACTCGGACGAGGACGGCACCGAGGCGGCGACGTACGACCACAAGCTGGACGAGGACGTCGTGGCCGAGCGGCTGGATCACCTCTCGCGGCTCGCGGACGAGCTGACGTCGCAGCGCGCCGAGGAGCGCCTGGGGGAGACCCTGACGGTCCTCGTGGAGTCGCTCGGGTCCCCGGACGACCCCGAGGAGGGCGCCGTGGGCAGGGCCGCCCACCAGGCGCCCGAGACCGACGGCCAGGTGATCTTCACATCGCGCGAGGGTCTCGTTCCCGGTCGTATGGTCGAGGCGAAGGTGGTCGGCACCGACGGCGTGGACCTGGTGGCGGAGTACCGCGGTCTCACCGGGGACGAGCCGCGGAGCCCGGGTGAGGAGGCAGCCAGATGACCGGAGTCCCGGCATCGGCCGAGGGCGGCCAGGGTAGGCCGGCGCCCGGCGGCAAGCTGGGGGCTGCGGCCGTCAATCAGGCCAGCGTCTGGAACATCGCCAACATCCTCACCATGATGCGGCTGGTGCTCGTACCGGCCTTCGTGATGCTGCTGCTCCAGGACGGCGGGTACGACCCGGCCTGGCGCGCCTGGGCCTGGGCCGCGTTCGCCGTGGCCATGATCACCGATGTCTTCGACGGGCACCTGGCCCGTACGTACAACCTGGTCACCGACTTCGGGAAGATCGCCGACCCGATCGCCGACAAGGCGATCATGGCGGCGGGGCTGATCAGCCTCTCCGCACTCGGAGACCTTCCGTGGTGGGTGACCGGGGTCATTCTCTTCCGTGAGCTCGGGATCACGCTGATGCGGTTCTGGGTGATCCGGCACGGGGTCATTCCGGCCAGTCGCGGCGGCAAGATGAAGACGCTGGCGCAGGGCACGGCGGTCGGCATGTACGTACTGGCGCTGACCGGCCCGCTCGCGACGCTGCGGTTCTGGGTGATGGGCGTCGCGGTGCTGCTGACCGTGCTGACCGGACTCGACTACGTCCGCCAGGCGATCGTGCTGCGACGGCGGGGGCTGGCGGCCGAGCGGGACGGCGCGGAGCGGACCACGTGACGTCGCGGACACCGGCGGCGTCCGCCGGGAAGCATGCGGCCGCCGGAGACGTTCCCCTGAGGGACGTGGCCGCCCGGGTGCTCGACGCGCTCGCGCTCCGGGAGAGCACGCTCGCCGTGGCGGAGTCGCTCACCGGCGGTCTGGTGGCGGCGGAGCTGACCTCCGTCCCCGGGGCCTCGCGCTCGTTCCGCGGGTCGCTCACGGCGTACGCGACGGACGTCAAGCGCGATGTGCTCGGCGTCGACGGAACACTTCTGGCCGAGCGTGGCGCGGTGGATCCCGAGGTCGCACGGCGGATGGCCGTCGGCGTACGGGGTGTGCTGGCCGCCGACTGGGGCGTCTCGACCACGGGCGTCGCCGGTCCGGACCCGCAGGACGGACAGCCGGTGGGCACCGTCTATGTGGCCGTGAGCGGTCCGCACGGCGCCGAGAAAGTGGTCGCACTGCGGTTGAACGGTGACCGGGCGGAAATCCGTAGAGAGAGTGTACGGAGCGTGCTGGAACTGCTTTCCGGCGAACTGACCGGGAACGGGCGGACACAGGATACGGAACGGAACGGGGGGACTTGATGTTTGCAGCCCTGAGTGAACACGACATCGCTCCCCGCACGGCCGCAGCGGGAGGCGGTACGGTGGGGCGAGAAGGATGCGGCTACGCGGTCCGAGGAGGGAGCCACCGATGATCCTGCTCCGTCGCCTGCTTGGTGACGTGCTGCGTCGGCAGCGCCAGCGCCAGGGCCGTACTCTGCGCGAAGTCTCCTCGTCCGCCCGAGTCTCGCTCGGCTATCTCTCCGAGGTGGAGCGGGGGCAGAAGGAGGCGTCTTCCGAACTGCTCTCCGCCATTTGCGACGCGCTTGACGTACGGATGTCCGAGCTCATGCGCGAAGTGAGCGACGAACTGTCGCTGGCCGAACTGGCCGCGTCCGCAGCGGCGAGCGAGCCGGTGCCCGCGGCGGTACGCCCGATGCTCAATTCCGTCTCCGTGACGTCGGTGGCAGTACCGACGGAGCGGGTGACCATCAAGGCGCCGACAGAAGCGGTGAACGTCGTCGCCGCCTGATACGAACGGTGTGACCGAGGCTGAGCCCCGGACGGCCCCAGTGGCCGGCCGGGGCTTCTGCTGTGCCCGTCCCCGGTGACGGCCCGCCCGGCGCCCCGTTTCCCCGTCTGGGCGTACCGATCTCCCGATATGAGCCTTTTGGGGTCTTGTGCGAAGGTGGGCATACGTGCGAACAGAACTGGAAGGACGCCCCATGTCTGTCGTCAAGAGCTCACTGCCCGACTCGGATCTGAAGCTGGTCGGCGAGGCGCTCCAGGGCGCGCTCGTCGATCTGCTCGATCTCTCGCTGGTGGCCAAGCAGGTGCACTGGAACATCGTGGGACCGCGCTTCCGGTCCGTACACCTCCAGCTCGACGAGGTCGTCTCCACGGCCCGGAGCCACTCGGACACCGTGGCCGAACGCGCCGCGGCGATCGGTGTGACCCCGGACGGCCGCGCGGCGACGGTGGCGGCCCAGAGCGCGATCGGCACCGTCCCCGAGGGCTGGATCCAGGACACGGACGCCGTACGGACCCTGGTGGACGCCCTCGGCGCGGTGATCGTCCGGATGCGGGAGCGGATCAGGGTGACCGACCAGCCCGACCCCGTCACCCAGGACATCCTGATCGGGCTCACGGCCGATCTCGAGAAGCACCACTGGATGTTCCAGGCGGAGAGTCCCTGAGCGCGTGAGCCGGGTGCGGGTCCGGATGCGGGCGCGGCGGGTGCCGCGGGCGGTGTACGTCGGGGTGCGCCCCGGCGCCGGTCCGATATGCGCCGTGCACGCCTCCTGCGCGCCCTTTCGCCGGATACGCGGGCCGGTCTAGCGTCGGTCTGAGGAGGCGGCCATGGCACGGCGACGGATCCTGATACCGGCTCTCGCGTTCGGCGGGCTCTGGTGGTGGGCCGTACTGCGGCTCGCACTCGCGCCGGAGCACGCCGGGGTCGTCGAGGGGGCGGTGGCGGCGGGCGGCTGGGGGCTGAGCCTGCTGCCGGTGCACGCGGCGGCCCGACCGTCGGCGCGGCCGGGGAAGGGCACCGTCGTGGCGGCAGATTCCGAGGGGGACGGGGTGGTGGCGGAGTGGCCGGGCACGCCCGGGGGCGGGGACGCCCCGGACGGCTCTCAGGGGACCGGGCCCAGCTGGCACCGCGGGCACCAGTAGACGGGGCGGTCGTCGTCCTCCGTCTTGCTGACGGGGGTGCCGCAGCGGCGACAGGGAAGGCCGCCGCGGCCGTACACGTACAGGTGACGGCGCGAGCGCTCCCGGTTGGCCTCCAGGAGCTTCTTCGCGGCCGTCACCAGCCGCTCGGGCGACGGCAAATCCCCGATGGGCAGCCAGGAGGTGGTGCGGGCGAGGAAACACGTCTCGCACCGGAAGACGTTGCCGATGCCCGCGAGATTGCGCTGGTCCAGCAGCGCTTCCCCGACGGTGCGGGCGGGGTCGGCGAGCAGATTGCGCAGGGCGGTCTCCGGATCCCAGTCGGGGCCGAGGAGGTCCGGGCCCAGATGGCCCACCACGCGCTCCTCGTCCGACGTCCGCAGGAGTTCCAGCACGGGGAGCCGGTAGCCGACGGCCGTGCGCCGGGCGTTGCCGAGGATCGCGCGGATCTGATGGCCGGGGCCGCCGCGCCAGCGCTCGTCGGCGCCGTACACCCGCCAGGCCCCGTCCATCCGCAGATGTGAGTGGAGGGTGAGGCCGCCCTCGATCCGGGTCAGGAGGTGCTTGCCGCGCGGAGTGACGTCGAGGACCGTCCGGCCGGTGAGGTCGGAGGTCGCGAACCGGGGGACGCGGAGGTCGGACCGGGTCAGCAGCCGCCCGGCGAGGGCGGTGTGCAGGCGCCGGGCGGTCTGCAGGACGGTGTCACCTTCGGGCATGAGTCCATCATGCGCGAGACGGGCGCCGTGACGAGCGGCGTACGGGGTGTGGCGTGCGCGGATGTACGGCGACCGGCCCCGTCGCCGCGAGGGCGGGGCCGGCTCAGGCCCGAAGCCGCAGGCCCCTCGGGGTGGCGTGGAAGCCCGCCGACTCCAGGACGCGGCCCACGGGGGACGTCAGCGCCGGTTCCCCGTTCACCCGCTCCACGGTGACCGTACCGAGCGCGCCGGCCCGGGCGGCCGCCGCCAGGGCCTCGGCGGCCGAACGCAGCGCCGCGTCGTCGTCGGCGTCCGCGCGCTCCGGGTCGGACGGGGCGCCGGGACCGCCCGGCCAGGCGAGGAGGGTCTTGCCGCCCCGCTCCATGTACAGCGTCAGGGCGCCGTCGACGAGGACCACCAGGGAGCCCGCCTTGCGGCCCGGTTTGTGGCCGGCGCCCGAGGGCGGATCCGGCCAGGGCAGCGCCGCCCCGTACGCGTTGGCCGGGTCGGCGGCGGCCAGCACCACCGCGCGCGGCGAGGGGTCGGACGCGGCGCGGTCCCGGGCCGTGGAGGCCGCGCGGAGCCGGTCGACCGCCCCGTCCATCGCGAACTGGGCCGCGCCCAGGCCCTCGACGACATAGCCGCGGCGTGCCTGACCGCTGTCCTCGAAGGCCGACAGCACCCGGTACACGGCCGAGAAGCCACCCTCGACGCCCTCGGCGGCGACGGCGCCCCGGGTCACCACTCCGTGGCGGTCCAGGAGCGTACGGGCCAGGGCGTGGGCGCGGCGTGTGGGGTCGGGGTCCGGGGCCGGGAGCAGCGACCAGCGTCCGCTGACGGTCGGCGGTCCCGTGCGGGAGGCGGGCCGGGCCGCGGCGGTGAGGGTGCCGTAACGCCCGCGCGGGACGGCCCGTCTGGCACGGTGGGCCGTCGCGCCCGCCGTGCGCCCGGAGCCGAGCAGCGCGCGCAGCGGCGCCAGGGTGTCGTTGGTCAGCCGCCCCGACCAGGCCAGGTCCCAGACCGCGTCAGCCAGTTGGGGATCGGTGACATCGGGGTGGGTGGTGGCCCGCACCTGTTCGCTGATCTGACGGAAGAACAGGCCGTAGCCGCCGGACAGGGCGGTGAGGACCGACTCGTGCAGCGCCGTCGTCTCAAGAGGGTGCGGCGGCGGGAGCAGCAGTGGTGCGGAGTCCGCCGGACAGAGGGAGATCCAGCCGTCCTTGCCGGGGAGCGCCCCGGCCCCGGCCCACAGGACCTCGCCCGTGGTGGTCAGCTCGTCCAGCAGCGTCGGGGTGTAGCCCGTCACCCGCGAGGGGAGCACCAGCTTCTCCAGGGCGGACGCCGGGACGGACGCACCCTGCAACTGCTCGATCGCGCGGGCGAGGCCGTCGATGCCGCGCAGACCGTGACCGCCCAAGTGCTGCCACTGCGGCAGGAACGTGGCGAGCGCGGCGGGCGGCACCGGCTCCAGTTCGTGCCGCAGTGCGGCCAGTGACCTGCGGCGCAGTCGGCGCAGCACCGAGGCGTCGCACCACTCCTGGCCGATCCCCGACGGATGGAACTCGCCCTGGACGACGCGGCCCCCGGCGGCGAGGCGTTGGAGCGCGCCCTCGGTGACGGCGGGGCCGAGCCCGAAGCGCTCGGCGGCCCCGGAGGAGGTGAACGGGCCGTGCGTCCGGGCATGGCGCGCCAGGAGATCGCCCAGGGGGTCCTTGACCGGCTCGGTGAACGCCTCGGGGACGCCGACAGGCAGGGCGGTGCCGAGCGCGTCGCGCAGCCGCCCCGCGTCCTCGATCGCCGCCCAGTACTCGGCGCCGCCGATGCGGACCCGGATGGCTCGGCGGGCCGCGGCGAGATCGGCGGGCCACGCCGGCTCGGAGCCCCGCTCCGCCAACTCGGCGTCGGTGAGCGGCCCGAGGACCCGCAGCAGGTCGGCGACGCCCTCCGCGTCCTTGATACGCCGGTCGTCGGTGAGCCACTGGAGCTCACGCTCCAGCTCCTCCAGGACATCGGCGTCGAGCAGTTCGCGCAGCTCCGCCTGGCCGAGGAGCTCGGCCAGCAGCCGCGAGTCCAGGGAGAGCGCGGCGGCACGGCGCTCGGCGAGCGGGGAGTCGCCCTCGTAGAGAAACTGCGCGACGTACCCGAAGAGAAGCGAGCGGGCGAACGGGGACGGCTCAGTGGTGGTGACCTCGACCAGCCGGACCCGGCGGGATTCGATGTCACCCATCAGCTCGGTGAGACCGGGCACGTCGAAGACGTCCTGAAGACACTCCCTGACGGCTTCCAGGACGATGGGGAACGAGCCGAACTCGCTCGCCACCTGGAGCAGTTGGGAAGCCCGCTGACGCTGCTGCCAGAGCGGGGTGCGCTTCCCCGGACTGCGGCGCGGCAACAGCAGGGCGCGCGCCGCGCACTCACGGAAGCGGGCGGCGAACAGCGCGGAGCCCCCCACCTGATCGGTGACGATCCGGCCGACCTCGCCCCCCTCGAAGGCGACATCACCGGCGCCGACCGGCGCCTGCTCGCTGTCGTACGCCGGATCGGGCGCCATCGGGTCCTGGTCGAGGAGATCCAGGCTCAGCAGATCGGCGTCGGGCAGCCGGAGCACGATGCCGTCGTCGGCGTGCATGACCTGGGCGTCCATCCCGTACCGCTCGGACAGCCGCGCGCCGAGGGCCAGCGCCCACGGCGCGTGCACCTGGGCTCCGAACGGGGAGTGGATGACGACCCGCCAGTCGCCGAGGTCGTCCCGGAACCGCTCCACGAGGATCGTCCGGTCGTCCGGAACGTGGCCGCAGGCACGGCGCTGCTCGTCCAGATACGCCAGGACGTTGTCCGCCGCCCAGGCGTCCAGGCCGGCGGCCACCAGCCGCAGCCGGCCGTCCTCCGGGGACAGCGCGCCGACCTCACGCAGGAACGCGCCCACCGCACGGCCCAGTTCGAGCGGACGGCCCAACTGGTCGCCCTTCCAGAAAGGCAGCCGGCCCGGCACCCCGGGGGCGGGGGAGACCAGCACCTGGTCGCGCGTGATGTCCTCGATCCGCCACGAGGTCGTACCCAGCGTGAAGACGTCGCCGACCCGCGACTCGTACACCATCTCCTCGTCCAGTTCGCCCACCCGGCCGCCGCCGCGCCCCTTGCCGGCACCGGAAGCGGTGCCGGAGGAGCCCGCGAGGAACACCCCGAAGAGGCCGCGGTCGGGGATGGTGCCGCCCGAGGTGACGGCGAGGCGTTGCGCACCGGGCCGGCCCGTGACCGTGCCCGTCACCCGGTCCCACACCACACGGGGCCGCAGCTCCGCGAACGCGTCCGACGGATAGCGGCCCGCGAGCATGTCGAGGACGCCGGTGAACGCCGACTCGGGGAGTGAGGCGAAGGGCGCGGCGCGGCGGGCCAGGGCGAGCAGGTCGTCCGCCTGCCAGGTGTCGAGCGCGACCGTCGCGACGAGCTGCTGGGCCAGCACGTCCAGCGGGTTGGCGGGGACCCGCAGCGCCTCGATGGAGCCGGTGCGCATCCGCTCGGTGACGACGGCGGCCTGCACCAGGTCGCCCCGGTACTTGGGAAAGACGACGCCCGTCGAGACCGCCCCCACCTGGTGGCCCGCGCGGCCCACGCGCTGGAGACCGGACGCCACCGACGGGGGCGACTCGACCTGGACGACGAGATCCACCGCGCCCATGTCGATGCCCAGCTCCAGGCTGGACGTCGCCACGACGGCCGGCAGACGGCCCGCCTTGAGGTCCTCCTCGACCCGGGCGCGCTGCTCCTTGGAGACCGAGCCGTGGTGCGCGCGGGCCAGCAGGGGTGGTGCTCCCTTGGCGGCGCCCGCCTCGGCCATGATCTCCGCCGGGGAGTGGGCCTCCGGCATGGCCTCGCCCGTGGCCCGTTCGTACGCGATCTCGTTGAGCCTGTTGCACAGCCGCTCGGCGAGACGGCGGGAGTTGGCGAAGACGATCGTGGAACGGTGCGCCTGGACGAGATCGGCGATCCGCTCCTCCACGTGCGGCCAGATCGACGGCCTGTCCCCGCCGTCCGTGCCGCCGCCCCCGCTGTCGGCCGCCGGGGAGCCGCCCAGCTCGCCCAGATCCGCCACGGGGACGACCACGGACAGATCGAACTCCTTCCCGGAAGGAGGCTGCACGATCTCGACTCTGCGCTGCGGGGACAGATAGCGGGCGACCTCGTCCACCGGACGCACCGTGGCCGACAGCCCGATACGGCGCGCCGGGCGCGGCAGCAGCTCGTCGAGCCGTTCCAGGGAGAACGCGAGATGGGCGCCGCGCTTCGTCCCCGCGACGGCGTGGACCTCGTCCAGGATCACCGTCTCCACACCCGCCAGCGCGTCGCGCGCCGAGGAGGTCAGCATCAGGAAGAGCGACTCCGGCGTCGTGATCAGGATGTCCGGGGGCTTGGTGGCCATCGAGCGGCGCTCGGCGGCGGGGGTGTCCCCGGAACGGATGCCGACCCGGATCTCCGGCTCGGGCAGCCCGAGCCGGACGGTCTCCTGCCGGATGCCCGTGAGCGGGCTGCGCAGATTGCGCTCCACGTCCACCGCGAGGGCCTTGAGCGGGGACACGTACAGCACCCGGCAGCGCTTGCGGGCCTCGGCCGGCGGTGGCACGGACGCGAGCCCGTCCAGGGCGGCGAGGAAGGCGGCCAGGGTCTTGCCGGAGCCGGTCGGGGCGACGACCAGCACGTCCGAGCCCTCGCCGATGGCGCGCCAGGCACCCTCCTGCGCGGCGGTGGGCGCGGAGAAGGCCCCGGAGAACCAGCCACGGGTCGCGGGGGAGAACGAGTCGAGTGCGGTGCCGGCCATTCCCCCATCGTGCACCCGCCCACTGACAATCGCCCGGACCCGCAGGGACGTCCGGGCGGAAACCCGGAGGTGGGGAGCGGCGCGGCCGGTGCAGACTGGGGGCATGGCGGCTCGGGAGCAGGCACGGCACTGGCGCTACCCGGAGCTGCCCGGTGTCGACCTCCTGCGGGCGAGGTACATCGACAAGACCTTCGTCAGGCACACCCACGAGACGTTCGTGATCGCCGCGGTCACCGACGGCGTGGACGTGTTCCACCACGGCGGCAGCGACCAGTACGCGGGACCCGGCTGCGTCGCCCTGGTGAACCCCGACACCCCGCACACCGGTCACGCGCAGGGCCCCGAGGGCTGGCGGTACGGAGCCGTCTACCCCTCGCCCGGTCTCGTCGCGGAGATCGCCGCCGAGACGACACACATCCGCGGCACCCCCGGCTTCGCCGCCCCGGTCGTCGAGGACCCGTACACCGTCCGCGTCGTCCACCAGGTGCTGCGCGCGGCCGACGAGGGGAACGCCCTCGCCGCCGACACACTGCTGAGGGTCGCCGTCACCCGCCTGCTGCATCTGAACGGGGGCACACTGCCGCGCCGTACGGTGCGGGGCGCCGGCGCCAGGACGGCGGCACGCGCGCGTGCCGTGCTGGAGGGGAGGATGGCCGACCCGCCGTCGCTGGAGCGGCTCGCCGCCGAACTGGGCACCAGCCCCTTCGCCCTGCTGCGCGCCTTCCGGGACACCTACGACATGCCGCCGCACACCTGGCTCACCGACGCGCGGGTGCGCCGGGCCCGGCACCTGCTCGACGGGGGAACGGCCCCCGCCGAGGTGGCCGCCCTCGTCGGATTCACCGACCAGCCGCACCTCAACCGGCACTTCAGCCGGATCGTGGGGGTGCCGCCGGGCGCGTACCGCAGGGAGCGGGCGCCGTACGGTGCCCGGACGGGCGTGACCGGGACCGCGTGAACCGAGCGGGCGGGGCCCGTGATCAGAGCGGGCGGCGCCCGTGATCCTGCCGGGCCGACCGCGCAAGAACGTACAAGACGGCCCCCGAACCCGCCCCGTAGCGTCAGCGACGTGGCAGAACAGACAGCATCCGCAGACATACCCGACACGGCGGGGACATCCGGCCGCTCGGCACCGGAGCCCCTGACCGGGGCGGGGACGGCGGCACACGGAACGGCGGACGGGGCGGTGACCGGGGCCGCCGCCGGAACAGGCCTCGCATCAGGGAAGGGCTCCGGGCACGGCGCGGAGCCGGGCGTCCCGGACGGCGCCGGGCCGGCGGACCTGGCCGGCGCGGGGAGCGGTGCGGCCGCCCGTACGGCGCCCGGAGCCGGGCCCGAAGTCCGGGTGAGCGGTGAGCCGGAGGCGAAGCCGGACTCGGCCGTCATCCGCGACGCCCTGGGCGTCGGCGTCGCCGTCGGCCTCTCCGGCTTCGCCTTCGGCGTGACGTCCGCCGGGGCGGGCCTCACCCTCCTACAGAGCTGCGCTCTCAGCCTGCTCGTCTTCACCGGCGCCTCGCAGTTCGCACTCGTCGGCGCGCTGGCGGCGGGCGGCAACCCTCTGACCGCCGCGGCCGGTGCCTTCTTCCTCGGCGTACGGAACACCTTCTACGGCCTGCGCCTGTCCCAACTCCTGGCCCTGCCGCGCTCCGTACGCCCTCTCGCCGCCCAGTGGGTCATCGACGAGACGACGGCCGTCGCGCTCGCTCAGCCCACACGGCGCGCCGTGCGCATCGGCTTCACCGTCACCGGGCTCACCCTCTACGTGCTGTGGAACCTCACCACGCTGCTCGGCGCGCTCGGAGCCGAGGCCATCGGCGACACCGACGCCTGGGGCCTCGACGCGGCGGGGCCCGCCGTCTTCCTGGCGCTGCTCGCCCCCATGCTGCGGACCACGACGGAGCGCGCGGTCGCCGGGGGCGCCGTCGTCCTCGGGCTCGGCTTTCTGCCGGTGCTGCCCGCCGGGGTGCCGGTCCTCGCCGCCGCGCTCGCCGCACCGGCCGTCCTCTGGTTCGAGGGCCGCGGGAACACCGACACGAAGGGAACGGGCCGATGAGTGTCTGGATCGCCATCGGACTGACCGCGGTCGGCTGCTACCTGGTCAAACTGCTCGGGCTGCTCGTACCGGCCGGGGCGCTGGAACGCCCCCTCGTGCAGCGACTGGCGGCGCTGCTGCCCGTCGCGCTGCTCGCCGCACTCACGGCGCAGCAGGCGTTCAGCGGCGCCGGCGGCGCGCTGGTCGTCGACGCCAGGGCGGCCGGGCTCGCCGCGGCGGCGCTCGCGCTGGTGCTGCGCGCCCCGTTCCTGGTCGTCATCGCCGCCGCCGTCGCGGTGACCGCCGGGGTGCGCGCCCTCGGCGGCTGACCCCGGGCGGCGCGTCGTACCCGTCTCCCCGCCCCGTCGCCCCCGGCGGCCGTCCACCCGCCGGGGGACGCGAACAGCCCCGCACGGAGCCGTTTGCGTCCGTTCGCGTCCCGCCGGGCGAACGGCTCCGGCCGCACTCCCGGGAGCGGGATACTGACGTCATGCGGTTGACGATTTTCTGGGAACGGATGGCGGACCACTTCGGCCCCGCGTACGCGGACTCCTTCGCGCGCGACCATGTGATGGCGGAGCTCGGCGGCCGTACGGTGCACGAGGCCCTCGCCGCCGGATGGGAGGCCAAGGACGTCTGGAGGGCGGTCTGCGCCGCCATGGGCGTGCCCGCCGACAAACGGTGACGTAAACGTACGCGACACTTGCTCCGTGGCACTGACCGACGAAACAGCCCAGGAACCCCAGCCGTCCGCCCCGCCGCCGCCTCCCGCGGCGGGGAACCGCGACGGGGCGGCCCGCATGCCCCGCTGGCTGCCGCGTGCCATGGTGCTCGCACTGACCCTCATCGCCTGTTTCCAACTGGGCAGTTGGGCGTTCCACCAGCTCCTCGGGCTGCTGATAAACATCCTGATCGCGTTCTTCCTCGCCCTGGCGGTAGAGCCGGCCGTCAGCAGGATGGCGACCCTCGGTATACGGCGCGGACTGGCGACGTTCCTGGTCTTCTTCGCCGTCCTGGTCGCGAGCGTCGGGTTCGTGGTGCTGCTGGGCTCGATGCTCGCGGGCCAGATCATCGAGATCGTCGACGAGTTCCCCAGGTACCTCGACTCGCTCATCAACTGGATCAACCTGAGCTTCCGTACCGAGCTGTCACGGGTGGCCGTCCAGGACAGCCTGCTCCACTCCGACTGGCTCCAGAAATACGTCCAGAACAGCGCCAGCGGCGTGCTCGACGTCTCCACCACCGTGCTCGGCGGCCTCTTCCGGCTCCTGACGATCTTCCTGTTCTCGTTCTACTTCGCCGCCGACGGACCTCGGCTGCGCCGCACCGTGTGCTCCGTCCTGCCCCCGGCCAAGCAGGTCGAGGTACTGCGCGCCTGGGAGATCGCGGTCGACAAGACCGGCGGCTACATCTACTCGCGCGGACTGATGGCGCTCATCTCCGGCGCCGCGCACTACATCCTGCTGGAGATCCTCGGAGTCCCCTACGCGCCGGTGCTCGCCGTGTGGGTGGGTCTCGTCTCGCAGTTCCTGCCGACCATCGGCACCTACCTGGCCGGCGCCCTGCCGATGCTGATCGCCTTCACCGTCGACCCCTGGTACGCGCTGTGGGTGCTCGGTTTCGTGGTGATCTACCAGCAGTTCGAGAACTACGTACTCCAGCCCAAGCTCACCGCCAGGACGGTCGACATCCATCCCGCCGTGGCCTTCGGCTCGGTCGTCGCCGGTACGGCGCTGCTCGGCGCCGTCGGCGCGCTGATCGCCATCCCCGCCGTGGCGACACTTCAGGCCTTTCTCGGGGCGTATGTGAAGCGCTACGACGTGACGGACGATCCGCGTGTCCTCGGTCACCGGCGCCGGGGCAGCGGGCGCACGCTGGCGCGGATGCGCCGGACGCTGCGCCGGAGCAGCGCGCGCCTGCGCCCGCGACCCCGGCCGTCGCGCCCGGAGAGCGACGCCCGGTAGCCGTAGTCGGAGAGCGACGCGTAGTCGGAGAGCGACGCCCGGCGGGGCCCCGAACGGGCCCCGAGAGGCCGGGTGTCAGCCGCGCAGATAGGCGAGCACCGCCAGCACGCGGCGGTTCGTCGCGTCCGTCAGGGAGAGGTCCGGCTCCGTGAGGATGCTGCCGAAGTGCTTGCTGACCGTTCCCTCACTGACGTGCAACGCCGCGGCGACGGCGGCGTTGGACCGGCCCTCCGCCGTCAGCTCCGGCACCTCCCGCTCGCGGCGTCAGCCTCGACAGCGGGTCGCGGCGGTGCCGGAGCAACTGCCGTACGACCTCTGGTCGCGGCCGGGGCGCTGGTCGTCGGGGCGGTGGGCGCCCTCCTCGGCGCCGTCGTGGCTGGCCTCAACCTCCTCGGCGTACGGGGCGCCCTCGCGCTGCTCCCCGTCCGGTCGCCCCTGGTCGTGCCCTGGGGGAGCACCTGCGGCCCCGTCGCCCCGGCCGGCGGTGCTGGCCGCTGTCGTCCCCGCGCCGCCAACGCTGCGCACGAGTCCGGTCGCGCCGGCGGGGACACGCGAGTAGCCGCGCCCGCCGCGACGGGGCCGGCCACGGGCGCCGGCCACGGCCCCGGCTTGGTGTCCGCTCGGCGACACGCCCGCGAGATCGCTTGACACCAAAATCGAACAAGCATTCTGATGGGGGTCCGGCCGGTTGTCCGGGGCACCGGAGGCCGGAGTTTTCCACAGGCGGGAGGACGTCGAGGCCCATTGTCAGTGGCAGGGGATAGCGTCTTCGATGTGAAGCGATCGACACAAGCAAATCGGGTGGAACCCATGGCAGGATCCGACCGCGAGAAGGCGCTGGACGCCGCTCTCGCCCAAATTGAACGGCAATTCGGCAAGGGCGCGGTGATGCGCCTCGGCGAGCGGCCGAACGAGCCCATCGAGGTCATCCCCACCGGGTCGACCGCACTCGATGTCGCGCTCGGAGTCGGCGGCATCCCGCGCGGCCGTGTGGTGGAGGTGTACGGACCGGAGTCCTCCGGCAAGACGACGCTGACGCTGCACGCGGTGGCGAACGCCCAGAAGGCGGGCGGCACGGTGGCCTTCGTGGACGCCGAGCACGCGCTCGACCCGGAGTACGCGAAGAAGCTCGGCGTCGACATCGACAGCCTGCTGCTCTCCCAGCCCGACAACGGCGAGCAGGCCCTGGAGATCGTGGACATGCTGGTCCGCTCCGGTGCGCTCGACCTCATCGTCATCGACTCCGTCGCGGCCCTGGTGCCGCGAGCGGAGATCGAGGGCGAGATGGGCGACTCGCACGTGGGTCTTCAGGCGCGGCTGATGAGCCAGGCGCTCCGGAAGATCACCAGTGCGCTCAACCAGTCCAAGACCACGGCCATCTTCATCAACCAGCTCCGCGAGAAGATCGGCGTGATGTTCGGCTCGCCGGAGACCACGACCGGTGGTCGGGCGCTGAAGTTCTACGCCTCGGTGCGGCTCGACATCCGCCGTATCGAGACGCTGAAGGACGGTACCGAGGCCGTCGGCAACCGCACCCGCGTCAAGGTCGTCAAGAACAAGGTCTCGCCGCCCTTCAAGCAGGCCGAGTTCGACATCCTCTACGGCCAGGGGATCAGCCGCGAGGGCGGTCTGATCGACATGGGGGTGGAGGAGGGCTTCGTCCGCAAGGCCGGAGCCTGGTACACGTACGAGGGCGACCAGCTCGGCCAGGGCAAGGAGAACGCCCGCAACTTCCTCAAGGACAACCCCGATCTCGCCGACGAGATCGAGAAGAAGATCCTGACGAAGCTGGGGGTCGGTGCCCAGCCCGAGGCGCTCGCGGCCGAGACCGGAGCGGACGCGGCGGGTGCCGCCGCGGGCGCCCCGGCCGACGCGGCGAAGACAGTGCCGGCTCCCGCCACCAAGGCCAAGTCGGCCAAGGCGGCGGCGGCAAAGAGCTAGTTCGGCGCCGTGCCTTACGCGAACAGGCGGCGAACTGAGCGGCAGGGCGGCAGCCCCGACTCGTCGAGGGCCGAGAAGGAGCTGCCGCCCCAGGACCCGGCGGAGCGGGCGCGGGCGATCTGTCTGCGCCTGCTCACCGGGACCCCGCGCACCCGGAAACAGCTGGCGGACGCGTTGGAGAAGCGCGACATCCCCGAGGATGTCGCGGCGGAGGTCCTCTCCCGCTTCGAGGATGTGGGACTGATCAACGACGCGGCGTTCGCCGACGCCTGGGTGGAGTCCCGGCACCACGGCCGGGGCCTGGCCCGGCGCGCTCTGGTACGTGAACTGCGCACCAAGGGGGTGGACTCCGACCTGATCGACGAGGCGGTGGGGCAGCTCGACTCCGAACAGGAGGAGGCGACCGCGCGGGAGCTGGTCGCCCGTAAGCTCCGCTCCACCCGTGGCATGGAGCGCGACAGACGGGTGCGCAGGCTCGCGGGCATGCTGGCCCGCAAGGGATATCCGCAGGGTGTGGCCCTGCGGGTGGTCAAGCAGGCACTGGAGGCGGAGGGCGAGTCCACGGAGGGACTGGACGAGGGTTTCCACTGAGGAGGACGTCTCCTGGGCGCCGATGAGCCGGCACCCGACGGGCGGCCGAAGCAGCGGCACGACGAACGAGTCCCGGCCCGCGCGGGGGGCCGGCCGGGGATCGGACTCGTGACCGCCGACCGGTTCAGCGCGAGACCGGCAGTCCTTCGGCCTTCCATGCCTGGAAGCCGCCGACGAGATCCGTCGCGCGGTGCAGTCCCAACTGCCGCAGTGAGACCGCCGCGAGACTCGACGCGTAGCCCTCGTTGCAGATCACCACGACGCGCAGATCGTGGCTCGTGGCCTCCGCCGCCCGATGGCTGCCCAGCGGGTCGAGGCGCCACTCCAGCTCGTTGCGCTCGACGACCAGCGCGCCGGGTATCAGTCCGTCACGGTCCCGCAGCTCCGCGTACCGGATGTCGACCAGCAGAGCCCCGTCCGACGCGGCGGCGAAGGCATCCCGCGGTTCGATCCGGTCGAGCCCCGCACGGACCCGCTCCAGCAGTTCGTCGATACCCACAGGCGCCACGGGTGTCGCGGATGCCTCCGGCGCCCTGTGCGCTTTGGGCCCCGGCCGGCCGGTCGGCCCGCCGCTCACTGCCACTCCTGCGGACGCTCGACCTGCTCCAGGCGGAGCACCGCGCCGGTGCGGCTGTAGCGGCGCATCAGCGGCAGCGGCGGGTAGTAGGCGTGCACCGACACGGCGTGCTCCGTGTCCGACTCGTTGCGCACCTCGTGCACGTGGTGGCTGCCGAAGGCCCTGGCGTCGCCCTTCGTCAACTTCCGCTCCCTGTCCACCCCTTCGGCCAGTTCCAGGGTCTTCCACCCCTCGGTGGGCAGCCTGGCCGCCAGCGAGTCCTCCTGGAGCGCGCCGGCGGCCGTGGCGAAGGCGCCGTACGAGCCGCCGTGGTCGTGCCAGCCGGTCCCTGTGCCGGGCGGCCAGCTGATGATCCACGCCTCACTGCCGGCGGGGCCGTCGAGACGGATCCACGTACGGCCCTCGGGATCGAGAGGAAGCGTCGAGACGAGCTCGGCGTCGGCCGCCGTACGCCGGACGAAGTCGAGCAACTCGGTCTGCGTCGGCACGCCGGACACCACCGGGGCCGCACCGCCGGCCGAGGAGCCGGGTGGCACGGCATGAGAGCCAACAGCCTTGGAAACAAGGGCAGTTGGCGCCGAAGCGGAAGCTGCGGGGGTGTCGAGAGAAGCAGACATGAAGACCGTCCTGGAAGTTCGCGGGAGGCGCCGTCATGTACCGACACGACGAGCGCGGGGAGAGAGGAGGGGCGAATTCAGCAGGACGGACGACACACACAGCCCGCATAGCGGACCAGGTCCATATGGACCCTCCGCCACAGGCGCACATCGGTGTCAGTCACGATCCGGAGTACACCATGTGATCCCGACGACGGTCAATTGATGTTCGCTGTCCGGTCCCGGCCACCGGGGCGGTCCGTTGCGGCGGGGGCCTCGGGGGCGCCGCCACGTGCGGCGTCGGCCGCCGCGTACAGCTCGTCGGGCCGTACCCCGCCGAAGGCGGCGACCAGGTGCCCGTCGGGCCGCACGAGCAGCACCGAGTGCGCCGACGCCCCCGGGTAGCTCTCCGTGACCAGCAGTTCGGCCGGTGCCGGCAGGGCGGCGACGGCTTCGGCGAGCCGTGGCATCACACCCGCGGTCAGCCAGTGCCGCCGGTCCCACACGCCCGTCCCCGGCGCCACCAGCACCACCAGCACCCTGCCCCTGCCGAGCCGGTCCCGCAGCCGCACCGTCATGCCGTCGGGCGCCGTCACGAGCACGTCGTCGACGGGTGCCCCCGTCCGGGTGTCGACCGTCGCGTGCGCCTCGGTGTACGCGGGCGCGAGAGGGGAGTGCGGGTACGCGGGGGGCGCGCCCATCGGCCCCTGCCCCAGATGCCCGTCGGCGAGGAGCGCGTCATGGCCGCGGGCGGTACCGGGAAGGTACGTACGCAGCCCCCCGCCGCCGCGAAGTATCGTCAGCGACTGGTCGGCCGCGCGCAGCCGCGCGGCGACGGCGGTACGGCGCTCCGCCTGATAGCTGTCGAGCAGCGTCTCCGAGGCCCCGTGGTGCCAGGCGTGCGCCAGCTTCCAGCCCAGGTTGTCGGCGTCCCGCAGCCCCTCGTCGAGTCCCTGGGTGCCCAGGGCGCCCAGCAGGTGCGCGGCGTCCCCGGCGAGGAAGGCCCGCCCGACGCGCCAGCGCCGCGCGAGCCGGTGGTGCAGCGTGTACACGCCGGTGTCGAGCAGGTCGTACGGCGGTGTGTCCCCGCACCAGCCGGTCAGGGTGTCCCGGACCCGCGCCACCAGCGCCTCCGGTGTGACCAGCTCGCCCCGGGCGGGCAGCAGCCAGTCCAGCCGCCACACACCGTCCGTGAGCGGCCTCGCGGACACCTCCTGGCCCCCGCCCCGCCACGGCGGTTGACGGTGCAGCACGGCCTCACCGGGCCAGGGCAGTTCGACACGGAGCGCGGCGACGGCGTGCCGCTCCACCGCCGTACGGCCCGGGAACCGGACACCCAGGAGCTTGCGGACGGTGGACCTGGCGCCGTCGCAGCCCACCACATGACTTCCGCGCCACCACGTCGCGCCGGGGCCGCGCGTGTGCACCGTGACACCCCGGGCGTCCTGCTCCAGCGAGTCGAGCCGGCTGCCCGTCATCAGCTGGACGAGCTCGTGGCGTTCGGCCGCCTCCCGCAGACCGCGCGTGAGGGCGTGCTGCGGGAGGTGTAACGGCGACGGGAGGACCGGGCCGCCGTGTTCCGCGCCGTCACCGTCCGCACCACCGGCCCCCACCGCGTCACCCGACCCGGAGGCATCACCGAGCCGGAGCTGCCGCATCTGCTGCTTGCGCCGCAACTGTCGCCAGCCGACCCACCGTGCCCCTTCGTCACGGAGCGTGGAGCAGCCCAGCCGTCCCATCAGAGCGGCGGTGTCGGGCCGCAGAACCGCCGTACGGGCCGGCCGCGGATCGTCCTTGCCCGCCCCCTCGTCCAGCACGACGGCGGGAACGCCCTGAGTGGCGAGACAGAGGGAGAGCGCGAGCCCCACGGGGCCCGCGCCGACGACGATCACCGGGTCCACGGCGCGATCCCTCCGGCCCGTACGGTCATGCGGCGATTGGCGGTTGGAACCCGCAGAGCGATCACAGAACGTATGCAACCTACTGCGGGTGCCCCCGTCAAGTGACGGGGGCAGCGACGCCGCGCGCCGCTGCCCCCGTCGGGTCGGTGGGTCCCGTTCCCGGGACCGTCCCGGTCAGCCGCCCCCGCCGCCCGCGTCGTCGCCCGCGCGGTCCGTCTTGCTCATCGGGCCGAGCCCCGCCGGCGTGCCCGTGGCACCCAGATCGTCCATGGTCGCGCCGGTCAGGACGGCCCCGGTGCTCCGCTTGGCACGGCGCAGCCGCTTCTCCAGCCATGACGCGAACGTCGTCAGCAGCAGATTCAGCAGGATGAAGATGACCGCGACGACGATGAAACTCGGGATGACGTTGCCGTAGTTCGCGGCCAGCGTCTTCCGGGCGCTCAGCAGCTCGGTGAAGCTGAGCAGCGCGCCGCCGAGCGCCGTGTCCTTCACGATGACCACGAGCTGGCTCACCAGCGCCGGCAGCATCGCCGTGACCGACTGCGGCAGCAGGATCGCGCGCATCGTCTGGCCCTTGCGCAGACCGATCGCCTTGGCGGCCTCCGTCTGCCCCTTGGGCAGCGACAGGATGCCCGCGCGGACGACCTCGGCCAGCACGGACGCGTTGTACAGCACGAGGCCCGTGACGACCGCGTACAGCGGACGCATGTCCGTGCTGATGTCGGTGTACTCCGCGTACAGCTGGTTCGCGAACACCATCAGGATCAGCACGGGGATGGCGCGGAAGAACTCGACGACCACACCGGCCGGAACCCTCACCCACCGGTGGTCGGAGAGGCGCGCGATACCGAAGAGGGCACCGAGCGGCAGCGCGATCACCAGCGCGAGCCCCGCGGCCTTGAGGGTGTTGACGAGACCCGGCAGCAGATACGTCGTCCACGCCTGGGACTCGGTGAAGGGGCTCCACTTCGCCCACTCCAGCTGCCCCTTGTCCGACATGGCGGAGTAGACCCACCACACGCCCAGGACCAGCACGATCAGGAACAGCACCGAGTAGACGATGTTGCGCCGCTTGGCGCCGGGACCCGGCGCGTCGTACAGAACGGAAGTCATCGCTTCACCGCCACTCGCTTGCCGATCCAGCCGAGGATGAGGCCGGTCGGCAGTGTCAGGACCACGAACCCGAAGGCGAAGATCGCCGAGATGAGGATGAGCTGCGACTCGTTCTCGATCATCTCCTTCATCAGGAGGGCCGCCTCCGCCACACCGATGGCCGCGGCCACCGTCGTGTTCTTCGTCAGGGCGATCAGCACGTTCGTGAGCGGACCGATGACGGAGCGGAACGCCTGCGGAAGCACGATGAGGGACAGGACCTGGGTGAAGTTCAGCCCGATGGCCCGCGCCGCCTCCGCCTGCCCGACGGGCACCGTGTTGATACCGGACCGGATGGCCTCACAGACGAACGCGGCCGTATAGGCGGTCAGTCCGAGAACGGCCAGCCGGAAACTCAGCGCGTCGAAGTCGTCCGCCGCGCCGAGCGTGATGCCGAAGACGTCGGCGAGACCGAGGGAGGCGAAGACGATGATCACGGTGAGGGGAATGTTCCGTACCACGTTCACGTAGACCGTGGCGAAACCGCGCATCAGCGGAACCGGGCTCACCCGCATCGCCGCAAGTATGGTGCCCAGGACGAGGGAGCCGATTCCGGAGAACACGGCGAGTTTCACCGTTACCCAGAACGCCCCTAGCAGGTCGTAACCTTCAAGAAAGTCGAACACGATCTCCCGCGCTCTCGCGTTTGTTGATGGCGTGGCGCGCCACCCTCACGGGCGGCGCGCCACATCTGCGCCGAATGCGCCGTACGAAAACGACGGCCCGCTGATTCAGCTGACGATGTTGCCGATCTTCGGGGCGGGCTCGTTCTTGTAGTCGGCCGGACCGAAGTTGTCCGCCACGGCCTTCTCCCAGGCGCCGTCCGAAACCATCTTCTCCAGGGCGGCGTTGATGTCGTCGACGAGCTTCGTGTCGCCCTTCTTGACGCCGATGCCGTAGTTCTCGTTGCTCAGGCTCAGACCGGCGAGCTTGAACTTGCCCTTGTTCTGGTCCTGCGAGGCGTAACCGGCGAGGATCGAGTCGTCCGTGGTCAGCGCGTCGACGGCGCCGCTGGCGAGTCCGTCGATGCACTCCGAGTACGTGGCGTTCTGCTTGAGCTGGGCCTTCGGCGCGAAGTCGTTCTTCACGTTCTGCGCGGACGTGGAGCCCGTCACGGAACAGAGCTTCTTGCCGTTCAGGTCCGCGCCCTTGGTGATGTTGTCGTCGGCGCGGATCAGCAGGTCCTGGTGGGCGAGCAGGTACGGGCCGGCGAAGTCGACCTTCTGCTTGCGCTCGTCGTTGATCGAGTAGGAGGCCGCGATGAACTTCACGTCGCCGCGCTCGAGCGCGGTCTCACGGTCGGCGCTCGGGGTCTCCTTCCACTCGATGTCCTTCGCCTCGTAGCCGAGCTCCTTCGCGACGTACGTCGCGACGTCCACGTCGAAGCCCGAGAAGGAGCCGTCGGGGGTCTTCAGACCGATACCGGGCTGGTCGAACTTGATACCGACGGTGATCTTCTTGCCACCGCCGTCGCCCTCGCCCGAGGAGTCGCTGTCGCCGGAACCACACGCGGTCGCGGTCAGGGAAAGGGCCAGCACCGAGGCGGCAACAGCGCTTGCTTTACGGAGATTCATGGTCAACATCCTTCGTTGTCTCGAAAGTTACGGGCAGCTCAGTGGTGCAGGATCTTCGACAGGAAGTCCTTGGCGCGGTCGCTGCGAGGATTGGTGAAGAACTGCTCCGGCGTCGCCTCTTCGACGATCTGGCCGTCCGCCATGAAGACGACCCGATTCGCGGCGGACCGCGCGAAGCCCATCTCGTGGGTCACCACGACCATGGTCATACCGTCACGTGCGAGCTGCTGCATGACTTCGAGCACCTCGTTGATCATCTCCGGGTCGAGCGCCGAGGTCGGCTCGTCGAAGAGCATCACCTTGGGCTCCATGGCCAGCGCGCGGGCGATCGCCACGCGCTGCTGCTGGCCACCGGAGAGCTGCGCAGGGTACTTGTCCGCCTGGTTGGCCACACCGACGCGGTCCAGCAGGGTCCGTGCGAACTCGTCCGCGGCCCGCTTGTCCTTCTTGCGGACCTTGATCTGTCCCAGAGTGACGTTCTCCAGGACCGTCTTGTGCGCGAAGAGGTTGAAGGACTGGAAGACCATGCCGACGTCGGCGCGCAGCCGGGCGAGCTCCTTGCCCTCGGCCGGCAGCGGCTTCCCGTCGAGCGAAATGCTGCCGGAGTCGATCGGCTCCAGACGGTTGATGGCGCGGCACAGTGTGGACTTGCCGGACCCCGAGGGCCCGATCACGACGACGACCTCGCCACGGGCGATGGTCAGATCGATGTCCTGGAGCACATGCAGCGCGCCGAAGTGCTTGTTGACGTTGCTCAGCACGACCAGGTCGCCCGACGCCGGCCTGGCGTCCTCGGTGTCCTTGGTCACTGAAACTCCGCTCATCGGCTTCTTGCTCCGTCCTCCTCGGTTGGGAGGACCTTAGTCACGCACTGCGACCAGCGTCATTACATCTGAGGGGAAATTGAGCATAACGATCCGGCCGCAACCGGACACTCCGTGTGAAGAGGGCAGCTTCGGCGTACCGGGTGGGTAACGGAAACCGTCCCTTAACGGGAAGTGACTTGACTGCCACGGCAGCGATGGGCGTGGATGCCCTGGTACGTACTGTGACCGCCGCACCACGGAGGAGGGCCATGAGGCTGCTGCTCGTCGAGGACGACGACCATGTCGCCGCGGCCCTCGCCGCGGTACTGGCCAGACACGGATTCGACGTCACCCACGCGCGCAACGGTGAAGAGGCGCTCCAGGCCCTGCTCCCGGTGACCGACGGGACGAAGTCTCCCTACGGAGTCGTCCTCCTCGACCTCGGCCTGCCCGACCAGGACGGCTACGCGGTCTGCGGCAAGATCCGCAAGCTCTGCTCGACACCGGTGATCATGGTGACGGCGCGTGCCGACGTGCGCTCCCGTATCCACGGGCTCAACCTCGGCGCGGACGACTACGTGACCAAGCCGTACGACACCGGTGAACTGCTCGCCCGTATCCATGCCGTGAGCCGCCGCAGCGTCGGCGGCGAGGAGTCCGGACAGGGCGGCGGCGACTCCCTGCGGCTGGGACCCGTCACCATCGAACTGTCCACCCGCCGCGTCACCGTCGACGACGCCCCGATCCAGCTGACCCGCAAGGAGTTCGACCTCCTCGCCCTCCTCGCGCAGCGCCCGGGAGTCGTCTTCCGCCGGGAGCAGATCATCAGCGAGGTCTGGCGCACCAGTTGGGAGGGCACCGGGCGCACGCTCGAAGTGCATGTGGCGTCCCTGCGCTCCAAGCTCCGGATGCCGGCGCTCATCGAGACCGTGCGCGGCGTCGGCTACCGCCTCGTCGCCCCCACCGCCCACCAAGGACCGTAGTACCCGGTGAGTACCCGACTTCTGCCGCTGCTCATCGTCCTCATGGCGGGTGTGCTCCTCGCGCTCGGCTTCCCGCTCGCCGTGAGCCTCGCGGCGGCCCAGCAGCAGGGCGTGGTCGTCGACCGGATCGACGACACGGCGCGCGTCGCCGCGCTCGCCCAGTTCGTCAGCGAGGGCGACGTGTCCGACGCCGGCGCGGGCACGGGCACCGGAACCGACGAGCGCGGCTCCATGCTGGAGGAGGAGCTCAGGCGCTACCACGAGGTGTACGGCATCCGCGCGGGCGTCTTCTACCGCGACGGAGAGGCCATGGCGCGGGCCCCGGAGGACTGGACGGTGCCCCGGACCGGAGAGGGCCGTCCGGCCTTCCAGGAGGCCCTCCTCGGGCGGCGCAGCGACGACCCCCAGCAGGTCTGGCCCTGGCAGACGCACGGGCGCCTGATCGTCGCGTCGCCCGTGGTACGCGACGGCGACGTCGTCGCCGTCGTCGTGACCGACTCACCCACCGGACAGATGCGCTCGCGGACCCTGGAGGGCTGGCTCTACATCGCGGCTGGCGAGGCCGCCGCCATGCTGCTCGCCGTGGGGGCCGCGATCCGGCTCACCGGCTGGGTCCTGCGCCCCGTACGCGTCCTGGACGCCGCCACGCACGACATCGCCACCGGGCGGATGAAATCCCGCGTCGCCGCCGCCGGGGGACCGCCGGAACTGCGACGGCTCGCCGACTCCTTCAACGAGATGGCCGACAACGTCGAGGACGTCCTCGAACAGCAGCGTGCCTTCGTCGCCGACGCCTCCCACCAACTGCGCAACCCGCTCGCCGCGCTGCTGCTGCGGATCGAACTGCTCGCCCTCGAACTGCCGGCGGGGAACGAGGAGATCGCGTCCGTCCGTACGGAGGGCAAGCGGCTCGGGCAGGTCCTCGACGACCTGCTGGACCTGGCGCTGGCCGAACACGCCGCCGCCGACCTGCGGCTCACCGACGTCGGCGCCCTGGCGTCCGAACGCGTCGCCGCGTGGCGGGCCTACGCGGAGGAGAAGGGCGTCCGGCTGACCGAGAGCACCGGCGCCGTCACCGGCTGGGCCGACCCCGTCGCACTCTCCAGCGCGCTCGACGCGGTCGTGGACAACGCGCTGAAGTTCACGCCCGAGGGCGGCGAGGTGGACGTGCGGGTCGCACGGGGCGGCAGCGACCGCACCACCATCACCGTCACCGACGGCGGCCCCGGACTCACCGACGACGAGATGGACCGGATAGGTGACCGGTTCTGGCGCAGCAACCGCCACCAGAACGTCAAGGGATCGGGGCTCGGCCTGTCCATCTCACGGGCGCTGCTCACCGCGGGCGGCGGGACGATCGCGTACGAACACGCCGACCCGCGCGGGCTGCGGGTGACTCTCACCGTCCCGAGGTCGTCGCCCGCCTCCTCCTGAGAAGGACGGGTCCCCGGGCACCACCTCTTCAGGAGAGGGCCACCACGCGGGCGCACCGTATCGGCGTACGGCACCTTGTCGGTGCAAGGCAGCGCTACGGCTTGACCGACTGGTAGTAGCGCAGCGCGCCCTCGTGCAGCCGCAGCGGATCGGTGTAGATCGCCGTCCGCAGATCCACGAGCTGCGCCGGGTGGACCTTCTTGCCTATCCGGTCCCGGCTCTTGATCACGGTGCGGGTGAAGCCCTCGGTCAGCTCCGGGTCGATCCGGTCCGTGGTCACCAGCAGGTTCGCCACGGCCACGGTGGGCACCGCCGTACCGTCCTGCGCCTTCTTGTACGCGTCGGCGGGCATCACCGCGGAGCGGTAGTAGCGGGTCGCCACCGGGGCCGTGTGGTGCAGCTTGTCCACGAGGGCGTCGTCGAGCGGCACCAGCCGGATGTCGAAGCGCTCCGACAACTGCTGCACGGAGCCGGTGGGCAGCCCGCCCGACCAGAAGAACGCGTCCAGGCCGCCCGACTCCAGACGCCCCGGCATGGTGTCGATGCCCGCCGAGACGGCCGTCACGTCCTTCTTGGGATGCAGCCCGGCGGCGGCCAGCAGACGGTCGGCGATCAGCCGCACACCCGAACCCTCCTGGCCCACCCCCACACGCTTGCCGCGCAGGTCCCGCGCGGACTCGATGGCCGAGTCCTTCGCCACGATCAGCTGGACGTAATCGTCGTACAGCCGCGCGCAGCCCCGCAGCCGGTCGGCCCCCGGCCCGTTGTCCCGCTGGTACTTGGCGACAGCGTCGGCCGTGGCGATGGTGAAATCGGCCTTCCCGGTGGCCACGCGTGAGATGTTCTCCTGCGACCCCTCACTGGTCAGCAGTCCTATCGACACATGGGGCAGGTCCTTGGCGAGATCCTCCTTCAGGAGGTCCCCGTAGCGCTGGTAGACGCCGCTCATCACGCCCGTGCTGAACTTCAGGGACCCGCTCGGTGTCTTCTCCCCGAAGGGCACCAGCCACCACGTCAGCAGCCCGGCCACCACCAGGGCGGCCACGCCTCCCACGAAGGCGGTGCGACGGCTCATACGGGGCGGAAGGGGGAACATGCGGTGATCCTGCCAGTTCACGCGCCGTGAAGACCAGGCCCTGCCCTCACCGGCTTGGGTCCGCCGGGCCGACGGCCCGCCGGGCGGGCACCGAATGAAGGAGTTGGCGCGGAACCACCGCTCCGGGCCGTCAGCCCGGCCGTCGGACGGTCCCCGGCGAAAGGACTGCGCCCCGGTCCCACGTCCTTCGCAGAGCCGGGGGACCGGGTTGACCAGCGCCTCAGACCTCCCCAGGCCCGGCGCTGGGCGCAGCCAAGACCCCGTACCCCCGGCTTCGGGCGTCAAACCCTCCCGGGCCCGACCGGCTTGATCCGGACCGGTGCCCGTTGTCGTAGGTCTCCGAGGAATCGTTGACGTTCCGCGACGCGGGAGAGACAACGGGAGGGGGCACGGGGAGCGCACGGGAATCGCGGGCCTCACCGTTCCACTGGCGGGCCCACCTCGGGCTCCCCCTTACCCTGGACGGGTGACAGACAGCAGTGACGGGGCCGCGGCGGTGGACGAAGTGGGCGTTGAGCGGACCTACGAGGTGCGCACCTACGGGTGCCAGATGAACGTCCACGACTCCGAGCGATTGTCCGGCCTGCTGGAGAACGCCGGCTACGTCCGCGCCCCCGAGGGCGCCGACGGCGACGCCGACGTCGTCGTCTTCAACACCTGCGCCGTACGCGAGAACGCCGACAACAAGCTGTACGGCAACCTCGGCCGGCTCGCCCCGATGAAGACCCGCCGCCCCGGCATGCAGATCGCCGTCGGCGGCTGCCTCGCCCAGAAGGACCGCGACACCATCGTCAAGAGGGCGCCGTGGGTCGACGTCGTCTTCGGTACGCACAACATCGGCAAGCTCCCCGTACTGCTGGAACGCGCCCGCGTACAGGACGAGGCGCAGATCGAGATCGCCGAGTCGCTGGAGGCGTTCCCCTCCACGCTGCCGACCCGCCGCGAGTCCGCCTACGCCGCGTGGGTCTCCATCTCCGTCGGCTGCAACAACACCTGCACCTTCTGCATCGTCCCTGCCCTGCGTGGCAAGGAGAAGGACCGCCGCCCCGGTGACGTACTCGCCGAGGTCGAGGCACTCGTCGCCGAAGGCGTCTCGGAGATCACGCTCCTGGGCCAGAACGTCAACGCGTACGGCTCCGACATGGGCGACCGCGAGGCGTTCTCCAAGCTCCTGCGGGCCTGCGGCAGGATCGAGGGCCTGGAGCGCGTCCGCTTCACCTCGCCGCACCCGCGCGACTTCACCGACGACGTCATCGCCGCCATGGCCGAGACGCCCAACGTCATGCCCCAGTTGCACATGCCGCTCCAGTCCGGCTCGGACACCGTCCTCAGGGCGATGCGCCGCTCCTACCGGCAGGAGCGCTTCCTCGGCATCATCGACAAGGTCCGCGCGGCCATCCCGCACGCCGCCATCTCCACCGACATCATCGTGGGCTTCCCCGGCGAGACCGAGGAGGACTTCCAGCAGACGATGCACACGGTGCGCCGGGCCCGCTTCGCGAACGCCTTCACCTTCCAGTACTCCAAGCGCCCCGGAACGCCCGCCGCCGACATGGACGGGCAGATTCCCAAGGAGGTCGTGCAGGAGCGCTACCTGCGCCTGGTCGCCCTCCAGGAGGAGATCTCCTGGGAGGAGAACAAGGCGCAGGTCGGGCGCACGCTCGACGTCATGGTCGCCGAGGGAGAGGGCCGCAAGGACGGAGCCACCCGCCGGCTCTCCGGACGCGCGCCCGACAATCGGCTGGTGCACTTCACCGCGCCCGACCAGGAGGTGCGTCCGGGCGATGTGGTGACCGTCGACATCACGTACGCGGCCCCGCACCATCTGCTCGCCGAGGGCCCGACGACCCGGATCCGCCGCACCCGTGCCGGAGACGCCTGGCAGCGGCGCAACGCCGCCCCGTCCGCGCCGACGGGTGTCCTGCTCGGTCTGCCGTCGATCGGCGTCCCGCCGCCGCTGCCCGCGGCGACCGGCGGCTGCTCGGCGGTGTGAGGCCCGCCGCGGCGCACTGACACGGCCGGCCCGCGCCCCGGTGGGCGCCGGCGGGCCCGGGGCGTGACCTAGTCTGCGCAGCATGCTCGTATCCGCGGCCGTGTGCCCGTGTCCGCCCCTGCTCGTCCCCGCCGTCGCCGCCGGCGCCGCTCCGGAACTCGACACCGCGCGGGACGCCTGCGCCGACGCGATCGGCGTCCTCGCCGCCTCCCGGCCCGACCGGCTCGTGGTCGTCGGACCGGCCGCGGGCGCGACGGACCCGACGACATACCCGCAGGGTGCGCGCGGCTCCTTCCGGGGCTACGGGGTGGCCGTCGACGTCACACTCGACGGCCGGTCGCCGGGGGCCGAGGACCACGCGGGGCGATCCGGCCCCGAACTGCCGGCCTCGCTGGCCGTCGGCGCCTGGCTGCTCGCCCACGTCGCCTGGACCGCCGCGCCGATCCAGGGACTCGCCGTCCCGGAACCACTCGACGCGGACCGGTGCGTCAAGAGCGGCTACGACATCACGGCGGGCGAGGAGCGGGTGGCACTGCTGGTGCTGGGCGACGCGAGCGCGTGCCGCACGCTCAAGGCGCCGGGATATCTCGACGAGCGCGCCGCGGCCTTCGACGCCGAGGTCGCCCGCGCGCTCGGCTCGGCCGACGTGGCGGCGCTCGCCGCGCTGGACGAGTCCCTGGCGGCCGATCTGCGGGCGGCGGGCCGCGCCTGCTGGCAGGTCCTCGCGGGCGCGGCTGAGGGGGCGTCCCTCGGCGGCGCGCTGCTGTACGACGACGCGCCGTACGGCGTGGGCTATCTGGTGGCGGCCTGGTCGTAAGGGGCCGGAGGAGAGCCTCCTGATGCCTGATGCCTGATGGCGGGGGGGGGGGGGGGGGGGGGGGGGGGGGGGGGGCGGAGGGAGGGGGGGGGGGGGGGGGGGGAGGGAGAGGGGGGGGGGGGGAGGGGGTGGCGGGGGGGGGGGGGGGGGCGGGGGGGGGGGCCCCCCCCGACCCCCCCCCCCCCCCCCCCCCCCCCCCCCCCCCCCCCCCCCCCCCCCCTCCCCCCCCTCCCATCCCCCCCCCCCCCCCCCCCCCCCCCCCCCCCCCCCCCCCCCACCAGCCCCCAGGACGTGCCGGTCACCGGCCGTTCTCCTGGCCTCAGGAAGCCGGCGGCGAGGAGGGCGGGGTTGTGGTGCCGCCGGTGCCGCCCCCGTCCTTGCCCTCCTTGTGGGAAATCCGCTCCAAGGCGTCCTTGGCCTTGCCGGTCCCGGACTCGATCTTGTCGCTGTACTTGCCCTTGGTCTTCTGGTCGACCGTCTTCGCGGCCTTGTCCAGCCCCTCGCCGATCTTTCCCCCGTGCTGCTGCGCGAGGTCGGAGACTTTGTCCTTGGCGGGGGACAGCTTGGACTTCAGTGAGTCAAGGAAGCTCATGGGTCACCTTCCCTCGGGCCCCGGTGAGGGGCGATCGGCTCTGTGCCGACTGACTGTGCGCGGGCGCCTCCGCCGATGCCGCCGCCGGCCGCTTCGCCGTCGGCGGCGCCTCGCTTCCGCCGTCCGTCCACGTATCCGCAGTCGTCCGCTCGGACCCCCGTCCGGACTTCCGGCGAAGCCGTGCGAAAACGCCCGTATCACCTCCATATGCTACTCGTGCGGGCGAAATCCCGCGTCGCCCGGAGCGTCCCGTCACGCCCCCGAGGACACCGGCCCCGTGAACCGGATCTCGGGAGCCCACAGTGGCCGACCACCCCGGAGAGCCCCGGACAGGGGCCGTCACCCCACTCGTTCGGGAACCGGCCGCCACGTTTGCGAGACTGGGGCGGTGAGTACCGCAGCGCCCGCACCGCGGGTCATCGCCGTCGTCGGCCCCACCGCGGCCGGCAAGTCCGACCTGGGCGTCCATCTCGCCCGGAAACTCGACGGCGAGGTCGTCAACGCCGACTCCATGCAGCTCTACCGCGGGATGGACATCGGTACCGCCAAGCTGACGACCGAGGAGCGCCGAGGCGTCCCGCACCACCTCCTCGACATCTGGGACGTCACCGAGGCGGCCAACGTCGCCGAGTACCAGCGGCTGGCCAGGATCGAGATCGACCGGCTGCTCGCCGATGGCCGTACCCCCGTCCTCGTCGGCGGTTCCGGCCTCTACGTACGGGGCGCCATCGACGCACTCGACTTCCCCGGCACCGACCCCGAGGTGCGCGCCCGGCTGGAGGAGGAGCTGAAGCTGCGCGGCTCCGGTGCCCTGCACGCCCGGCTGGCCGCCGCCGATCCGCCGGCGGGCCGCGCGATCCTTCCCAGCAACGGGCGGCGCATCGTCCGGGCCCTTGAGGTCTTCGAGATCACCGGTAAGCCGTTCACCGCCAGTCTGCCCGGCCACGACGCCGTGTACGAGACGGTGCAGATCGGCGTCGACGTCGAACGCCCCGAACTCGACGAGCGCATCGCGCTGCGCGTCGACCGTATGTGGGAGGCCGGGCTCGTCGACGAGGTGCGCGAGTTGGAGGCCCGCGGCCTGCGCGAGGGCCGTACGGCCTCGCGCGCCCTCGGCTACCAGCAGGTGCTCGCGGCCCTCGCCGGCGACTGCACCGAGGACCAGGCGCGCGCCGAGACCGTACGCGCCACCAAGCGCTTCGCGCGCCGTCAGGACTCGTGGTTCCGCCGCGACCCCCGTGTCCACTGGCTGAGCGGCGCGGCCGACGACCGGGAGGAACTCCCGCACCTCGCGCTGACGTTGGTCGAACGAGCGGTCACAGCCTGATCACGTGATGGCATCGGGACGCTCAGGCCGTCAATCCGGTGCCCGGGGCCGTGCCATCATCGAGCATCGATCGACCCGTTGAGTCCGAGTTGGGAGGGCGCGTGGCGATGGAGGCCGGCCCTCGCAACACAGATCAGGGGACTCGGGATTCGCGGGAAGAAGTCCCGCGGCTGAGTCCCGACGGACCCGACGACGCGGACGCGGTGACTCCCGAGGTGGAGGTCGAGCTCCGCCCGCAGCGACGCCTGCGCATCTGGCAGCTCGCTCCCATCGTCATGCTCGCCGCCATCGGCTCGCTGATGTTCGCCTTCCCCCTGGCTTTCGGGACGGGCGACGGCGGCGCCGTCGTGGCCATGCTCGGCCTGCTGCTCAGCTGCTCCGCCGCGGGCTGGGGCATGATGGCCGCCCGACGCGTCGGCCACACCTGGCCCGGTCTGCCGCCCCGCGGCTCGGGCGAGCGCCCGGACTGGCGTGTTCTCGCCCTGTACGTGACCGCGGGTCTCGCCCTGGTCGCCCTCGCCGTCTGGCGGGTCGCCCGCCTCCGGTGAGACGACGGGGCCCGCCGCCGCCCGTATCCCGGTCCCCCTCCGCCGAGCCGACCGCTTCCAACGGCGGGTACGCCGCCTTCCGCGTTCGCGCTGTCGGTCCCACCTCGTACGATTGACGCGTGAGTACCCACCGCCCCGCCGCGCAGCCGTCACCGGTCCCCTTCCTCAAGGGCCACGGGACCGAGAACGACTTCGTGATCATTCCTGACCCGGACAACGCGGTCGCCCTGTCCGCCGCCGCCGTCGCGAAGCTCTGCGACCGCCGCGCCGGTATCGGTGGCGACGGGCTGCTGCACGTCGTACGGTCCGCCGCGCACCCCGAGGCGCGCGCCGTGGCCGACCGGGCCGAGTGGTTCATGGACTACCGCAACGCGGACGGTTCGGTCGCCGAGATGTGCGGCAACGGCGTGCGGGTCTTCGCGTGGTATCTGCGGCGCGCCGGCCTCGTGGACGCGGGGGACCTCGCCGTCGCCACCCGTGGCGGCGTGAAGGAGGTCCACATCGCCAAGTCCCCGGAGACGGACGGCGGGACGGCCGATCCGGGGAACGTCACGGTCCGCATGGGACGCGCCGTCCTCCCCGACGGGGACGTCAGCGTCGTTGTGGGGGAGCGCGGTTGGCCCGCCCGTCACGTCAACATGGGCAATCCGCACGCCGTCGCCTTCGTCGACGACCTCGACCACGCGGGGAATCTGTTCACCGCGCCGCCCGTCAGCCCCGCCTCGGCCTATCCGGACGGCGTGAACGTCGAATTCGTCGTCGGACGCGGCCCCCGCCATGTGGCCATGCGCGTCCACGAACGCGGCTCGGGCGAGACGCGGTCCTGCGGTACGGGCGCGTGCGCCGTCGCGGTCGCAGCGGCCCGCAGGGACGGCGTCGACCCCGCGGTGACCGGTGAGCCCGTCACGTACACGGTCGACCTGCCCGGCGGACGGCTCGTCATCACCGAACGCCCCGACGGCGAGATCGAGATGACCGGCCCGGCCGTGATCGTGGCGGAGGGTCGGCTCGACGGCGCGTGGGCGGCGTCGCTCGACACGCTCTGAAGTCCTCGGCACCCGGCGGCAGATTCGCTCGAATGGGTGATCCGGTTCACGCCGGGGGAGAGGTGGACCGAGGCACGTGGTGGGGTCGGTAGCATCAAGCACCGGCCGGGAGCGCGTTCCTGTCCTTCCCACCGCCGGTCGATGCTGCCGGAGGTGCCCCATGAGCGCAGAGGCGACCAGCCCTGGTGCCCGGAGCCGCAGGCGCGGCCGTACCAGTTTCGACCTCCGACGGCTCGGCAGAGCCGCCTTGCTGGGGCCGGCTGCCAGGGACCGGCTGCCGGACGCCATCGGCCATGTGGCCGACGCCCATCGCGCGCACCACCCCGACGCCGATCTGCTCGTACTGGGCAAGGCGTACGTACTCGCCGAGATGTCGCACCGCGGACAGTTCCGCAAGAGCGGCGAGCCGTACATCACGCATCCGCTCGCGGTGACGCTGATCCTCGCCGAACTCGGCGCCGAGACCACGACGTTGACCGCCTCGCTCCTCCACGACACCGTCGAGGACACGGATGTGACGCTCGATCAGGTGCGCGCGGAGTTCGGCGACGAGGTCTGCTACCTGGTCGACGGGGTCACGAAGCTGGAGAAGGTCGACTACGGAGCCGCCGCCGAGCCCGAGACCTTCCGCAAGATGCTCGTCGCCACCGGCAACGACGTCCGGGTGATGTCGATCAAGCTGGCCGACCGGCTGCACAACATGCGCACCCTCGGTGTGATGCGCCAGGAGAAGCAGGAACGCATCGCCAAGGTCACCCACGACGTGCTCATCCCGCTGGCCGAACGGCTCGGCGTGCAGGCGCTCAAGACCGAGCTGGAGGACCTGGTCTTCGCGATCCTCCAGCCGGCGGAGTACGAGCGCACCCGCACCGTCATCGCGCCCCCCCCCCCCCCCCCCCCGAGCCTGGACCTGGTCGCCGAGGACGTGCGGCGCACGCTCCGTGAGGCCGGCATCACGGGCGAAGTCGTCATCAGGCCGCGGCACTTCCTCTCCGTCCACCGCGCCCGGCTGAAACGCGGCGAGATGCGCGGCACGGACTTCGGCCGCCTCCTGGTCCTCGTCGGGGAGGACGCCGACTGCTACGCCGTGCTGGGGGAACTGCACACCTGCTTCACGCCGGTGGTCTCCGAGTTCAAGGACTTTATCGCCGCCCCCAAGTACAACCTGTACCAGTCGCTGCACACGGCGGTCGCGGGCCCCGGCGGGGCCGTCGTCGAAGTCCTCATCCGTACCCACCAGATGCACAAGGTCGCCGAGGCCGGAGTGGTCGCGCTGGGCAATCCGTACGCGCCCGTGGACGGGGCGGAGCCGGCCGAAGGCGAACGCGCCGACCCGACCAGGCCCGGCTGGCTCTCCCGCCTCCTGGAGTGGCAGGAGTCGGCCACCGACCCGGACACGTTCTGGACGACGCTGCGCGCCGACCTCGCCCAGGACCGCGAGATCAGCGTCTTCCTCGCCGACGGGGGCATGCTGGGCCTGCCCGCCGGCGCGACCTGTGTGGACGCGGCGTACGCGCAGCACGGCGACGGCGCGCACGGCTGCATCGGCGCGCGCGTCAACGGCCGTCTGGCGACGCTCAGTACGGTCCTGGTGGACGGCGACACGGTGCAGCTGCTGCTGGCTCACAGCCCCGCCCAGGAGCCCCGGAACGGCCGGGACGCCCACGGACCGGGTGCCCAGGCGCACGACCGGCCCCAGGACGGCGCCCCCGGCCCGTCGCCCGAGTGGCTGGACCACGCCCGTACGCCCGCCGCGCGGATCGCGATCGCCGGCTGGCTCGCCGCGAATCCGGAGAGCCTGAAGGTGCCCGCGGCGCCGCCCCGTACGCCCGGCGCCGTCACGGCGGGGCGGCGCGGTGTGGCCAATGTGGTCGTGGACGTACCCGAGGCGACGGTACGGCTGGCCGGCTGCTGCACCCCCGTACCGCCCGACGACGTCACCGGATTCACGGTCCGGGGCGGCGCCGTCACCGTGCACCGCACGGAGTGTCCCGCCGTCGGCAGGATGACCGCGCTCGACCGCCCGCCGGTCGCCGTGAGCTGGGGTGACGAGCCGGAGTGCCGGGTCACGCTGTACGCGGAGTCGTTCGGCCGCCCGCGGCTGCTCGCCGACCTCACCGAAGTCATCGCCACGGCGGGCGCGGCGATCGTGTCGGCCAACGTGGAGCCGCCGAGCGAGCAGCGGGTACGGCACACGTACACGCTCCAACTGCCCGACGCGGCGGGGCTTCCCGGCCTGATGCGCGCCATGCGCGACGTGCCCGGAGTGTTCGACGTACGGCGCGCGCAGCACGAGCCCGCTCCCTGAGCGGTGCCCACCGCCCGCCCCACCGCCCGGTACGCCGCGCTCCCGCCCCGTCGCGCCCCACACCTCTTTCGGGTGGGCCTGAGCGCGCCACCGCCGTACGTACGCCGCGCGCTGGTAGCGGTGGTCCATGCTGCTCACCTCCCCCCGGCTGCGCGCCGCCCTGCTGGCCACCGCGTCGGCCACCCTCGTCGCCGCGACGCTCCCCGCTCCCGCCCCGGTGGCGCTCGGTATCGGCGACCCGCTCTTCCCGCATCTGGGCAACCCCGGATACGACGTGCTCGCCTACGACATCGCCCTCACCTACCGGGGTGACAACTCCGAGCCGCTCGACGCGGTCACCAGGATCGACGCCCGCGCGACCCAGCGCCTGGAACGCGTCAACCTCGACTTCACCCACGGCAAGGTCAGGTCCGTCGAGGTCGACGGCGCGCGCGCCGACTTCGCGACCGCCGGTGAGGACCTCGTGGTCACGCCGCGTGAGGCCGTGGAGGCCGGCGCACCCGTACGCGTCACCGTCAGCCACACCAGCGACCCCACCGGCGGCAAAGGCGGCTGGGTGCGGACGAAGGACGGCCTCGCGATGGCCAATCAGGCCGACGCCGCGCACCGTGTCTTCCCGGGCAACGACCACCCCGCCGACAAGGCGGCGTTCACCTTCCGGGTGACCGCGCCCGCCGGGCTGACCGCCGTGGCCAACGGCCTGCCGGTGGCGAGGAACCGTAACGGCGCGACCACCACCTGGACGTACCGCACCCGTCACCCCATGGCCACCGAGCTGGCCCAGGTGTCGATCGGCGAGTCGGCCGTGGTCCACCGGCAGGGCCCGCACGGGCTGCCCCTGCGCGACGTGGTCCCGGCCGCCGACCGCGAGAGGCTGGAACCGTGGCTGGCGAAGACACCGGCGCAGATCGAGTGGATGGAGCGGCAGGTCGGGCGGTACCCCTTCGAGACGTACGGGGTCCTCGTCGCCGGCGCGGAGACCGGGTTCGAGCTGGAGACGCAGACGCTGTCGCTCTTCGAGCGCTCGCTGTTCACCCGTCCCGAGTACCCCGAGTGGTACGTCGAGTCGGTCATGGTCCACGAGCTGGCGCACCAGTGGTTCGGCGACAGCGTCTCGCCGCGCACCTGGTCCGACCTGTGGCTCAACGAGGGCCACGCGAGCTGGTACGAGGCGCTGTACGCGCAGGAGTACGCGGACAAGCCGCTGGAGGAGCGGATGCGCGAGGCCTACCGGCTGTCCGACGGCTGGCGCGCGGCGGGCGGACCACCCGCGGCACCGGAGCCGCCGTCGCCCGGCGAGCAGATCAGCCTGTTCCGGCCGGTGGTGTACGACGGCAGCGCGCTGGTGCTCTACGCGCTGCGCCAGGAGATCGGCGCCGGGGAGTTCCGGCGGCTGGAGCGGGACTGGGTGCGCGAACACCGGGACGGGACCGCGAGCACGGCGGACTTCACCCGGCTGGCGTCGGACATCGCGGGGCGTGACCTGTCGGCGTTCTTCGAGGCGTGGCTGTACGGGCGGAAGACACCGCCCATGCCGGGGCACCCGGACTGGAAGAGCGCGGCGGTGAAGTAGGGGCCGGTGGACGGCGCGCGGGGAGGGCCGACGCCACGGCCGCCGGGACGGCCGGGAAACGGGGCACGAAACCCATATGACGCTCCCGGCCGTGACGTGCCACCATCAAGGGGTCGGCGGCGCCGCCGGGACCGGTACTCCGGGACGGGAGCGCCCGGCCGGGACGCCGGGAATCAATCCGGGTCGTCACGCGTTGTGACCGATGTGGGTGGGCAGTCTGTCCACACCCGAACTTCTCTTCGACGTAAGGATCCAATGACCTCCTCTTCTTCCCCTTCCCAGGACGAGCAGATCTCCGCGGACCCCCGTACGGAAAGCCTTCGGGCCGATGCCCTGATGGAAGAGGACGTCGCCTGGAGCCAGGAGATCGACGGAAACCGGGACGGCGACCAGTTCGACCGTTCCGACCGCGCGGCGCTGCGGCGCGTGGCGGGCCTTTCCACCGAGCTCGAGGACGTCACCGAGGTCGAGTACCGGCAGCTGCGCCTGGAGCGCGTGGTGCTGGTCGGCGTCTGGGTCTCCGGGACGGTGCGGGAGGCCGAGAACTCGCTCGCGGAGCTGGCGGCGCTGGCCGAGACGGCCGGCGCGCTCGTGCTCGACGGAGTCATCCAGCGCCGTGACAAGCCCGACCCGGCCACCTACATCGGCTCGGGCAAGGCGCGTGAGCTGTACGACCTGGTGCTGGAGACCGGGGCGGACACCGTCGTCTGCGACGGTGAGCTCAGCCCCGGCCAGCTCATTCATCTCGAGGACGTCGTCAAGGTCAAGGTCGTGGACCGTACGGCCCTGATCCTGGACATCTTCGCCCAGCACGCCAAGTCGCGGGAGGGCAAGGCGCAGGTCGCGCTGGCCCAGATGCAGTACATGCTGCCGAGGCTGCGCGGCTGGGGCCAGTCGCTGTCCCGGCAGATGGGTGGCGGCGGCGGTGGCGGCATGGCCACCCGTGGTCCCGGTGAGACGAAGATCGAGACGGACCGGCGCCGGATCCGCGAGAAGATGGCGAAGATGCGCCGGGAGATCGCGGAGATGAAGACCGGCCGCGAGATCAAGCGGCAGGAGCGCCGTCGCCACCGGGTGCCGTCGGTCGCGATCGCCGGATACACGAACGCGGGCAAGTCCTCGCTGCTCAACCGCCTCACCGGCGCGGGCGTCCTGGTGGAGAACGCGCTGTTCGCCACCCTGGACCCGACCGTGCGCCGGGCCGAGACACCGAGCGGCAGGATCTACACGCTGGCCGACACCGTCGGGTTCGTACGGCATCTGCCGCACCACCTCGTGGAGGCGTTCCGGTCGACGATGGAGGAGGTCGGGGACTCCGATCTGATCCTGCACGTGGTCGACGGTTCGCATCCCGCGCCCGAGGAGCAGCTCGCCGCCGTGCGCGAGGTGATCCGCGACGTGGGCGCGGTGGACGTCCGCGAGATCGTGGTGATCAACAAGGCCGACGCGGCGGACCCGGAGGTCCTCCAGCGGCTGCTGCGGATGGAGCGGCACGCGATCGCCGTCTCCGCCCGGACCGGTGCCGGGATGGCGGAGCTGCTCGCACTCATCGACACCGAGCTGCCCAGGCCCGCGATCACGGTCGAGGCGCTGGTGCCGTACACGGACGGCGGCCTGGTCTCGCGGGTGCACGCCGAAGGCGAGGTGCTTTCCGAGGAGCACACCCCGGAAGGCACCCTGCTGAAGGCACAGGTCCACGAGGAGCTGGCGTCGGCGCTCTCCGCGTACATGCCCGTGCCCGCGGCCGGCTGAGCACCGCGCGGCGATCCGTTCACGGCGGAAGGCCCGCCCCCTCCACGCGAGGGGGCGGGCCTTCCCGCTGTACCGGTTCCGGGGCGTCTACTGCCCCGCGAACTTGTCGCTCATCATCGTGTAGAGCTGTTCGGCACCCTCGCCGAGCCGGGGACCGGCCAGCCAGCCCGAAGTGACCGGGCCGATCGAGGTGTTGGAGACCAGCACCGACTTGCCGTCGGGTCCCGCCGCGAACCAGCCGCCGCCGGAGGAGCCACCGGTCATGGAGCAGCCGATGCGCCACATCGTGGGCGTACCGGTGGCGATCGACAGCCGGCCGGCGGTGTCGACGCACTTGTGCATGATCAGCCCGTCGTACGGCGGGGCCGCGGGGTAACCCCAGGCGCCGAGGCTGCCGATACCGCTCGCCTCGGGCGCGTCGAAGTCGACGTCGAGGGCCGCGCCGACCGTCTCCTCCAGCGACTTGCCGCCGTTCTCCGGGGTGACGTGCATGACCGCGTAGTCGTACGCGGCTCCGTCGCCGCCGGTCGGGCCGCCGTCGCTGATCCACTCGTTGGAGGTGGCGACCCAGTCGGCCCAGTACTGCCCGTACGGGGCGATCTCGTGCGGCTGCGCGTTCTGAAGATCGGCTGAGGACTTGCCCGTGTTGTTGTAGGCGGGGGCGAACATGATGTTCCGGTACCAGCCGCCGCCGGCGCCCGCGTGCACGCAGTGGCCCGCGGTCCACACGAGGTTGGACTTGCCGGGGTTCTTCGGGTCCTTGATCACGGTGGCCGAGCAGACCATCGAGCCCTCGGGGGAGTCGAAGAAGACCTTGCCGACCGGCGCCGCGTGGTCGGTGTACGGCGTCTTCTCCGGCTCGGCCCGGACCGGCCGCGGCTCGGGGTCGGTGACGTCCTGGTCGCCGGAGATGTCACCGGCGGCGAGCGTCTTCGTCGGCGACTTGGCCGTCTTCATCCGCTCGGGCTTCCACAGGTCCTCGATGACCGGGTTGACGAAGTCCTTGGCGCTGCGCAGCCAGGTGTCCTTCTCCCAGTTCTTCCACTCACCGTCCTTCCACTTCTCCGGGTCGACTCCGTGCTCCTTGAGCCGGTCGGCCAGATCCGCGGGTATCTCCCTGCCTCCCTCGTCGCCGGCGGGAGTCGAGGCGGCGGGCTTGTCCGCCGCCGTTTCCTCGCCCCCACCGCCGCAGGCCGTCGCCGTCAGCGCGAGGGCCGCGGCAAGGCCGGTGGCGGTCAGCAGTGGACGTATCGATCGCATGGAAAACGTTCCCCCTGAATGCACTTGAGTTCTTGCCATGAGCGTGTCACGCAGAAAGGTGGTCCTCAGGCGGACCACCTCGCGGTGGCCTCACCCTATGCCGCCCGTGTCCGCGCCCGGCCCCCAGGCCCTGCCTTCGAATGGCGTCTGGCTCACGGCGCCCGGCACCCGCCCTCGCCGCGTTGTCGGAAGTCGCCCGGGTACGTCCGGTACGAGGGCGGTCCGCCGCCTTGTGTTGGCACGCCACCGGACGCCGTGAGCCCCGCCCCGCGGGCGGACGACGCCAGTTCGACGACAGGACCCAGGTCCGGGGGGGGGGGGGGGGGGGGCGGGGGGGAGGGGGGGGGGGGCGGGGGGGGGGGGGGGTTGGGGGGGGTGGGGGGGGGTTTTGGGGTGGTGGGGGGGTTCTTTTTC
>NZ_JBVJNN010000024.1:54327-102064 GCF_055583685.1 Streptomyces sp. NPDC104581
GGACGTACTGTCTGGAGCCGTCACGCAAGAGGTGCCCCCCCCCCCCCCCCCCCTTCCCCCCCCCCCCCCCCTCCCCCCCCCCCCCCCCCCCCCCCGGACCTGGGCCTTACCGGCCGGCGTACTTCTTGCTGACGGCGTCGTAGATTCCCTTGGCCTCGTCACCGAGGCGCGGGCCCGCGAGCCAGCCGGCCGTCACCGGGCCGATCGAGGTGTTCGACACCAGCGCGGGCCGGCCGTCCTGGCCGGTGGCGACCCAGCCGCCACCGGACGAACCGCCGGTCATCGTGCAGCCGATGCGGTGCATCGTGGGGTCCTGCGCGTTGATCGACAGCCGGCCCGGCTTGTCGCCGCACTGGAAGAGCTTCTGGCCGTCGAACGGCGGAGCAGCCGGGTAGCCGGTCGCCTTCATCGAGTCGATCTCCGGCGTGGCCGGTGCGTTGAAGTCGACCGGCAGCGCCGCGCCGACGGTCTCCTCCAGCGACTTGCCGTCACTGCCCTTCTCGGGTGTCACATGGATCACCGCGAAGTCGAACGGGGCGCCCAGACCACCCGTCGCCGCCCCCTCGGAGATCCACTCCTCGGAGGTCTGCGCCCACTCGCCCCACCAGATGCCGTGCGGGGCTATCTCCTCCTTGGCGGCGCTCTCCAGCTGAGAGACCGGCAGGTCGCTGTTGTTGTACGACGGGACGAAGGCGATGTTCCGGTACCAGCCGCCGCTCTTGCCCGCGTGCACGCAGTGGCCCGCCGTCCAGACCATGTTGGACTTTCCGGGGTTCGCGGGGTCCTTCACCACCGTCGCCGAGCAGACCAGCGAGCCCTCGGGGCCGTCGAAGAAGAGCTTGCCCGCCTCGGGCACGGCACCGTCGTACGGCGCGTTCACCGGCGTCGCCTCCACCGGCTGCGGAGTCGGGTCGGTGACACCCGCGTCGCCGGAGATGTCCGCCTCCTCGACCGGCTGGTCGGGCTCCTCGGCCTCCCGCATCCGGTCCGGGTCCCACAGTCCCTCGATGATCGGGTTGACGTAGTCCCGTGCCTCACGGAGCCACTTGTTCTTGTCCCAGTTCTTCCACTCGCCGTCCCGCCACTCGTCCAGGTCGATACCGCGCTCCTTGAGGCGGTCCTGGAGGTCGGCGGGAATGGTGATCTTGTCGCCGGACGACTCGCCGGACGCCTCGCTCGGCTTGTCGCCCGCGTTCGTCTCCTCGGTCGGCCCGCAAGCGGTGGCCGTCAGCGCGAGCGCGGCGGCGAGCGAGGCGACCACGACGGCGGGAGAACTCCGCCGTGTGCCCGTCCCTCGGCGAGTGGTGAACGGTGGGCGAATGGCTCGCATGTCGGGCTCCCCCTGGGACTTCGGAACTGTTCTGGACTGACGGACCGGCCGGATCCGGCCGGACCCGCCGGCCCGGCCGTGGTGACCGGAGCCGGAAGTCGGCCCCCACTATGCCGGTGCCGTTGGGGACGGCCGACGGCAGGGCCGCGGTTCCGCCGGCGAAGGATCTTCCCGTCGGCCGTGATCCCAGGCGCTTGCCGTCGTTGGTACCTACGGGGGATACGACGCCGGCGTTCACCGCGTGCGCCGCGGCGCTCGGCCCGCCGTGCCGACGTGTGACGCATCCGTTCCCACGGGAGGACCGAAGGCCGTGGCCCTGACCGAACTCCCCCCACCGGTGCCGCTGTTCACACCCGACGGCGCCCCGCGCCCCGGTCCGGGAACAGCCGCCGCGAGGACCGCGGGAGCGGACGCCGGAAAGACCACCCGACGCCGACCGCGGCCGGCCCGCCGAACCGGCCCCTCACCAGGAAGTCCTCCCGTGAACACCGCCTCCACCCCCACTCCCGGCGCCCCCGGGACCGTCGTCCGCCCCGCCGCCCGGAACCCGGGCCCCGTCCCCCCGCACGACCTCGCGACGGCCGCACCGGTCCCCGTCGACACGGCCACGGTGCCCCGCCAAGTGCCCCCCGGCGCCGGGGCGGACGCCGCCCCCCGTACCGCGGACTCACCTTCCGTGTCCCCGGCCGCGGACACGACGGTGGGCGGGCGACCGGACCCCCTCGACGACCCGGACCCGTTTCGGGCCGCCGACGCCGCGTCCGTGGAGAACCTGCTGCGCTGCTGGGTCCGGGAGAGCGACACCCCCCGGCCGGACGGGAACATCCTCAGGATGCCGCTCGACGCGAGCGGCACCGCCCTGCTCGTCCCCGTGCGTTACTGGTCGGCGACCGGCTGGCACCGCTTCGACCCGCCCCTGCTGGAGTGCGCGGGGCCGCACGCCCCGGCGGCCGACGCCGTCACCGTCGCCGCGCTCCTCAGCCGCGAGTCCGGTCGCGGTCACGGCACCGAACTGGTCGCCAGGGTCGCCGACTCCGCCCGCCGCACCGCCGACTTCCTCACCGACCGCCGGAGAGCCCCCGCTCCCGCCTGCGCCGACCTCTTCCTCACCGCCGAGCAGTCCCTCATCCTCGGCCACCCCCTCCACCCCACGCCCAAGAGCCGAGAAGGGCTCTCCGACACCGAACACCGCCGCTTCTCACCCGAACTGCGCGGCTCGTTCCCCCTCCACTGGCTTGCCGTCGACCGTTCCGTGCTCGCCACCGACTCGGCCTGGACCGAACAGGGCCGCGCCGTCCACGCCGATCAGCTCACCACCCGGCTCGCGGGAGACCTGTCACTCCCCGACCACACCGTCCCGCTGCCTCTGCACCCCTGGCAGGCACGCGAGTTGACGCAGCGCCCCGCCGTACGCGCACTGCTCGACGCCGGACTCCTCCACGACCTCGGCCCGCACGGCGACCACTGGCACCCCACCTCCTCCGTCCGTACGGTGCACCGGACCGGCGCCCCCGCCATGCTCAAGCTGTCCCTCGGGGTACGCATCACCAACTCCCGTCGCGAGAACCTCCGCAAGGAGCTCCACCGCGGCGTCGAGGTCCATCGGCTGCTCCGCGGGGGGCTCGCCCAGCAGTTGCGCGCCGCGCATCCCGGCTTCGACATCGTGCGCGACCCCGCCTGGCTCGCCGTCGACACACCCGACGGGGAACCTGTCGCCGGTCTCGACGTGATGCTGCGCCACAACCCGTTCCGCGCCGACAACGACGCCGTCTGCGTCGCGGGCCTCGTCGCCCCGCGCCCCTGGCCCGGCCGTACCCGGACGCGGTCCCGCCTCGCCGACATCGTGGCCGGTCTCGTCGCCCGCACGGGCCGACCCACCGGAGCCGTCGCCGCCGAGTGGTTCCTGCGCTATCTCGACCATGTCGTACGCCCCGTGCTCTGGCTCGACGCCACGGCGGGCGTCGCCCTGGAAGCCCACCAGCAGAACACTCTGGTGATCCTCGACCCGGACGGCTGGCCGGTCGGTGGACGCTACCGTGACAACCAGGGCTACTACTTCCGCCAGTCCCACCGCGAGGCGCTCGACCGCCGCCTCCCCGGCATCGGCAGGGCCAGCGAGACCTTCGTTCCCGACGACGTCACCGACGAGCGCTTCGCCTACTACCTCGGCATCAACAACGTCCTCGGCCTGATCGGAGCGTTCGGCTCCCAGGGTCTCGCCGACGAACGCGTACTCGTCGCCGCCTTCCGCCAGTTCCTCGCCCGCGCCACGACGCTCGGCTCACCCCTCCCCGGCCAGCTCCTGGAGGCGAACACCCTGCGCTGCAAGGCCAATCTGCTCACCCGGCTGCACGGCCTGGACGAACTCGTGGGCCCGGTCGACACCCAGTCCGTCTACGTCACCATCGCCAACCCCCTTCGCCGTTGACCGCGCCCGCCCGTCCGAACAGCCGAGAGGAGCCCGCCGCCGTGCCTCCCAGCGACGCGTCCACCGACACCGGAGCCGGTCCCGGACCGCGCGTCGCCGGGGGCGCCGAGGACACCCTCGACCTGCGGCTGAGCGACGACGTCGTCGCGCTGATCGCGGACCGCGGACCGGTGGCGGCCGGCACATCGCCACCGGACGGCGCGGGCGGCTCCGCCCTGCTTGATTCCCCTGCGGGGTGGGGCGCGGCCCGAACGTCCCTCGGTGTCTTCCGGCTCGTCCCCGTACGCCCCGAGCGCGATCTCACCCTCATCAGCCGCTGGATGAACGATCCCGCCGTCGCCGCCTTCTGGGAACTGGCCGGGCCCGAAGCCGTCACCGCCGCCCATCTGCGCGCCCAACTGCGCGGCGACGGACGCAGCGTCCCCTGCCTGGGTGTCCTCGACGGCGTCCCCATGAGCTATTGGGAGCTCTACCGCGCCGATCTCGATCCCCTTGCCCGCCATTACCCCGCCCGTCCGCATGACACCGGAGTCCACCTCCTCATCGGCGGCGTGGCCGACCGTGGCCGCGGTGTCGGCACCACGCTCCTCGGAGCCGTCTCCGAGCTCGTCCTCGACCACCGGCCGCACTGCGGACGGATCGTCGCCGAACCGGACCTGCGCAACACCCCCTCCGTCTCCGCCTTCCTCAGTGCCGGATTCCGCTTCTCCGCGGAGATCGACCTCCCCGGCAAACGAGCCGCCCTCATGATCCGCGAACGAACCCTGCGAACCCTGCGAGCCCTGCCGTGAACGACCCGCTGCTGTCCCCGCACCGCACGATCCACAACGGTTCCGTCCCGAGGAGTCCCCGTGCCGATATCCCCGAACACACACGCCTCCGCCACCACCACCGGTGACTCCGGTACCGGTGGCCCCACCGCCGCAGAGCCGGGCGACGCCACCGGCACCACCGGCGCCGACGAGCCCACCGCCCCCCTGTTCACCCCGCCCGAACTGACCTCGGAGCGCTGGACGTCCGCCGCCGCCCGCCTCCTCGCGAAGCTCCTGGGTGAGTTCGCGTACGAGGAGATCATCGAGCCACTCGCGGAGCCGGTCACCGCCCACGCCGAAACCGCCGACCGCTGGATGCTCGCGCTCGACGACGGCACCCCCCTCACCTTCACCGCCCGCCGCGGCGCCTACGGCGGCTGGCGCGTCGACCCGGACACCGTCGAACTCGCCGGACAGCCCTTCGGCGACCCCCTGCGCTTCCTCGTCCTCGCGCGCCGCCTCCTCGCGCTCGACGGCGCCACGCTCGGCCACCTCGTCCACGAGTTGAACGCCACCCTCGTCGCCGACACCAGGATCGACGGCACCGCCCGCACCGCCGCCGAACTCGCCGACCTCGACTACGCGGCCCTCGAAGGCCACCAGACCGGCCACCCCTGGCTCATATTCAACAAGGGCCGCATAGGTCTCTCCGTCACCGACGCCACCCGCTGGGCACCCGAGTCCCGCACCCCGTCCGCACTCCCCTGGATAGCGGTCAGCACCACCCTCGCCACCTATCGGGGCGTCCCCTCCCTCGCCTCGCCCGCCCGGCTCTACGGCTGCGAACTCGACCCCGCGACCCGCGACGGCTTCGCCTCCGCGCTCCGCTCCCGCGGCCTCGACCCGGACGCCTATCTCTACCTCCCCGTGCACCCCTGGCAGTGGGACGAAGTGATCCTGCCGCTCTACGCCGCCGAGATCGCCGGCGGCGCGATCGTCCCGCTCCCCACCGACGGCGACAGCAGACTGCCGCAGCAGTCCATCCGTACGTTCCTCAACACCACCCGGCCCGACCGGCACACGGTGAAACTGCCGCTGTCCATCCTCAACACCCTGGTCTGGCGCGGTCTGCCCACCGAACGCACGCTGGCCGCTCCCGCCGTCACCGCCTGGATGCGCGGCCTGTACGAGTCGGACCCCTTCCTCCACGACGAGTGCGGAGTGATCCTGCTCGGCGAGGTGGCGTCCGTGACGGTGACCCACCCGCTCTACGACCACCTTCCCGAGGTCCCTTACCAGTACAGGGAACTCCTCGGCGCGATCTGGCGTGAGCCGCTCCCGGCCCGACTCGCCCCCGGCGAACGCGCGCGGACCCTCGCCTCGCTCCTCCACACCGACCCGGCCGGCCGGGCCTTCACCGCCGAACTCGTCGACCGCTCCGGGCTCCCCGCCGAAGTCTGGCTCCGCAGGCTCTTCGCCGCGCTCCTGCCGCCGCTGCTGCGCTTCCTCTACCGCTACGGCACCGTCTTCTCGCCGCACGGGGAGAACGCGGTCGTCGTCTTCGACGAGCGGGACGTCCCCGTCCGCCTCGCGATCAAGGACTTCGTGGACGACGTGAACATCAGCGCCGGCCCGCTGCCCGAGCACGAAGGGATGCCCCAGGAGGTCAGGGACACCCTCCTCACGGAGGAGCCGTCTTTCCTCACCCAGTTCATCCACTCCGGGCTCTTCGTCGGGGTCTTCCGGTTCCTCGCACCGCTGTGCCAGGAACAACTCGACGTACCGGAGCGGACGTTCTGGTCACTCGTACGGGCCGAAATCCTGCGCCACCAGGCCCGCTTCCCCGAACTCAAGGCCCGATACGAGACGTTCGACCTGCTCACGCCCCGTATCGCGCGGCTCTGTCTCAACCGCAACCGGCTGCATCTCGACGGGTACCGCGACCGCGCGGACCGCCCGCACGCCGCCGTGCACGGGACGGTGCCCAATCCGCTCGCCCTGCCGGCGGGTGGTGCCGGCGGGACGTGACCACCGTTGTCGGTGGTGAGCCGTAGGGTGGTCGGGCTATGACGAAGCCATCTCTCTCCGAGCTCCTCCATGCCGCCGTCACCGCTGTCGGCGGTGTGGAACGGCCAGGCCAGGTCACCATGGCCGAGGCCGTCGCCGAGGTCATCGACGACAACTCCCATCTGCTCGTGCAGGCCGGCACCGGCACCGGAAAGTCCCTCGGCTATCTGGTTCCCGCGCTGGCGCACGGCGAGCGTGTCGTGGTGGCCACCGCGACCCTGGCCCTGCAACGGCAGCTCGTGGAGCGTGACCTTCCGCGTACGGTCGACGCGCTGAGCCCCCTGCTGGGGCGCCGGCCCGAGTACGCCATGCTCAAGGGCCGTTCCAACTACCTCTGTCTGCACCGCCTCAACGAAGGCGTTCCGCAGGAAGAGGAGGACGGCCTCTTCGACCCGTTCGAGGCGGCGACCCCCACCAGCAAGCTCGGCAAGGACCTGCTGAGGATGCGGGACTGGGCGGACGAGACGGAGACCGGCGACCGCGACAATCTCACACCGGGTGTCTCCGACCGCGCCTGGTCGCAGGTCTCCGTCTCCTCCCGTGAGTGCCTGGGCGCGACGAAATGTGCCTATGGCGCCGAGTGCTTCGCGGAGATGGCGCGTGAGCGCGCCAAACTCGCCGATGTGGTGATCACCAACCACGCCCTGCTGGCCATCGACGCCATCGAAGGGGCGCCCGTCGTCCCGCAGCACGAGGTACTGATCGTCGACGAGGCCCATGAACTCGTGTCGCGGGTGACCGGGGTCGCCACCGGTGAGCTGACCCCCGGCCAGGTCAACCGCGCGGTGCGCCGGGCGGCCAGGCTGGTCGACGAGAAGGCGGCTGACTCGCTCCAGACGGCCTCCGAGACCTTCGAGCGGCTGATGGAGCTGGCGCTCCCCGGCCGTCTCGAAGAGATCCCCGAGGACCTCGGCTACGCGCTGATGGCCCTGCGTGACGCCGCGCGCACGGTGATCTCGGCGATCGGCAACACCCGCGACAAATCCGTCCAGGACGAGGACGCCGTGCGCAAGCAGGCTCTCGCGGCCGTCGAGTCCGTGCACAGCGTCGCCGAGCGGATCGCCAACGGCAGCGAATGGGACGTGGTCTGGTACGAGCGCCACGACCGCTTCGGCGCGTCGCTGCGGGTGGCTCCGCTCTCCGTGTCGGGGCTGCTGCGGGAGAAGCTGTTCACCGAGCGCTCGGTGGTGCTGACCTCCGCCACGCTCAAGCTCGGCGGTGACTTCAACGGCGTCGGCGCGTCGCTGGGGCTGGCCCCGGAGGGGACGGAGAGCGAGGACGTCCCGCAGTGGAAGGGCATCGACGTCGGTTCGCCCTTCGACTACCCGAAGCAGGGAATTCTCTATGTCGCGCGCCATCTCTCCCCGCCCGGACGGGAGGGTTCGCGCGGCGACATGATGGACGAGCTGGCGGAGCTGGTCGAGGCAGCGGGCGGTCGTACGCTCGGACTGTTCTCCTCGATGCGCGGCGCCCAGGCCGCCGCCGAGGAACTGCGCGGCAGGCTCGACACGCCGATCCTGCTCCAAGGGGAGGAAACCCTCGGCGAGTTGATCAAGGCGTTCGCCGCGGACCCCGCGACGTGCCTGTTCGGCACGCTCTCGCTCTGGCAGGGCGTGGACGTCCCCGGACCGAGTTCACAGCTGGTGGTGATGGACCGGATTCCGTTCCCGCGTCCCGACGATCCCCTGATGAGCGCGCGCCAGAAGGCGGTCGAGGAGGCGGGTGGCAACGGGTTCATGGCCGTGGCGGCCACGCACGCCGCTCTGCTGATGGCCCAGGGCGCGGGCCGGCTGGTGCGTGCCTCCGGCGACCGGGGTGTCGTGGCGGTCCTGGACCCGAGGCTGGCGAACGCGCGGTACGGCAGCTATCTACGGGCCTCGATGCCCGATTTCTGGTACACGACGGACCGCAACCAGGCGCGGCGCTCACTGGCCGCGATCGACGCGCGGGCCAAGTCGGAGGGCCGGTAGCGGGGCGGGAGGTGCTTCCGTACGGTCCGGTCCCGGCCGGCCGCTCCGGGGACGGGCGCGGACCGACCCCGCTGAAGCCGTTCCCGGCCGGCCCGTCGCGGGCGGTGGGCGCGGCGAGGCCCCGGGACCGGCGCAGAGAGTCCCGGGGCCGGCCTGAGCCGGCGAGCCCTCACACCCGCCGCAGGACCGCCACAACCTTGCCGAGGATCGTCGCGTCGTCGCCGGGAATCGGCTGGTACGCCGCGTTGTGCGGGAGCAGCCACACATGGCCGTCCTCGCGCCGGAAGCGCTTGACGGTGGCCTCACCGTCCAGCATCGCGGCCACGATGTCGCCGTTCTCGGCCACGGGCTGACGGCGGACCGTCACCCAGTCTCCGTCGCAGATCGCCGCTTCGATCATCGAGTCCCCGACGACCTTGAGGACGAACAGCTCCCCGTCGCCGACCAGTTGACGGGGCAGCGGGAAGACGTCCTCGACGGACTCCTCCGCGAGGATCGGTCCGCCGGCCGCGATCCGGCCGATCAACGGCACGTACGACGCGGCGGGCTTGCCGGTCGTGTCCGTCTGCTGCGTGCTGGGCTGGTCGGAGCCCCGGACCTCGTACGCCCTCGGCCGGTGCGGATCCCGGCGCAGGAATCCCTTGCGCTCCAGGGCCATCAATTGATGGGCGACGGAGGAGGTGCTGGACAGGCCGACGGCCTGGCCGATCTCGCGCATCGACGGCGGATATCCGCGGCGCTGCACGGAGTCGCGGATGACTTCGATGACCCTCCGCTGCCGGTCCGTGAGACCGGAGCTGTCCGCCCTGATTCCGGGAGGCCGGCCGGGCAGCGAGCGATTGGGCTTCTCGCCCTCCGGATTCGTGGCTGCGTCATTCATGGCATGCACCGGCTCGAGTCGGCTCTGGGAGCGGTCCTGGGCGGTAATGGTGGCGCTGTCTGCGGTGGTGGTCACGTCGGCCCCTCTCGAAATGTTCTCCCTAGCTGGACAACGGTAGTTGCTTTCGAAAGGTTGCGCCAAACACACGTTCGAGTGAAAATCCCCGGAAGTGCTGACGGGGCAATATCAGGGGTGTATGTAGTGCGTATTCGGCGCCCCTGCGCACGGGCCGTCCATGGCGCGTCCGCGAACCGCGCACGGCTCGTCACGGAAATCCCCACGGCCGCTCCGGCGTGGCGGCGGCGCCCAGTGTCTCATCGGGCGGCCCCGGATCACGGGACCCTCCGGGCTCCCGTACTCTCGTGCCGGGCCTCCTCGCGCCGGGCGCCGTACGGCGGTCGATCCGTCGTCCGCCGCGACACGCTGAACGACTCCGAAGCGTGCGCGATCCCTACATGTAGTGGTTGGATTGGCTCAGTCGCCCAGAAGTAGTGGTCCCGGGTCTTTCCTGCCGGAGGCCATCACCTATGCTGGAGACCGCTTCGCAGGGCCCCACCAGGGCCCCGTCGAGGCTTCTCAGTCGTGCTGTGAAGGAGGGTCGGAAGCCATGCACTGCCCCTTCTGCAGGCACCCCGACAGCCGTGTCGTCGACAGCCGCACCACCGACGACGGGACGTCCATCCGGCGCCGCCGTCAGTGCCCGGACTGCTCGCGCCGTTTCACGACGGTGGAGACCGCCTCGCTGATGGTGATCAAGCGCAGCGGGGTCACGGAACCCTTCAGCCGTACGAAAGTCATCTCCGGTGTCCGCAAGGCATGCCAGGGACGGCCGGTCACCGAGGACGCCCTCGCCCAACTCGGCCAGCGGGTCGAGGAGGCGCTGCGCGCCACCGGCAGTGCCGAACTGACCACCCACGACGTCGGGCTGGCCATACTCGGCCCCTTGCAGGAGCTCGACCTCGTCGCGTACCTGCGCTTCGCATCCGTATACAGGGCGTTCGACTCGCCCGAAGACTTCGAGGCCGCCGTGGCCGAGCTGCGCACACGGCCTCCCGCAGAGGAAGGCGGGCCGGGCGCGACCCCAGAGGTCCCCGAGCCCGTCACCGCTGCCGACTGACCGGACACCGGCAGCGGCACGGTCACCGGCACCGACATCTCGGTCGGTGCGGGCCGATCGGTCATCGATCGGTCACCGACCTATCGCGACAGCTCAGCGACCGATCACTGTCGATCGGCGCCCGGCGGCGACGAGACCGGCCACGAGCGCCCGAGCGGCGCCCATGGCATTGGACACATCACCGTGCCATGGGAAGAACGTGGCACATCAGGGCGTTTTCGCCTGTACATGGGAGGCGGCATGACAGAGACGGCGAGCGGTCCGACGGCACGAGGTTCCCGCGGCAAGGGAGCCAAGTCCGGCAAGGGCCTGCGTATCGAGCGAATCCACACGAACCCCGGCGTGCATCCGTACGACGAGGTGGTCTGGGAGCGCCGGGACGTCGTCATGACCAACTGGCGCGACGGCTCGGTCAACTTCGAGCAGCGTGGCGTCGAGTTCCCCGGCTTCTGGTCGGTGAACGCGGTCAACATCGTCACCAGCAAGTACTTCCGCGGGGCCGTCGGCACGCCGCAGCGTGAGACGAGCCTCCGGCAGCTCATCGACCGGATCGTGAAGACCTACCGCAAGTCGGGCGAGGAGAACGGCTACTTCGCCTCGCCCGCAGACGCGGAGACCTTCGAGCACGAGCTGGCGTACGCCCTCCTGCACCAGATCTTCAGCTTCAACTCGCCGGTCTGGTTCAACGTCGGCACCCCCCAGCCCCAGCAAGTCTCGGCCTGCTTCATCCTGGCCGTCGACGACTCCATGGAGTCGATCCTCGACTGGTACAAGGAAGAGGGCATGATCTTCAAGGGCGGCTCCGGAGCCGGCCTGAACCTCTCGCGGATCCGTTCCTCCAAGGAACTCCTCTCCTCGGGCGGCAACGCCTCGGGTCCCGTCTCCTTCATGCGCGGTGCCGACGCCTCCGCCGGGACGATCAAGTCCGGCGGTGCCACGCGCCGTGCGGCCAAGATGGTCATCCTCGATGTCGACCACCCCGACATCGAGAACTTCATCGAGACCAAGGTGAAGGAGGAGGAGAAGATCCGCGCCCTCCGTGACGCGGGCTTCGACATGGATCTGGGCGGCGACGACATCACGTCCGTCCAGTACCAGAACGCCAACAACTCGGTCCGGGTGAACGACGAGTTCATGAAGGCCGTCGAGGCCGGCGGCAAGTTCGGGCTGCGTGCCCGGATGACCGGCGACGTCATCGAAGAGGTCGAGGCCAAGTCCCTCTTCCGGAAGATGGCGGAAGCCGCCTGGGCGTGTGCCGACCCCGGTATTCAGTACGACGACACGATCAACCAGTGGCACACCTGCCCGGAATCCGGCCGGATCAACGGCTCGAACCCGTGCAGCGAGTACATGCACCTGGACAACACGTCGTGCAATCTCGCCTCGTTGAACCTGATGAAGTTCCTCAAGGACGACGGCAAGGGAAACCAGTCCTTCGAGATCGAGCGTTTCTCCAAGGTCGTCGAACTGGTCATCACGGCGATGGACATCTCCATCTGCTTCGCCGACTTCCCGACGCCGAAGATCGGCGAGAACACCCGCGCCTTCCGCCAGCTGGGCATCGGCTACGCCAACCTTGGCGCCCTGCTGATGGCCACCGGCCACGCGTACGACAGTGACGGCGGACGCGCGCTCGCCGGCGCCATCACCTCGCTGATGACGAGCACCTCGTACAAGCGCTCCGCCGAACTGGCCGCGGTCGTCGGCCCGTACGACGGCTACGCCCGCAACGCCGTGCCGCACCAGCGGGTCATGAAGCAGCACGCCGACGCCAACGGCGCGGCCGTGCACGTCGACGACCTGGACAGCCCGATCTGGGCCGCCGCCACGGAGGCCTGGCAGGACGTCGTGCGTCTCGGCGCCAAGAACGGCTTCCGCAACGCGCAGGCCTCGGTCATCGCGCCCACCGGCACCATCGGCCTGGCGATGTCCTGCGACACCACCGGCCTCGAACCGGACCTCGCGCTGGTCAAGTTCAAGAAGCTGGTCGGCGGCGGCTCGATGCAGATCGTCAACGGCACGGTGCCGCAGGCCCTGCGCCGCCTCGGCTACCAGGAGGAGCAGATCGAGGCGATCGTCGCCCACATCGCCGAGAACGGCAATGTGATCGACGCGCCCGGTCTGAAGCCCGAGCACTACCCGGTCTTCGACTGCGCGATGGGCGAGCGGTCCATCTCCGCGATGGGGCACGTGCGGATGATGGCGGCGATCCAGCCGTGGATCTCCGGCGCGCTCTCCAAGACGGTCAACCTGCCGGAGACGGCGACCGTCGAGGACGTCGAGGAGGTCTACTTCGAGGCGTGGAAGCTCGGCGTCAAGGCGCTGGCCATCTACCGCGACAACTGCAAGGTCGGCCAGCCGCTCTCCGCGAAGAAGAAGGAGCAGGTCGCCGAGAAGGCCGAGGACACGATCCGCCAGGCGGTGGAGAAGGTCGTCGAGTACCGCCCGGTCCGGATGCGCCTGCCCAAGGGCCGCCCCGGCATCACCACCTCCTTCACGGTGGGCGGCGCCGAGGGCTACATGACGGCCAACTCCTACCCGGACGACGGGCTCGGCGAGGTCTTCCTGAAGATGTCCAAGCAGGGGTCGACCCTGGCGGGCATGATGGACGCCTTCTCGATCGCGGTGTCGGTGGGACTCCAGTACGGCGTGCCGCTGGAGACGTACGTCTCGAAGTTCACCAACATGCGCTTCGAGCCGGCCGGTATGACGGACGACCCGGATGTGCGCCTCGCGCAGTCGATCGTGGACTACATCTTCCGGCGCCTCGCGCTCGACTTCCTCCCGTTCGAGACGCGCTCGGCCCTCGGTATCCACTCGGCCGACGAGCGGCAGCGTCATCTGGAGACCGGCTCGTACGAGCCGTCCCTGGACGAGGACGGCATGGACGTCGAGGGCCTCGCCCAGTCCGCTCCGCGCCAGGCGGAGCCGCTCAAGTCGGTGAGCCCGACCGTGGCGTCGTCCGTGGCGGAGGCACCCGCGCCCAAGCAGGCGCACACGTCGGCGGAGCTGGTCGAGATGCAGCTCGGCATCAGCGCCGACGCACCGCTCTGCTTCTCCTGCGGGACGAAGATGCAGCGGGCCGGGTCCTGCTACATCTGCGAGGGCTGCGGATCGACGAGCGGCTGCAGCTGATCCCGAGCGCCGCTCCGTATGAGCGGTAGCGCTCGACCCGCTTGACCGGAGGGGCGTCAGCCATGTGCTGACGCCCCTCTCGCCGCGGCTGCGGAGCCGCCGGACGGGAGCCGGCGGCCCTGCGGGAGATCCGCGGAGATCCTCAGCCGGACCCCGGCGCCGTCGTCATACGGCGCCCATCTGCTCCGTGAACTCCTGGGGGTCGGCGTCGAATCCGCGGACCGACGGGCGGAAGTCCCATGTGCCCGACTCGTTCCTGGAGAACTCCGCGATCGTCGCCGCCGTCGCCCCGGCGACCTCGGTGAAGTCGCTCGTCGTCAGCTCGGCGAGCCCTTCGAGGACGCGGACGGACGAGCCCGATATGTCGCCGAACGTCCGGCGGCCCTCACGCTGCTGGATGACGACACCCACGACCACGCGGACATAGTCCGAACTCAGCCGGTCCAGCTCCAGGGTCATCACCTCGTCGGAGCCGAATCCCTGGCCCGTACGGCTCTCCCTCTCCAGGATGATCGTGCCGTCCGGGGAGCGGCTGTCGAAGTGCACCAGATAGGCGGGCCTGTCGCTCGGTGTGCCGGCGGTGTAGGTCGCGGCCACGATGTCCAGGTCGTGCGGTGGCCGGCCCAGCGGGCTCGGGTCCCATTTGAGGGTGACCTCGACTTTTTCGACGCCTCTGTTGAGACTGCTGCTCACCGCTCATCCCTCCGTACGTCCAACGAATCCGAGGACAAGGCTAGTCCGCGGGACCGACAACACACCCCCTGTACCGGCGAGTTGACGCCACTTGGCCGTGACTCGCCACGAAGGGCGCCCAGCAGGTCTCCCCGCGCCCCGTCTCAGTGCGGGATCCGCGCGGCGGCCACCGGCAGCCCCGTGCGGATGGCGAATCCGCCGCCCGCGCCGGCCACGAGCACGCTCTCGGCGGACTCCGGACGGGTGAGGAGCGGGTTGGTGTGCAGGGCTGTCACATGGATCATTGTGCGGTTCGGACCGGGTCGGCCGGAGCGTGACCTGGGCCACGTCCTGCCCCGTACGATGGCGCGGTGCTGGTCAAGTGGATTCGCTGCACGGTGACGGACCGACGTGGTTTCGAACGGGGGCAGCGGAAATGGGCGGGGCTGCTCGGTGAGCCGGGATTCCGGGGGCAGGGCGGGGGGTGGAGCAGGGGGCGTCCGGGTGTGGCGCACGTCTTCGCCTTCTGGGAGAGCCGGGCCTTCTACGACTCCTTCATGGCGCGCTCCCACGACCGGCTGGCCGCCGCGCAGTCGGGCACGTTCCGGGACCCCCGGGCCAAGCTGTTCGACTACCGCTTCGATGTGAAGACGGGCTTCGAACCGAAGTTCACGGACGCCGACGTGGTCCGGGTCGCGCACTGCAAGGTGCGCGAGGACCGGGTCGAGCACTTCGCGCTGATGCAGGAGAAGGTGTGGAATCCGGCGATGGCCGGCTCGCCGGGGATGGTGCGGGGGGTGTTCGGGGACGCGCCGGGCAACGAGTTCCTGGTGCTGTCGATGTGGCAGTCGGCGGCCGAGCACGGCAAGTACCGGATCGAGCGGGTGGAACGGCTGACGCTGCGGGCGCAGACCGCCGCCGACGTGGCGGCCCTGGCGGGTGACGTCGTCCAGCTCGAACCCACCTGGACGGTGTGACGGCGGGGGCAGGTGTGACACGTGTGGCGGGGTCCCTCGCCCCGTCCGCGGTCGTGCGATCCAAGGGCTGTCCCGTCATCCCCGGTGGATCAGCGCGCGGCGTCGGATGCGGTGCGTCGCAAGGCGGAGGGTCGTCCTCGTACTGGGCCTATTCGGGCGATCCGACAACGCGGCGAGGGGCCGTAGCTGTCGTCGCGCGCCCGCCGGGGATTACGGGACAGCCCTTAGGGTCGACCCCATGGTGAGACCGCGACGCATCGTCCTCGTCCGGCACGGCGAGTCGGAGGGCAACGCCGACGACACCGTGTACGAGCGTGAGCCCGACCATGCCCTCGGGCTCACCGAGAGCGGATGGCGCCAGGCGGAGGAGACCGGTGCCCGGCTGCGCGAGGTGTTCGGCCGTGAGCGGGTCAGCGTGTACGTGTCGCCGTACCGCCGCACCCACCAGACCTTCCGCGCCTTCGGCCTCGACTCCGAGCTGGTACGGGTGCGCGAGGAGCCCCGGCTGCGGGAACAGGACTGGGGCAACTGGCAGGACCGCGAGGACGTACGGCTCCAGAAGGCGTACCGCGACGCCTACGGGCACTTCTTCTACCGCTTCGCGCAGGGCGAGTCGGGTGCCGACGTGTACGACAGGGTCGGCGCCTTCCTGGAGAGCCTGCACCGCAGCTTCGAGGCACCGGACAATCCGGCGAACGTGCTGCTGATCACCCATGGGCTGACCATGCGCCTCTTCTGTATGCGCTGGTTCCACTGGTCCGTCGCCGAGTTCGAGTCGCTGTCCAATCCCCGCAACGGGGAGTCGAGGACGCTGCTGCTCGGCGAGGACGGGCGATACACGCTGGACCGGCCGTTCGAGCGCTGGCGGACCCCGGAGCCGTACGGAATCACCGGTTAGAGTGAAGAGGCGATGACCGCTGACACCACTCCCTCTCCGCCCGACCCGCGGTTCCGGCGCGCCCTGGCCAGTCTGCGCGGGCTCTCCGTCGGGGACGCCCTCGGCTCACAGTTCTTCGTCCCCGTGAACGTCCCCCTGCTGAAGCGGCGCGAACTGCCGCCCGGCCCGTGGCAGTGGACGGACGACGCCGAGATGGCCACATCGGTCCTGACCGTCCTCGCCGAGCACGGACGCGTCGACCAGGACGCGCTCGCCCGCTCCTTCGCCACGCGCCACGACTCCGACCGCGGCTACGGCCCCGCCGTGAACCGGATGCTGCGGCTGATCAGGGAGGGCGGCGACTGGCGGGAGCTCGCCTCCGGACTCTTCAACGGCCAGGGCTCGTGGGGCAACGGCGCCGCCATGCGCACAGCACCGCTCGGCGCCTGGTACGCGGACGACCCCGAGCAGGCCACGCACCAGGCGGAGATCTCCGCGTACACGACGCACCAGCACCGGGAGGCCGTGGCGGGCGCCATGGCGGTGGCCGCGGCGGCGGCCATCGCCGCCGGACCCGCCGGACCGCCCGCGCCGCAGGACCTGCTCGACGGCGTCATCGCGCTCGTGCCCCGCAGCGCCGTGGGCGCCGGGCTGCGCCGGGCACGGGACATGCTCGACTACGACGACGCCGCGACGGTCGCGGCGGTGCTCGGCAGCGGCCGGCGGACGACCGCGCACGACACCGTCCCGTTCGCCCTCTGGTCGGCGGCGCGTTCTCTCGGAGACTTCGAGCGGGCCTTCTGGACCACGGCGCAGGTGGGCGGAGACGTCGACACGAACTGCGCCATCGTCGGGGGAGTGGTGGCCGCGACGAGCGCCGGGGCGCCGTCGGCGCGGTGGCTGGAGCAGACGGAAGCGCTGCCCGACTGGCTGCCGGCCGGACCACGCTGAAGGCACCGCCTCCTGAAGAAGGGGAGCGGGAAGGGGACGACCAGCGCTCTCCGGACGCCGGCCCTCCTCAGAAGAGGCGCTCGCGCCTCCACTGTCACGGTCCCGCCACAGACTCGCTCCGGAAGTGGCGGCTCCACCGCCCGGCGCTAGCCTCGGCCCATGCCGCCGCGTTGATCATCGACGGGCGTGCGCCTATGTGAGCCCGGGATCCGCGCGCCGCTCTGCCGCCGTGCGCACGGCACCGGGCGGTGAGGGGGGCCAGTGTCGGACACACCGTCCAATTCGGGTGGGACGCCGGAACCGGTACCGGCCGGGGAGCCGGAGCCGGGTCCGTCGCGCGAGGGTCAGCCGCCGCGGAAACAGGGCGGGCGGGGTGAGCGGGAGGAGCGGAAGCCGAGGCCGGAGCGGCCGGGGGAGTCACCGGGGACGCCGGGGGCGCACGAAGCCGCTGTGGAGGAGGACGTACAGGACGCGGTGCCGCACCCGCGCCGCGTACCGGCGCACACGGGAGCCCCCGCGCGCGCCGGGGCGGCGGCACCGCCCCGGGGCCCCGCGCCGACGCACACCGGACGCCGCCCCCAGCAGCGTCCGGCTCACCAGACGCCGCCGGCCAACTGGCAGCAGTGGCAGCCGACCCCGCACGAACCCCCCGCCTGGATCGGCGAGATCAGCGCCGACGAGCCCGCCCGTATCCGTGTCGCCACCCTGTGGTGCGCCGGCGTCACCGGTCTGCTCAGCGCGCTGCTGCTCGGCCACGGGCTCGGGCTCAACCTGCTGATCCTCAGCGTGCCCGCCGCCCTCGCCGCGTACTTCGCCGCGCGCGAGGCCGGACGGCGACCCCGCCCGTGGACCCTGGTCTGGGCCGTCGGCGGCGTCGCGCTGCTCTCCGTTCCCGCACTGCGCGACGCCGGGTGGCCGACGTTCCTCGCCGTGGCGTCGGCGCTCGGGCTCGGCTCGCTCGCCCTGCACGGCTGCCGCACCTGGCTCGGAGTCGTCCTCGGCCCGCTGGGGCTGTTCGGCGCCCTCGGCACGGGACTCTTCTGGGGAGCGCGGGGCGTACGCGAGCGGGCCGAGGGCTCGCGCGGCCGGTGGGCCCCCGTCCTCCGTACCACGGCGGTCGCCGTCGTCCTGCTGATCGTGTTCGGCGCGCTCTTCGCGAGCGCCGACGCCGCCTTCGCCGATCTGCTCGGCGGTCTGACCCCCGACGTCTCGGTGGCCGACGGACCCTGGCGCACGCTGCTGTTCGTGGTCGGCGTCGTCGGGGCGCTCGCCGCCGCCCACACGGCGGCCGCGCCGCTGCGCTGGGACCGGATCACCGTGAGACCGGGGGCCCCGCGCGGCCGGACCGAGTGGGCGCTGCCGCTGATCGTGCTCAACCTGCTGTTCGCCGTCTTCATCGGTGTGCAGCTGACCGTGCTGTTCGGCGGCTACGACAAGGTCCTGAGCGAGACCGGACTCACCTACTCCGAGTACGCCACACAGGGCTTCTGGCAACTGCTCGGCGCCACTCTCCTCACCCTGCTCGTCATCGGCCTGGCGCGCCGCTGGGCGCCCCGTGACGGCGCGCGTGACCGCACGCTCGTGAACGCCGTGCTCGGCGTCCTGTGCGCCCTCACGCTGGTCGTCGTCGCGTCGGCGCTGCGCCGCATGGACCTGTACGTCGACGCGTACGGGCTGACGCGGCTGCGCGTCTCGGTGGCGGCCATGGAGCTGTGGCTCGGACTGGTCATCGTCCTGATCATGGCCGCCGGGGCCGTCGGCGGGCGCTGGCTGCCGCGCGCCGTCGCGGTCAGCGGTGCGGCGGGCGTCCTGGTCTTCGGCCTGATCTCGCCGGACGCACTCGTCGCCGAGCGCAACGTCGAGCGGTACCGGACCTCCGACAAGATCGACATCGGCTACTTCCAGCAACTCTCCGCGGACGCCGTACCGGCGCTCGACACGCTCCCCGAGCCGCTGCGCTCCTGCGCGCTGGCGGGCATCGAGCGTGATCTGGGCGGCGCGGACGAGCCTTGGTACGCGACCAGTTGGGGTGAGTCGCGGGCGAGGGGCATCCTCGACGCGCGGCCGGTCGATCCTCGGTGGGAGGCGTGCTCGTCGATGACCGGGCCCGGCGGCTCGGGCGGCGAGCGCGACGCGTACGACGGCGGTGCCACCGGCGACGGCTTCTGACGGGCGCCGCCCCCTCCGCGCCGCCTCTCCGGCGCCGCGTCCGCCGGTCGCGTCACCGGACCCCCGTGGGCCCACGCGCGGCCTGCCGCCTCAGCCTCCGGCGTACGGGACCCCGGGGTCCCGTGCGCCCTCCACACGACCGGCCTCGTGGCGCCCGCCTCGTCGCTGGGGGCCTCCCGCTCGTCCCGGCGTAAGCGCACCACCGGAGCCGCCATGGGCAGCGCGAGGACGAGCATGCCCACGGCCGTCCGGAACGCGAGGTGCTCCGTGCCGCCACTTCGTGGCCCCGGCGGCGGGGCCACGCTGGAGGACGCCCCGGCCTCGGCGGAGTCCGCGACGATCTCCATGAGTTGACCCGGCCGGTCCGCGAAGCCGTTTACTCCCGACCCGGGTTCGCGCTCCGTCGCCGTGCCGCACGAACGCGGCCGGCCGCCGCTGCTCCCGTCCTCATGGAGAGGCCGACCGATCCGCGCGACCGGTGCCGCGACTCCTGCGGCCTTGCGACGAGGGCCTGTTGAGGGCGCCCGGCGCCCGGCGCCGGACGGGTGGCGCGCGAGGCGGCGTACGGCCGGGGAACCCGGGGTGTCGCGCGCCGGAGCGGCGGCGTAACCTGGACGACGCCATGCCGTACGAACCACCCACTCACACAGTGGAGCGATCGCTCCGCGCCACCACCGGTGCCAAGATCATCGCTGGTGTCGACGAGGTCGGACGTGGAGCGTGGGCGGGACCGGTGACGGTCTGCGCGGCCGTCACGGGTCTGCGCCGGGCCCCCGCCGGGCTCACCGACTCCAAGCTGATCACCCCCAAACGCCGTGCCGACATGGCGCTGGAACTCGAATCGTGGGTCACCTCGCACGCGATAGGCCACGCCTCGCCGGAGGAGATCGACGCCCTCGGGATGACCGCGGCGCTCCGGCTCGCGGCCGAACGGGCCCTGGGCGCCCTCCCGGTGCGGCCCGACGCCGTGATCCTCGACGGCAAGCACGACTACCTCGGCAGGCCCTGGCAGGTCCGGACGGTCATCAAGGGCGACATCTCGTGCGTCTCGGTGGCCGCCGCCTCGGTGCTGGCCAAGGTGCGCAGGGACGCCATGATGGCCGAACTGGACGCCACGTCCGAGGAGTGCGACGGTTTCGCCTTCCACGACAACGCCGGATATCCCTCGCCGGTGCACAAGGCGGCGCTGGCGGAACGGGGCCCGACCTCGCACCACCGGCTCTCGTGGTCCTATCTCGACGCGCTGCCCCGGTGGCGCCACCTCAAGAAGATCCGTATCCCCGCCCAGGCGGAGCTGCTGGAGAGCGAGGGCCAGCTCGGCTTCGACTTCTGACCCGAACGACCTGACGTGACCGGCCTGCCCGGTTTCTGACGGATACGGCCCGTGCACCGCCCCGGCCGTACTCGGCAAGCGCAACGTATGGGCACAGATGTGCCCACCCGCCGGTGACTTGCGCGCCGGCGTTTGATAGACATCCACCCATGCCTCTCACTCCCGAGGAGCCTCAGATTCACGAGAGCGCCCAGGGTCCCCGCGTCACTCCGGCCACCGGCCGCACCGCGCCGACCCCCCGTCCCGTACCCGGCCCGCGTCCCGTTCCCGGTCCGCGGTCCGCGACCACACCACGTCCCGGACACCCGGGCCGCGGTCCCGCGAGGCCCGCACCGCCGGAGCGCTCGCAGGTCCCCGCCGGACGGCCCGCCGCCGTCCCGCAGGAGACCCGTTCCGTCCCCCAGATCCAGCTGATCCCCGCCTCGGCGGACGGCGCGCTGGACGCGGCCGAGGAAGCCGTCGACCTGCTGCTCGACTCCGGTCGCGCGCCGGGCGACATCCTCGTCCTCACCACCGGCGAACAGCACCCGTGGGCCACGCACGAGCTGTCCTTCGGTACGAAGTCCTACTGGGACCAGCACGACACGGGCGAGGACGTGTTCTTCGCGGACGCCTCGGCCGTGGACCGCGCCAAGCCCCGGCCCGTGGTCGTCGTCGCGCTCAACGGTGGTGACGACGGCGCCGTCGCGCGTGTCCTGCCCACGGCGCGGGAGCGGGCCGCCGCGCTGCTCGTCGTCTGCGGTGACCCGCAGCGGGTCAACTCCGTGCTGGGCGCGGGCGTCTAGACAGGGACCGCGCCGAATCGCGCGGTACGGCTTCCGGGCCGTCCGGCCGCGCGATCCGGGCCGATCCGGTGGTCGGTGCGCCCGGCTGCCCCCTCCGGGCGGCCGGGCCGGAACCCGTGGACACGACGGGTCAGCGGGCCGCCACGCGCCGCAACGCCTCGACCGCGCCACCACCGGAACGCAGCGGCGAGGCAGCGGAGTCGGACACCGCCTCGGCGAGATCCTCGGGCGCCGACCCGGAGTTGGGCCGCCGGCCGCCCCGTCCCTCGCCCAGCACCTGCCAGCCGCCGCGCGTCAGCGTGATGTACGCGCCGCAGCGCAGGCCGTGCAGCGTGCAGGCGTCCCGCAGCCCCCACATCCAGGCCCCGTCCTCCTCCGTCCAACGCTCGTCGCCGTCGCGGCAGTAGAGGAGCACGGCGGTGCGCACCGGCGTACGGCGGCGCAGATCGTGCGGGATGACCCGGCGCAGATGCGCCAGCAGGGCGTTCCGGAACTCCCATCCGTCGACCGGCGCGGCCCGCGGGGCGAACGAGGCGCTGGCGGCGAGTCGTTCCTCATGGTCGAGGACGGCGACGACGGCGGTCGCCGGAGTCGGCCGGTGCCGGGAGTGCAGACCACTGACGACCTCGCGGGGGCTCCGGAGCAGGGGTATCCCGGCCGCCGCCCATTCGGCGGGCTCCAGCATCCTGGCGAGGCGGGTGACGGAACTGGCTGACGTGATCGATGAGGCTGCGGACGGAGCGAATCCGAAGGTCACGTTCCTCCCTTCGCATACGCGCCCACAGTGCGGGCAGGGTCGGGTGAGGCGCGCCGCGGCACGGTCCATCCGGACCGTGGACGATCCGACCGTGCGGGGGGCGTCTCCAATTCTTGCGGGCACTTGGGCGGGCGGCAACGAGCAATTGCCACCGCTGACCGGAATGAGCGGTAATGACGCTGATATCCCTGCCCTGAGCCTGCCCATCCGTGGCCCCTCTGATACGTGGTCACGTCTGAACGGCGAGCACCAGTGGGAACACTCCCTCCGCCCCGGCCCTGCGCAGCAGCCGGGTCGCCACGGCCAGCGTCCAGCCGGTGTCGGAGAGGTCGTCGACGAGCAGGACCGGGCCCGCCGCCGAGGTCAGGGCGTCGGCCAACTCCGGTGACACGGTGAACGCCTCGTGCAGCGCGCGGACCCGCTGGGCGCTGTTGGTACGGGAGATGCGCTCGCCCTCCGCGTCCGGCGCGTACTCGACCGTGCCCAGCAGCGGCATCCGGCCCACCTCGGAGATCCGGGCGCCCAGTGACTCCACGAGAAGGGGCCTGCTCCGCGAGGCGACGGTCACGACGCCGACCGGTCGCGGCGGCGCGTCGTCCTGCCCGGACGCCCAACCGCCGGGTCCCTTGGCCCAGTCGGCGAGAACGCTCACCACGGCGTCCACCACGTCACCGGGGACCGGGCCGTCCGGCGACTGGGGCGCGAGCATCGGTCGCAGTCTGTTGCCCCACCCGATGTCGGAGAGCCTGCCGAGTGCCCGGCCGGGGAAGCTCCGCTCACCGGCGGGGACACGGCCCTTCAGGTCGACGCCCACGGCGGTCAGCCCGGTCGGCCACATCTTGCGCGGCTCCACGTCCACCCCGGGCCTGCCCAACTCGCCCCGGGCGGCGTCCAGCGCGCCACCGGAGACCTTGTCCGTGAAGCGTGCCCCCGCGCAGTTGTCGCACCGGCCGCACGGCGCGGCCTCCTCGTCGTCCAGTTGCAGCCGCAGGAACTCCATGCGGCACGCGGTCGTCGTCGCGTAGTCCCGCATGGCCTGCTGCTCGCTCCGCCGCTGGCGCGCCACCCAGGAGTACCGCTCCGCGTCGTACACCCACGGCTGTCCGGTGCTGGTCCAGCCGCCCTTGACCCGGTGAACCGCGCCGTCCACGTCGAGCACCTTGAGCATCGTCTCCAGCCGTGTGCGCCGCAGCTCGACCAGCGGTTCGAGGGCGGGCAGCGAGAGGGGCCGGTCCGCCTGCGCCAGGACGTCCAGCGTGCGCCGGACGAGCTCCTCGGGCGGGAAGGCGACGGAGGCGAAGTACTGCCAGATGGCCTCGTCCTCCTTGCCGGGGAGCAGCAGCACCTCGGCGTGCTCGACCCCGCGCCCCGCACGGCCCACCTGCTGGTAGTAGGCGATGGGGGAGGAGGGGGAGCCGAGATGGACGACGAATCCGAGATCGGGCTTGTCGAACCCCATTCCCAGCGCGGACGTGGCGACCAGTGCCTTCACGCGGTTGGCGAGCAGGTCCTCCTCCGCCTGCTGCCGGTCCGCGTTCTCCGTGCGGCCCGTGTACGACGTGACCGTGTGGCCGCACTGGCGCAGATAGGCGGTGACCTCCTCCGCCGCCGCGACCGTCAGGGTGTAGATGATCCCGGAACCCGGAAGGTCGGCCAGATGATCGGCGAGCCAGGCCAGCCGGTGCGCGGCGTCCGGCAGCCCGAGCACGTTGAGACTCAGGCTCTCCCTGTCCAGCGCTCCGCGCAGCACGAGAGCGTCCGTCCCCGCACCTGTGCCCAGCTGCTCGGCGACGTCGGCCGTCACCCGCGCGTTCGCCGTGGCCGTGGTGGCCAGCACCGGGACGCCGGACGGCAGCTCGGCGAGCATCGTGCGCAGCCGGCGGTAGTCGGGGCGGAAGTCGTGGCCCCAGTCGGAGATGCAGTGGGCCTCGTCCACCACCAGGAGGCCGGTGGCCGCCGAGAGGGCGGGCAGGACCTGGTCGCGGAAATCGGGATTGTTGAGCCGCTCCGGGCTGACCAGCAGCACGTCGACCTCGCCGGCCGCCACCTCGGCCTGGATCGTCTGCCAGTCCTCCGAGTTGGACGAATTGATCGTGCGCGCGCTGATTCCGGCGCGGGCGGCGGCCTCCACCTGGTTGCGCATGAGCGCGAGCAGCGGGGAGACGATCACGGTCGGGCCGCTGCCCCGGGCGCGGAGCAGGGACGTCGCGACGAAGTACACCGCGGACTTGCCCCAGCCCGTCCGCTGCACGACGAGTGCTCTGCGTTTGTCGGCGACGAGCGCCTCGATGGCCCGCCACTGGTCCTCGCGCAGGCGGGCGGCGCCGGTGGCGTCACCGACGAGACGGGCGAGGACGGAGTCGGCCGAGGCCCGGAGATCCGCACGTTCTGCGTTGGTCATGTGCCCATGCAACCCGATGGGCCGGACAAAGCGCGAATGCGGGCGCCGGCCTGTGGATAACGTTATCCACAGGGGTCGCGGGATTCGGGCTTCCGCGGGACGGTCGAGGCATGAACAAGCACAGCGAACCGACCCGTCCCGCCGACGAGCAGCAGGTCACCCTGCGCAGCCCCGCCGAACTCGCCGACGCCCTGCCATTCCTGATGGGCTTCCACCCGTCCGACTCGATCGTGCTCGTCGCGCTCCACGGCGACGAGGGCCGTTTCGGCGGGCGGTTGCGGCTGGGAATCCCGCGCTCGCCCGGTGAATGGTCGCCGGTCTCCGGGCAACTGGCCGAGTGCCTGGTGGAGGGGAGCCGGCGGCGCGGGTCCGCGCCGGACGGGATCGTCGCCTTCCTCTGCCAGGACCCGGAGGAAGGGGACACGGGCCTCGGCGTGCGCGACCGCCTGCGTCCGCTCGCGCAGTTGATCCGCACGAGCTTCGGCCGCCTCGACATCCCCGTGCGCGAGGTCCTCTGCATCTCCGACGGCCGTTTCTGGTCCTACTGCTGCCCGGACACACGCTGCTGCCCGCCCGAGGGGACCGTGCTGGCGCTGCCGGGCACCTCCGTGATGGCCGCCGCGTCCGCCTACGCGGGGATCCAAGTACGGGGATCGCTGCGGGAGATGGAGGCGCGACTCGAACCCTGGCGCGGACCGGCGGAGAAGGCCGCCGGGCAGGAGCGGGCGCTGGACGAGGCCGCGGGCGCCCTGGTGCCGATGATCCTGGGCGGCGGGAGCCGCGAACAGGTGGGGGAGTCCACGCTCAGGTCCGCACGCGGTCTGATGGACCGCCTGGCGCAGTCACCGCCTTCGCCGCCGCGCCGGGAACGGACGGGGAGCGCCGGCGCGGGCATTGGGGAGGACAAGGACGCCGGGGACGACCGGCTCATCGCGGACGACGAGGCGGCGGCGGTCATCATCGGCCTTCAGGACCGGGAGGTCCGCGACCGGGCGGCGCAGTGGATGGAGGGTCCCGACGCCGAACCGGCCCTGCGGCTCTGGCGTGCCCTGGCGCGCCGGTGCGTCGGCTCCTACGCGGAGCACGCGGTGGCCCCGCTGACCCTGGCGGGCTGGGTCGCCTGGTCCTCCGGGGACGAGCCGGGGGCCCGGGTCGCGCTGGGGCTCGCGCTGCGTCTCGACCCCGCGTACACCTTCGCCCGACTCCTCCACCAGGCGTTCAACGAGGGGCTGGATCCGGAGACGCTCCGGCGCTGTATGCGCGCCCAGGACCCGCCTCCCGGGGGTCAGGGGCCCCGTGCGGCACGGAGGCCGAAGGCGAGGAAGGCGGTGATGAGGGCGGCGGGGAAAGCGGCGATCAAGAAGTCCACGACTCCGGCGGTGCCGTCACCGAGGACCCGTCCCGGCGCCCCCGCGGCGCGCGCTCGGGCCGCCGACCGCAGCGGGCGGCGCGGCGGCGGCAAGAGCGGCGGGTGAGGGCGGCGAGGCTCTCGCTGGGCGGCCCCCGGGCGCGTGGAGCCGTCGTCCGGTGACATCGAGTCGTGCCCTCGCCTCCGCCGCCGGGAAGGGCGCGGTGGGTGTCGGCGGGCGCGCCCTCCGGGCCTGGCCGGGGGAGGACCGGTGGGGTGCGGTGATGGGAGCCCGCCCCGGCCGTCACCGGCTCCTCGGAGCACGCCGATCGTGCCCACTTTCGGGATTCGAACACAAGCGGGACGGCGCCGGGCCGGGAGAGGAGGAAGAAGTCGGCGGACCTGACGGGAACGGATGTTTATCGTCAGGAAGACGACTAGGATCACGGGCATGTCGCCCTACGACCCGTCGGCTTACCCCGCGTTCGCAGTCACCGTCGACCTGGTCGTGCTCACCGTGCGCCGCCACGCCCTGTGCGCGCTGGTCGTACGGCGAGGAGAGGCTCCGTTCCAGGGGCGCTGGGCGCTGCCCGGCGGCTTCGTCAAGGGCGATGAGGATCTCGGCGCGGCGGCCGCGCGCGAGCTTGCCGAGGAGACGGGGCTGTGCGCGCACGACCCGGCGTCACCCGCTCCCGCGAACGGCGCCCATCTCGAACAGCTCGCCACCTACGGCGACCCGGCGCGCGACCCCCGGATGCGGGTCGTCAGCGTGGCCCACCTGGCGCTCGCGCCCGACCTTCCCGCCCCCCGCGCCGGCGGTGACGCGAACAGCGCCCGCTGGTCGCCCGTGGACACGCTGCTCAGCCACGAGACCGGGTCGGGCCGCGACGCCGAACAGCCCGCGCCACTCGCCTTCGACCACGCGCGCATTCTCGGCGACGGGGTGGAGCGGGCCCGGTCCAAGATCGAGTACTCCTCCCTGGCCACCGCCTTCTGTCCGGCGGAGTTCACGGTCGGCGAACTGCGCCGGGTGTACGAGGCGGTGTGGGGCGTCGCGCTCGACCCCCGCAACTTCCACCGCAAGGTGACCGGCACCCCCGGCTTCCTGGTGCCGTCCGGCGGCACCACCACCCGGCAGGGCGGCCGGCCCGCCCAGTTGTTCCGGGCCGGCGGGGCCACCGTGCTCAACCCGCCGATGCTGCGCCCCGAGGTCTGAGCCACCCGGCGGCGGGGCGGGCCGACCCACCGGACACCCGGCGCCGCGACGCTGCGCCGCAAGTCGGACATGTCGCGTTATCTTGCTGCGGTACCCATACTGCCGCCGAGCGGTCTCACCCTCCCCGCGAGAGAAGCGATGCTCCAGGCCATCGGACTCACCAGCAGCCCCCACCGCGACCTCGCCCCCGCCGTGGACGATCTGACCTTCGAGGCCCCGGCCGGCGCCGTCACCGCGCTGCTCGGCGCCGAGGGCGCGGGCAAGACCACCGCCCTGCGGCTGATGCTCGAACTCGAATCCGGCCGGGGAATCACCTACTTCCGCGGCCGGCCGCTCCACCGCATCGCCCACCCGGCCCGCGAAGTCGGTGTCCTGCTCGGCGACGTGCCCGGACACCCCTCGCGCAGCACCAAGGGGCAGCTCCGGATGCTCTGCGCCGCCGCGGGCGTCCCCGCCGCGCGCGCCGACGACCTGCTCGACCTGGTCGGGATCGGCGCCCTGCGCGACGAACCGCTCGGCACCCTCTCCCTCGGCATGGACCGCCGACTCGGCCTCGCCGCCGCCCTGTTGGGCGACCCCCACACCCTGGTCCTCGACGAGCCCGCCGCCGGCCTCCCGCCCCGCGAGAACAACTGGCTGCACGGACTGCTGCGGGCGCACGCGGCCCACGGCGGAACCGTCCTCTACACCACCGACGATCCCAAGGAGGCGGCCCGCACCGCCGATCGCGTCGTCACCCTCGACCAGGGCCGCCTCGTCGCCGACCAGGACGTCGCGGACTTCTCCCGGACCCGGCTGCGCCCGCGCGTCGTCATCCGGACCCCGCACGCGGCCCGCCTCGCCGACGCGGTCAACCGCGAGGCGCGCGCGGACCGCCGCTCCGTCGAGGTCGTCACCGACGGCGGCGGCCGGCTCACCGTCTTCGGCAGCGACTGCGCCGAGTTGGGCGAGACGGCCTTCCGCCACGGCATCCTCGTCCACCAACTCGCCGACGAGGCCGGGGACACCGGCCCGCCGCCCCCCGTGGACCCGACGGCGCCCTCAGTGGCGCGACAGGCGTCCCAGCGGTCCGACACCGGCCTCCTGCCGCCCCCGCTGCCCGCACGGCCCGTACGCAGCCCCCTGCGCTCGTTCCGGTACGAGCTGCGCCGCTTCCTCGGCGTACGGACCCCCTGGCTGGTCGCCGCCGCCGTCCTGATCGCCTCCGTCGCGGTGAGCCTGCCGCTCGCCCGTACCGGCAACACCCCGCTGCCCGGCCTCCTCGCGGCCTGGCCCGGATTCCTGCCGCTGCCGCCCGCCGCCCTGGGGGCCGGCCTGCTCGGGGCGTTCGCCTTCGGGGACGAGTACCGCTATCCCGCGCTCGCCGCCGGGCGCGGCACGGTTCCGCGCCGCGTGGGGCTGCTGCTGGCCAAACTCACCGTCACCGCCACGGCGGCCCTGCTGCTCGCGGCCCTCACCGTCGTCGCCGACTCGCAGGCGATCAGACTGGTGTACGGCGGTGGAACGGATGTGGTCCCCGCGGACTGGCCCGCGCTCGTGGTCAGTTGGGCCGGGCTGACCGTCGGCTGCGCCTGGGCGGGGCTGCTCGGGGCCGGCGTCTTCCGTGTCACCGGCGCCGGTGTGGCCGCCGTGCTCGCCGTACCGGTCGTCGTCGTGCCCCTCGTACAGAAGGGTCTTGCCGTTCCGTCGGCGCGTTCGATCGTCGGACTCCCGGGCAGATTGCGTGAACTGGCCTGGCCGCACTGGCCGGAAGCGGTCGACCGCTGGCTGGTGGCGACCGGCCGGATGCTCGCCCAGCCCGTCGGGACCGCGCTGGCACTGTCGTTGTCCGCCCTGCTCTGCGCGTATCTGTTCACCGGCCTTCGCCGCAGGGCCCGTTGGTGATCGTCGGGCGACCGGAGCTGTCGTCCTGCCCATAACTCCCGGATTGCGCCCACTTCTTTACGATAAGTCGTCAATCGAAGACGGAGCGCCGATCACCCTTTCGTGTGCTTTTCACCAAAGACCTCAAGGGGCCGGGTGAGTGAGCCGACAAAGGATGCGTGAGTACCCTTGCGCACACCATGATGACCGCCGCCCGCGCCGTCGACTCAGGTCTCCCGGCCCCGGGCGGAATCGACCGCTACCCCTACGCGGAGGCGCCCGGCGCCGACCGTGTCCCCGCCCCCTCGTGGGACGGCGGGGAGACCGAGTTGGGCCGGGTCGGCAGGCGCTCGGCGGGCAGCCGGGGCCGTGGACTGCACGGCCAACTCGTCCAGCAGCTCGGCCAGATGATCGTCTCCGGCGACCTGGGCGCCGACCGGCCGCTCGTGCCGGAGGAGATCGGACAGCGCTTCGAGGTCTCCCGCACGGTGGTCCGCGAGTCGCTGCGCGTCCTTGAGGCGAAGGGCCTCGTCAGCGCCCGTCCCAATGTCGGTACCCGGGTCCGGCCGGTCAGTGACTGGAATCTGCTGGACGCCGACATCATCGAATGGCGGGCGTTCGGCCCCCAGCGTGACGACCAGCGCCGCGAGCTGAGCGAGCTGCGCTGGACCATCGAGCCCCTCGCCGCGCGGCTCGCCGCCGGTCACGGACGTGAGGACGTCCAGCAGCGGCTGGCCGACATGGTCGAGATCATGGGGCACTCCATCGCCCAGGGAGACTCGATCACGTTCTCGCGCGCCGACGCGGAGTTCCACTCCCTGCTGATCCAGCTCGCGGGCAACCGGATGCTGGAGCACCTCTCGGGGATCGTCTCCGCGGCCCTCCAGGTCTCCGGCGGCCCCGTCACCGGCTGTGACCGTCCCAGCGACACGTCGCTGGCCCACCACGCGCGGATCGTCGAGGCCCTGGCGGCAGGCGACGGCCAGGCGGCCGAGTCCGCCATGCGGCAGCTGCTGATGGTCCACCCGGAGGTGGAGCGCGTCGTTCCCGCGCCCCGCGAGCACTAGGCCGTGTCTGACGAATGGCGCCGTCCGCCCGTAGGGCGGGGCTCGCGGCGGCTGGTGCGGTGCGTCGCGAGGCGGAGGATCGGACTCGTACCGGGCGTACTCGGCCGGGTCCGGCAACGCGGCGAGGTGCCGTACCAGGCGCCGCGGGCCAGGCGGGATTTGTTCAGACACGGCCTAGCGCGGCACGGCGAGGTGCCGTGACATGCTTTCCCGGCCCCCGGGATCCGCCGGGCAGGGCCTGAGGGCGCCGCCGGCGCACTGAGGGCGAGTCCCGCGGTGCCGGGCGGGAAAGACGGAGGTCAGGACGGTCGGGGGCGTACGCGTCACGTGCCGCCGGACCCACGGGCCCGGCGGCACTACCGTGGGATAAGACCCTTCTGGTTGTTTTGCCGTTATTGGGGTGTGACTCGGGCCACGTGGATTGGGCGTAACACTCCACGAGGCAGGGCGATGACCTAAGAGGTGACAGCCACGGAGGGAATGGCGCCACGAAGGGTGGCGCTGATCCAGCTCCGAGGTCCAGCCCGCGCCGTCGGCACATCCCCAGTCGACGGTCGTCGGCTCCGCCCCGATCCTGGGGGGAGCCGGAAGCCGTTTCCATCGTTCCGAGAGGTTGTTCGTGTCGGCCAGCACATCCCGTACGCTCCCGCCGGAGATCGCCGAGTCCGAGTCTGTGATGGCGCTCATCGAGCGGGGAAAGGCTGATGGGCAGATCGCCGGCGACGACGTGCGTCGGGCCTTCGAGGCTGACCAGATTCCGCCAACCCAGTGGAAGAATGTTCTGCGCAGCCTCAACCAGATCCTCGAGGAAGAGGGTGTGACGCTGATGGTCAGTGCCGCGGAGTCGCCGAAGCGCGCCCGCAAGAGCGTCGCTGCGAAGAGCCCGGCGAAGCGCACCGCCACCAAGACAGTCGCCGCCAAGACCGTTCATACGAAGACAGTCGCGGCCACCGCCGCCCCGGCGGCCGAGACCGTCGAGGCCCCGGGCGACGAGACAGCCGCGCCCGCCAAGAAGGCGGCGGCGAAGAAGACCGTGGCCAAGAAGGCCGCGGCCAAGAAGACCGCCGTCAAGAAGGTCGCGGCGAAGAAGACCGCGGGCAAGAAGGACGCCGACGAGGCCGCCGAGGGCGAGGAGACGCCCGAGGAGGTCCAGGCGGGCAAGGGCGAGGAGGAGGAGACCGAGGGCGAGAACAAGGGCTTCGTCCTCTCCGACGACGACGAGGACGACGCGCCGGCCCAGCAGGTCGCCGTCGCGGGTGCCACCGCCGACCCGGTCAAGGACTACCTCAAGCAGATCGGCAAGGTCCCGCTCCTCAACGCCGAGCAGGAGGTCGAGCTCGCCAAGCGCATCGAGGCGGGTCTGTTCGCCGAGGACAAACTGGCGAACGCCGACAAGCTCGCCCCCAAGCTCAAGCGCGAGCTGGAGATCATCGCCGAGGACGGGCGCCGCGCCAAGAACCACCTGCTGGAGGCCAACCTCCGCCTGGTGGTCTCGCTGGCCAAGCGCTACACGGGCCGCGGCATGCTCTTCCTGGACCTGATCCAGGAGGGCAACCTGGGCCTGATCCGCGCGGTCGAGAAGTTCGACTACACCAAGGGTTACAAGTTCTCCACGTACGCCACCTGGTGGATCCGGCAGGCGATCACCCGCGCCATGGCCGACCAGGCCCGCACCATCCGTATCCCGGTGCACATGGTCGAGGTCATCAACAAGCTCGCGCGCGTGCAGCGCCAGATGCTCCAGGACCTGGGCCGTGAGCCCACCCCGGAGGAGCTGGCCAAGGAGCTCGACATGACCCCGGAGAAGGTCATCGAGGTCCAGAAGTACGGTCGCGAGCCCATCTCGCTGCACACCCCGCTGGGCGAGGACGGGGACAGCGAGTTCGGTGACCTCATCGAGGACTCCGAGGCCGTCGTCCCGGCGGACGCGGTCAGCTTCACGCTTCTCCAGGAGCAGCTGCACTCGGTGCTGGACACGCTCTCCGAGCGTGAGGCCGGTGTGGTCTCCATGCGTTTCGGTCTGACCGACGGCCAGCCGAAGACGCTGGACGAGATCGGCAAGGTCTACGGCGTGACGCGTGAGCGCATTCGTCAGATCGAGTCCAAGACGATGTCGAAGCTCCGCCACCCGTCGCGTTCGCAGGTTCTGCGCGACTACCTGGACTAGGCCGCTCTCCGCTACGCGGCACAGCCCCTCCTGAGGGCCCGCCATCCCGACCGGGATGCGGGCCCTCAGGCGTTGCGGGGATGCGTTTGTCGGCTCAATGGGTGACTCTGTGTCAGTAGGAGTCACCGGAGAGTCAGGAGCCTGTATGCGTCGCCCCATTGCCCGAGTGCTCACAGCAGGACTGGCCACGATCGCCGCGGGGACGGTACTGCCGCTGGTCTCCCCGCCGCAGGCCCGCGCGGACCGGGTGGTGGTGGGCGGGGAGCCGGCGCCGGCCGCCGAGACTCCCTGGGTCGTGGCTCTCTCCAGCCGGGAACGTTTCGGGGACACCCGCGCGGGTCAGTTCTGCGGCGGCGTGGTCGTGGCGCCGACGAAGGTGCTCACGGCCGCGCACTGCATGGGCAGGGACGTGCTCGGCGTGAAACCCGGGGACGTGACGGATCTGCGGGTCATCGCGGGCCGGGAGCGGCTGACCGGGAAGGGCGGCAGCGAGGTCCGGGTGGACTCCGTACGGATCGATCCCGCGTACGACCCCGCGTCCCACGCCTCGGACCTCGCGGTGCTGACCCTGGCGCGGGCGCTGCCCGCGAGGTACGCCGTCCGGCCCGCCGATCCGGGCGGGGAGGCGTCGGCCCCGGGGGCGGCGGCGAAGGTCTACGGCTGGGGCGACACCACCGGCGAGGGCAAATACGCCTCCGCGCTCCGCTCCGCCCCTGTGACGGTGCTGGCGGACTCGGAGTGCGTGCGGGCCTATCCCGGGGGCTCAGGGGGCCGCTACGACGCCGCCACGATGCTCTGCGCCGGCGATCCCAAGGGCGGCCACGACGCCTGTCAGGGTGACAGCGGCGGGCCGCTCGTGGCCCGCGGGCGGCTCATCGGGCTGGTCTCGTGGGGCAGCGGATGCGGGCGGGCCGGGAGCCCGGGGGTGTACACGCGGATCACGTCGGCGGTCGACGAGGTCGCCGGGGCGACCGGGGGGCGCCGTACCGGCTGAGGCGCCCGGGCCCGGGCCGTGGGCGTACGAGAACGGGCCGCCATCCCGGTTCAGCTGGGGTGGCGGCCCGTCGGCCGGTCCTGGATCGGCCCTGGCTCGTCGTGGATGCGAGGTGTCAGCGTTCCTCATCACCGGCGGCGGCCTGTACAGCCGTCAGCCGGTCGGTCTCATCCTGTATTTCCGCGGCGATCTTCTTGAGTTCCGGCTCGAACTTACGTCCGTGGTGGGCGCAGAAGAGCAGTTCACCACCGCTGGTCAGGACGACGCGCAGATATGCCTGGGCGCCGCAGCGGTCGCAGCGGTCAGCGGCCGTCAGCGGGCTCGCGGGGGTCAGAACAGTAGTCACGTCGCCTCTTCTCTAGCTCGACGAGCTGTCGTACCAGGGTCAACATCCAACCAGGCCGAAAACGTTCCCGCTCGCGGCCTTTCCTCGAAACTTCTTTCCGGGGCGGCTGTCTGCTGCCGGTTGGCGGCGAATGAGCCGTATTGCTTCGCTTTACGGTTTCGCGTTGCTTGTCAGGGGGTCGATCCTCCCGGCCGGCTTGCCGGTTGTTCATGAGGACGTGCCCGGAGCCTAAATGGTTCATGCCTGGAAGGGAACGTGATGTGTGCGTCACCCCATCGAGGGATCGAACACTCATGCGAGCCTCGGTTAGCATGAGAATTCAATAGGGTGGCGTGACAACGGCTCTACCAGGCCTCTGTACCCTCTGAGCGGCGACCGATGCCGGGCCCTTACCCACCGGGCCAGATTTCAAATTCAGCGAGGAGCGAACCGCGTGACCGCCGAGACGTCCGTGCCGTCCAGTGCGCTGCTGACAGCAGATCGTGACGGTTCCAACTACACCGCGCGGCACCTGCTCGTCCTTGAAGGGCTCGAAGCGGTCCGGAAACGTCCCGGCATGTACATCGGGTCGACCGACAGCCGCGGTCTCATGCACTGCCTCTGGGAGATCATCGACAACTCGGTCGACGAGGCCCTCGGCGGTTACTGCGACCGCATCGACGTCACGCTCCACGAGGACGGCTCCGTCGAGGTCAGGGACAACGGCCGCGGTATCCCCGTCGACGTCGAGCCGAAGACCGGCCTGTCCGGCATCGAGGTCGTCATGACGAAGCTGCACGCGGGCGGCAAGTTCGGCGGCGGCTCCTACGCGGCCTCCGGCGGTCTGCACGGCGTGGGCGCCTCCGTCGTCAACGCGCTCTCCTCCCGGCTGGACATCGAGGTCGACCGCAACAGCGCCACGCACGCGATCAGCTTCCGCCGTGGCGTCCCCGGCATCTTCACGGAGTCGGGCCCCGACGCCCCCTTCGACCCGGCGAACGGGCTGCTGAAGGGCAAGCGGGTGCCCAAGACGCGCACCGGGACGCGGACCCGCTACTGGGCCGACCGGCAGATCTTCCTCAAGGACGCCCGGCTGTCGCTGGAGACCCTGCACCAGCGCGCCCGCCAGACCGCGTTCCTCGTCCCGGGGCTGACCATCGTCGTGCGCGACGAGCGGGCGGCCGGCGAGAGCGAGGGCGAGGGCACGATCGAGGAGACGTTCCGCTACGACGGCGGGATCAGCGAGTACTGCGAGTACCTGGCGCAGGACAAGGCCGTCTGCGACGTGCTGCGGCTGACCGGACAGGGCGCCTTCAAGGAGACCGTGCCCGTCCTGGACGACCGCGGGCACATGACGCCCACCGAGGTCACCCGCGAGCTGGGCGTCGACATCGCCCTGCGCTGGGGCACCGGCTACGACACCACAATGCGCTCCTACGTCAACATCATCGCCACCCCCAAGGGCGGCACCCACATGACGGGCTTCGAGCGCGCGGTGACCAAGACCGTCAACGAGGCGCTGCGCTCGGCGAAGCTCCTGCGTGTCGCCGAGGACGACGTCGTCAAGGACGACGCCCTGGAAGGTCTCACGGCCGTGGTGACGGTGCGTCTCGCCGAGCCCCAGTTCGAAGGGCAGACCAAGGAGATCCTGGGGACGTCGGCGGCCAACCGGATCGTCGCCAACGTCGTCTCCAAGGAGCTCAAGGAGTTCCTGACCTCGACCAAGCGTGACGCCAAGGCGCAGGCCCGCGCCGTGCTGGAGAAGGCCGTCGCCGCCGCCCGTACGCGTATCGCCGCCCGCCAGCACAAGGAGGCCCAGCGCAGGAAGACGGCGCTGGAGACCTCCTCGCTGCCCGCCAAGCTCGCCGACTGCCGCAGCGACGACGTGGAGCGCAGCGAGCTGTTCATCGTCGAGGGCGACTCGGCGCTCGGTACGGCCAAGCTCGCCCGGAACAGCGAGTTCCAGGCGCTGCTGCCGATCCGCGGCAAGATCCTCAACGTCCAGAAGTCGTCCGTCTCCGACATGCTGAAGAACGCCGAGTGCGGCGCGATCATCCAGGTCATAGGAGCGGGGTCGGGCCGGACGTTCGACATCGACGCCGCCCGCTACGGCAAGATCGTGCTGCTCGTGGACGCCGATGTCGACGGCGCCCACATCCGCTGTCTGCTGCTGACGCTGTTCCAGCGCTACATGCGCCCGATGGTGGAGGCCGGCCGGGTCTTCGCCGCCGTCCCGCCCCTGCACCGGGTGGAGCTGGTGCAGCCCAAGAAGGGCCAGGACAAGTACGTGTACACGTACTCGGACAACGAGCTGCGGCAGACGCTCCTGGAGTTCCAGCGCAAGAACGTGCGCTACAAGGACTCCATCCAGCGCTACAAGGGCCTCGGCGAGATGGACGCCGACCAGCTGGCCGAGACCACGATGGACCCGCGCCACCGCACGCTGCGGCGGATCAACATCGGGGACCTCGAATCGTCCGAGCAGATCTTCGACCTGCTCATGGGCAACGAGGTCGCGCCGCGCAAGGAGTTCATCACCAGCTCGGCCGCGACGCTGGACCGCGCCCGGATCGACGTCTGATCCACTCCCGCACGGCTCCGGGCTCCACCCACGGGTGGAGCCCGGAGCCGTTTCCGTCTCCCCCCGGGAGGGGATCCGGCGGGCCGCCCGGATCCGTAGCATTCCTGCCGGGAGAGAGGGTTCGTCCATGCAGATCGGCGCGGTGACCGGGTGGCCGAGCGGGGAGGCGCTGACCCGCGTGGGGGTGCCGCGCGTCAGGACGGCGCTCGACTGCCTGCTGGCCGGCGGGCTGGTCGGCTGGCTGTTCGCCACCGCGTACACCGCCGACGTCTTCCACGGCTGGCGGGCGGTGCTGCCCGTGCTGGGCATGCTCTGCTTCGGGACGGCCGTCGTGTTCCTGTACCGGTGGACCGTCCGGAGACGGCTGTTCCCCTCGCTGGGGCTGTTCCTCGTGATCGCGCTGCTGGGCGCGGCCGCGAGCGCGGCGGGGGCCGAGGGCACGGCCGCGCTGCTCTGGATCCTGGGAGCCGTCATCGCGGTGGAGAGACTGCCGCCCGCGGCGGCCCTGGGCGTCTGGGCCGTGCTCTCCGCGATCCTCGCGCTGTCGAACACCGAGGCGCTCACGGAGGTGGCGATCACGATGGGTGCCGTGCTGCTCGGCGGCTGGACGCTGCGGCTCGACGCGCAGGCGCGCGGGGCCGGGTTCCGGCTGCTGGCGCAGGAGCGTGCCGCGCGGGCGGCCGAGGCCGAGTCGGCCGCGCTGGCCGAGCGGGCCAGGATCGCCCGCGAGATCCACGACGTGCTGGCCCACAGCCTCTCCGCGCAGCTCGTTCACCTGGAGGCGGCGCGCCTCCAGATCGAGGGCGGGTACGACCGCGAGCAGGTGCTGCGGCGCGTGGTGGAGGCACGGAGCATGGCCCGGCAGGGTCTGGCGGAGACACGCCAGGCGCTCTCCGCCCTCCGCGGCCGGCTGGTGCCCGTCGAGGACTATCTGCGGGAGCTGGCGGTCGACGGGGTACGGACCGAGGTCGTCGGGGAGCCCCGGCTGCTGCCGACGGACGCCTCGCAGGCGGTACGGCGCGTCGCGCAGGAGGCACTGACGAACGCGCGCAAGCACGCGCCCGGAGCGGGCGTCACGGTGCGGCTGGAGTACGCGCGTGACGCGGTGACCCTGGAGGTACGGGACGAGGGCACGGACGCGCCGGGAACCGAACTCGGCGCCTCCGGCTCCGGGTACGGTCTCCTGGGGATGCGGGAGCGCGCCGAACTGCTGGGCGGAACTCTGGAGGCCGGACCCGCGGCCTCCTTGGAAGGCGGCGCCGGCGGAGCCCCGTACGGCTCCGGACCGCCGGACCGGACCGAGGGGAAGGGCTTCACCGTGCGTCTGCGAGTGCCCGTATGACGGCCCGGGTGATCGTGGCCGACGACCAGGCCGTGGTGCGCGAGGGCATCGTCATGCTCCTCGGGCTGCTGCCCGGCATCGAGGTCGTCGGCGCCGCGAAGGACGGCGAGGAGGCGGTCGCCCTCACTGGTGAACTCGCCCCCGACGTCGTGCTGATGGACCTCCGGATGCCGCGCTGCGACGGCGTCGAGGCGACCCGCCGGATCCGCGAGCGCTATCCGGCGACCCAGATCGTGGTGCTCACCACCTACGCCGACGACGACTCGCTCTTCCCCGCCCTGCGGGCGGGCGCGCGCGGCTATCTCACCAAGGACGCGGGCGGCGACGAGATCGTCCGGGCCGTCCAGGACATCATGGCCGGGGACGCCGGGCTCGCCCCCACCGTGCAGCGGCGGCTGCTGGAGCGGGTCAGCGAGGTCACCCCCGTACCCGTGCGCGAGTCGCCGCCCGACGGGCTCACCGCTCGTGAGGCCGAGGTGCTGTCCCTGGTCGCGGAGGGCTTCTCCAACAAGGAGATCGCCGGGCGGCTGCACATCGGGGCGGCCACCGTGAAGACCCACATCAACAACATCTTCGCCAAGGCCGGGGTGCGCGACCGGGCGCAGGCGGTGCGCTACGCCTATCAGCACGGACTCATCCGGCCAACCGGGACGAACATCACCTGATGGGGTGAAGCCCGGGGGAGAAGAGTCCGGGATCTTCCCATTCCGCCCATCCTTGGGGCGCGGCCGAAACGGTCCGCTGACAAGGAGAGTTGACCGGTGGAGAAGCAGGAACGGCGCGGCGCCGCGACAGTGCGGACCGACGACCCCTGGTACGACGCCCTGGCATCCGGCTGGGGCGAACTGGACGGCACGGGTACGCCGACGACGCCTGTCGTGCCCGCGCCCGCCACGGCGACGGCCGCGACTCATGCCGGTGGCGGTGCCGGTGCGGGCGGCGCGGCGGCGGAGCGGGGGCCCGGCGCCGCGGACATCTATCTGGAGGTCCAGCACAGCGCGGCCTTCCAGGAGGTGCGCGCCCGCTACCGACGGTTCGTCTTCCCGGCCACCGCCGCCTTCCTGATCTGGTACCTGGCGTACGTCGTCGCCGCGACCACGGCGCCGGACCTGATGGCGCGCCCGGTGGTGGGGGCCGTGAACGTGGCGATGGCCGCCGGTCTCGGACAGTTCCTCAGCACCTTCCTGCTGACCTGGGCGTACTCACGCCACGCCCGGCTGCACCGCGATCGGGACGCGCTCGATCTGCGCTGGAGCGTCTTCGACCTCACGAGGTCGCGGGAGCTCGCCACGGCGCGGGAGTCCGGGGCGCCGGCCGGGCCCGGTACGGCGCGGGCGGGGGAGCGGCGGCGATGAGCGGCGACCACCAGACCCTGGCACTGCTGCTGTTCAGCGTGTTCGTCGCGGTCACCCTCGGTATCACCACCTGGGTGAGCCGCGACCGGCAGGGCTCGGCGGAGGAGTTCTACACCGGCGGACGCCGCCTCTCCCCCATGGAGAACGGTTTCGCCATCGCCGGCGACTACATGTCGGCCGCCTCCTTCCTCGGTATCTCCGGCCTCATCGCCCTCGTCGGCTACGACGGCATGCTCTACTCCGTCGGCTTCCTCGTCGCCTGGCTGGTCGTCCTGCTGCTGGTGGCCGAACTCGTCCGCAACTGCGGCCGGTTCACCCTGGCCGACGTCGTCGACACCCGGATGCGCGAGCGCCCCGTCAGGATCGCGGCGGGCACCTCCTCCGTCGCCGTCTCCGTGTTCTATCTGGTGGCGCAGATGGTCGGGGCGGGCAGTCTGGTCGCACTGCTGCTCGGGGGGACGAGCGAGGCCGTGCGCGCCTGGACGGTGATCGGCGTGGGCGCGCTGATGGTCGTCTATGTGACGCTCGGCGGGATGCGGGCCACCACCTGGATCCAGATCGTCAAGGCGGTGCTGCTGATGGCCGGCACGGTCGCCCTGACCGTGCTCGTCCTGATCCGTTTCCACGGCGACCTCGACGCGCTGCTCACGACCGCCGCCGAACGCAGCGGTCACGGCGAGGAGTTCCTGTCACCGGGCCTCGCCTACGGCGGTGGCTGGACCGCGCGGTTCGACTTCATCAGCCTGGGGCTCGCCCTGGTGCTCGGTACGGCCGGGCTGCCGCACATCCTCTCCCGCTTCTACACCGTGCCGACCGCCCGCGCCGCCCGCCGGTCCGTCGTCTGGTCCATCGGGCTCATCGGGAGCTTCTACCTGATGACGATCGTGCTCGGCTTCGGCGCCGCCGCCGTGGTCGGCACCGCCGAGGTCCGCGCGTCGAGCGCGGCGGGGAACACGGCGGTACCGCTGCTCGCCCTGGACCTGGGCGGCGGCGAGGGGTCCACCGGCGGGACGGTGCTGTTCGCCGTGGTCGCCGCCGTCGCCTTCGCGACGATCCTCGCCGTCGTCGCCGGTATCACCCTCGCCTCGTCGGCCTCGGTCGCGCACGATCTCTACGCCTCCCTCAAGAGGCCGCAGGCCGGCTCCCGCTCCGGATCCCGCGCCGAGCCGCGCGGTGAGGTCGCCGTCGCCCGGTTCGCCGCCGCGGGTATCGGCGCCGTGGCCATCGCGCTCGGACTGCTCGCCCGCGACCTCAACGTCGCCTTCCTGGTGGGGCTCGCGTTCGCCGTCGCCGCCTCGGCCAATCTTCCGGTGCTGCTCTACTCGCTGTTCTGGCGGAAGTTCACCACGCGCGGAGCGGTCTGGTCCGTGTACGGCGGGCTGGTCCCGGCGGTGCTGCTGGTGGTGTTCTCCCCCGTCGTGTCGGGGAGTCCGGAGGCGATCCTCCCGGGCGTCGACTTCCAGGTCTTCCCGCTCCAGAACCCGGGCCTGGTCTCGATCCCGCTCGGCTTCCTGGCGGGCTGGATCGGAACGGTCCTCTTCCGTGAAGGCGCGGACGAGGCCCGGCACGCGGAGTCCGAGGTGCGTTCACTCACCGGCGCGGGAGCGGTCTGAGCGGGAGCCGGTCCGAGCTGGATCCGGTCCGTGCGGGATCTGCCCCGGGCGGGGCGGTCCCGGACCGCCCGTACGGCTCAGCCGCTCGTCGCCCACGCGTACCGGTGCTCCGGGCGGCCCGTCTCGCCGTACCGGAGGCTGAGCCGGACCCGCCCCGCCCGCTCCAGCAGTTTGAGATACCGCTGCGCCGTCTGCCGGCTCATCCCGGCGCTTTCGGCGATCTCGTGCGCGGACAGCGGCCCTTCGGCGCCGAGCAGCACCTGGCGCACCACCTCCGCGGTGCTCGGCGAGTGCCCCTTGGGCAGTTCGGGCGCGGCGGACGCCGACAGCGCGCCGAACATCCGGTCCACATCGGCCTGTTCGGCCTCACCGCCGCTCTCCAGCGTGCGGCGCAGCGTCGCGTACGCCTCCAGCTTGGTGCGCAGCCCGGCGAAGTTGAACGGCTTGACCAGGTACTGGAGCGCCCCGTGGCGCATCGCCGACTGGACGGTGGCGACGTCGCGCGCGGCGGTCACCATGATCACGTCGGTGCGGTGGCCGAGTCCGCGCAGCTCCCGCACCACCGAGAGCCCGTCGCGGTCGGGCAGATAGTGGTCGAGAAGGATCAGGTCGACGGGCCGCTCGGTGAGCCGGCTGAGCGCCTCCGCTCCCGAGTGCGCCTTGGCGACGACGCGGAATCCCGCCACCTTCGCCACATAGGCGGTGTTGATGTCGGCGACCCGGATGTCGTCGTCCACGACCAGTACGTCGATCATCGTGTCTCCCATGGGGTGGCGGTCCCGGCCGGATCGCGGACGGCGTCGTCCGCCGGCGCGGCGTCCCGTGTGACGCGCTCGGTGTCGGCGAGTGCCTCGGGCAGGACGACGGTGAACTCGGCGCCCCCGTCGGCGGATTCGGTGACGCGGGCGCTGCCGCCCTGGCGTTCGGCGAGCCGGCGCACCATGGCGAGGCCGAGTCCGCGCCGGCCGTGGGTCGGCAGTTCCTTCGTCGTCCAGCCTTCGGTGAAGACCAGTTCGCGCTGTTCCGGCGGGACACCCGGGCCGCTGTCGGAGATCCGCAGGACGACCGTACGGCCCTCGGCCCGTACCTCCACCTCGATGCGCGGGTCCTCGGAGCCGGCCGCAGCGTCCAGCGCGTTGTCCACGAGATTGCCCAGGACCGTGACGAGCCCCTGCGGGTCGACGAGCCGGTCGGGCAGCAGGGTGGCCGGCGAGATGCGCAGCGAGACGCCGCGCTCGGCGGCGACGGTGGCCTTGCCGACCAGCAGCGCGGCCGGCAGCGGGTCGTGGATCCGCTCGGTGACCTGCTCGGCGGTGGACCGGTGCACACCGACGACCTCGGTCACGAATTCCACCGCCTCGTCGTGCATCTCCAGCTCCAGCAGGCCCAGCAGGGTGTGCATCCGGTTGGCGTGCTCGTGGTCCTGCGCGCGCAGCGCGTCGATCAGTCCGCGGGTGGCGTCCAGTTCCCGGCCGAGCTGTTCCAGCTCGGTGCGGTCACGGAGGGTGGCGACGGCGCCGCCGTCGTCCGTCGGCATCCGGTTGGCGATGAGCACCCGGGCGCCGCTCACGGTCAGCAGGTCCTCGCCGGCCACCCGGCCGGCCAGTACGTCGGTGGTGCGGCCCGGTCCGAGGACCACGTCGAGGGGCTGTCCGGTGGCCTCGGGCCCGAGGCCGAGCAGCCGCTGCGCCTCGTCGTTCATCAGCCGGATCCGTCCCGCCCCGTCGAGTGCGATCACTCCCTCGCGCAGGCTGTGCAGCATGGCCTCGCGCTCCGCCAGCAGCGCCGAGATGTCGGAGAAGGCCAGGTCATGGGTCTGGCGCTGAAGGCGTCTGGAGATCAGGAAGGCCGCCAGCGCGCCGACGGCCAGGGCGCCGCCCGCGTACGCGAGCAGTCCGGGGATCGTCGCGAGCAGACGTTCGCGGACGCTGTCGTACGCGATCCCCACGGACACGGCGCCGACGATCCGCCCCGTCTCGTCGCGCAGCGGGACCTTGCCGCGCGCCGAGCGGCCGAGGGTGCCGCTGTCTATCTCCATGACGTCGTGGCCGGCGATCGCCTCACTGGGATCGGTGGAGACGACCCTGCCGATCTGGCCGGTGTCGGTGTGTGACCAGCGCACCCCGCGTCTGTCCATGATCACGACGTACTCGGCGCCGGTCGCCCGTCTGATGCGTTCGGCCTCCGCCTGCACCGGGCCGCCCACCGAGGGCCGTGACGCCAGCAGTGCGTCCGCCACCGGCTCCGACGCCGTCGTCTCGGCGATCGCGAGTGCCCTGCGCATCGCCTGGTCGTCGAGCTGGTCGCTCAGGGGCCGCAGGAAAAGACCCGTGGCGAGCACGGCGGTGCCCGCGGCGATGGCGAGCTGCATCAGCAGCACCTGGGAGAAGACGCGCCGTGGCCAGCCGAATCGCCGTCGTCGCGGCGGGGGCGTCGGTCCGGCGTTCATGTCTAGGAACGGTAGACGGCGCAGGTGCCTTTCTGAAATTTCCAGATTTACGCAAATGGCTTACGTGGCTTGCGGCCCGCTTGCGGAGTGCTGGGCATCCACCGCAAAGCTGACTGATAGGGGCCGGTGGGTCCGTCTTGAGTGTCTTCGAGCCAGAGAACGGCCGAGTTGGTTCTGTCGCACTGGTGGACGCTCTCGCATTTCTCTGCAACTCTCTGACCGCACAACGCAAAAGATCCTGCTCCGCAGTGCAGAAACGCTAGTCGCACCAGCCAGGTGGCACCAGCCATGCAGACAGAGCCGCGCCTCGCCGCGCCCCGCGCCGAGGCCGAAGATCGGGGACACATGAGATCTCACCGATGGAGATGGCGGGCGATCTCCGCCGCGCTCACCACCAGTCTCCTGATGGTCGGCGTGCCGTCGCTCACCGCTTCGGCGGCCGACGGCCCCAACATCGCCGCGGGCGCCACCGCGGCGGCGAGCAGCGCGTCGGCCGACCACTCCGCCCGGATGGTCGCCGACGGCGACCGGTCGACGTACTGGCAGGGCTCCGGCAAGAGCCTCCCCCAATGGGTCCAGACCGATCTGGGCTCCGCCGCCCGGATCGACCAGGTGACGCTGAAGCTCCCCGCGCACTGGGAGACCAGGCGGCAGACCCTCGCCGTCCAGGGCAGCGCGGACGGCACCAGCTTCTCGACACTGAAGACCTCCGCCTCGTACACCTTCAGCCCGGGCAAGGCCAACGAGGTCACGGTCTCGTTCCCCGCCACCCGGACCCGGTACGTGCGCGTGAACATCACGAAGAACTCCGTCGCCTCCGCGGGCCAGCTCGCCGAGCTCCAGGTCCACAAGGCCGCCGCGGCGTCGGTGAACCTCGCCGCCGGGCGCACGCTCACCGAGAGCAGCCACACCGAGGTCTACGCGGCGGCCAACGCCAACGACGGCAACAAGGCCAGCTACTGGGAGAGCCGCAACGGCGCCTTCCCGCAGTGGCTCCAGGCCGACCTCGGCTCGTCCGTGCGCGTCAACAGCGTCGTACTGAAACTCCCCGACGGCTGGGAGGCCCGGAGCCAGACGCTCAAGATCCAGGGCAGCACCAACGGCACCGGCTTCACCGATCTGACGGCGTCCAGGGCTTACCAGTTCGCGCCCGGCTCCGGCAACACCGTGACGATCCCCTTCGACGCGACCACCACACGCCACGTACGGGTCCTGGTCACCGCCAACTCCGCGCAGCCCGGCGCCCAGGTGTCCGAGCTGGAGATCTACGGCCCCGAGACGGGGGACACCCAGGCCCCGACCGCGCCCACCGAGCTGGCGTTCACCGAGCCCGCCTCCGGTCAGATCAGGCTGACCTGGAAGGCGTCGACCGACAACACCGCGGTCACCGGCTACGACGTCTACGCCGACAACGTGCTGCGCACCAGCGTCGCCGGCAACGTCACCACCTTCACCGACACCCAGCCCGGCAACGCGGAGGTCTCGTACTTCGTACGGGCCAAGGACGCCGCCGGCAACGTGTCGGGCAACAGCAACACCGTCACCCGTAAGCCCGCGGGCGGCGACACCCAGGCGCCGACCGCGCCCACCGGCCTCGCCCACACCACGCCCTCGTCCACCCAGGTCAGGCTCACCTGGCAGGCGTCCAGCGACAACACGGCGGTCACCGGCTACGAGATCCACGCCAACAACGTGCTGCGCGACACCGTCGCGGGCAACGTCCTGACCTTCACCGACACCCAGCCGGCCGGTACCACGGTCTCGTACTTCGTACGGGCCAGGGACGCGGCGGGCAACCGGTCGGGCAACAGCAACACGGTGACACGCACCGGCAGCAGCGGCTCGGTCTCCAACCTGGCCGTCGGCAAGCCGATCAGCGCCTCCTCCGTGGTCCACACGTTCGTCGCGGCCAACGCCAACGACAACTCGACGTCGACCTACTGGGAAGGCGCCGGGGGCAGTTACCCCAACACACTGACCGTGAAGCTGGGCGCCAACGCCTCCACCGAGAGCGTCGTCGTCAAGCTCAACCCGGACAGCGGCTGGGGACCGCGCACCCAGAACATCCAGGTGCTGGGCCGCGAGCAGAACGCCACGGCGTTCACCAGCCTGGCCGCCGCGAAGGACTACGCGTTCAGCCCGGCCTCCGGGAACCAGGTGACCATCCCGGTCTCCGCGAACGTCGCGGACGTGCAGCTCAGATTCACCTCCAACACCGGTGCCGGCGCGGGCCAGGTGGCCGAGTTCCAGGTGCTCGGCGAGCCGGCACCCAACCCCGACCTCCAGGTCACGGCCCTGACCGCCAGTCCCGCCGAGCCGGTCGAGTCCAACCCGGTCACCCTGACGGCGACGGTGCGCAACAACGGCACGGTCGCCGCCGCGGCCAGCTCGCTGGAGTTCCGTCTCGGGGACTCCAAGGTCGGCACGGCGGCGGTGGGCACCCTCGCCCCCGGCGCGTCGGCCAACGTCAGCGCCGCGATCGGGCCGCGCGACGCGGGCTCCTACGAACTCAGCGCGGTCGCCGACGTGGCGAACGCGGTGATCGAGCAGAACGAGACCAACAACACCTACACCGCCCCGGCCCCGCTGGTGGTGAAGCCGGTCGCCAGCTCCGACCTGGTGGCGACGGTCGGCACCTCCCCGTCCGCCCCGGCGGCCGGGGACACGGTCAACTTCTCCGTCACGGTCAAGAACCAGGGCACGGTCGCCTCCGCGGGCGGCAGCCACGGCATCACCCTGACCGTGCTCAACTCCGAGGGCGCCACGGTGCGGACCCTCACCGGCGCGCACACCGGGGTCATCGCCGCGGGCGCCACCACGGCGCCGGTGTCGCTCGGCACCTGGACCGCGGCCAACGGCTCGTACACGGTGAAGGTGGTGCTCGCGGACGACGCCAACGAGGTGCCGGTCAAGCGAGAGAACAACACCAGCACCCAGTCGCTGTTCGTGGGCCGCGGCGCCAACATGCCCTTCGACATGTACGAGGCCGAGGACGGCGCCACCGGCGGCGGCGCCACGAAGGTCGGACCCAACAGGACCGTCGGTGACATCGCGGGCGAGGCGTCCGGCCGCAGGGCCGTCAACCTCGACGCCACCGGCGAGTACGTCGAGTTCACCACCCGGGCCAGCACCAACACCCTGGTGACCCGCTTCTCCATCCCCGACTCGGCGGGCGGCGGGGGCATCAACTCCACGCTCAACGTCTATGTGGACGGCGTCTTCCTCAAGGCGATCGACCTCACGTCGAAGTACGCCTGGCTGTACGGCGCCGAGGCGGGACCGGGCAACTCCCCGGGTCAGGGCGCGCCCCGTCACATCTACGACGAGGCGAACACGATGCTGGGCAAGACCGTCCCGGCCGGCAGCAAGATCAAGCTCCAGAAGGACTCGGCCAACACCACCACCTACGCGATCGACTTCATCAGCCTGGAGCAGGTCGCGCCGACCGCCAACCCGGACCCCGCCACCTACACGGTCCCCGCCGGATTCACCCACCAGGACGTGCAGAACGCCCTGGACCGGGTCCGGATGGACAGCACCGGCACCCTGAAGGGTGTCTACCTGCCCGCCGGTGACTACCAGACGGCCAGCAAGTTCCAGGTGTACGGCAAGCCCGTGCAGGTGGTCGGCGCCGGTCCCTGGTACAGCAGGTTCCACGCCCCATCGACGCAGGACAACACCGACATCGGCTTCCGGGCCGAGGCCGCGGCGGCGGGTTCGTCGTTCAGGAACTTCGCGTACTTCGGCAACTACACCTCGCGCATCGACGGTCCGGGCAAGGTGTTCGACTTCTCGAACGTGCGCGACATCGAGATCGACAACATCTGGAACGAGCACATGGTGTGCCTCTACTGGGGCGCGAACACCGATGACATGACCATCAAGAACTCCCGTATCCGCAACATGTTCGCCGACGGCATCAACATGACCAACGGCAGCACCGGCAACCTCGTGACCAACAACGAGGCGCGGGCCACGGGAGACGACAGCTTCGCGCTGTTCTCGGCGATCGACGCCGGCGGCGCGGACATGAAGGACAACGTCTACGAGAACCTGACGTCGATCCTGACCTGGCGCGCGGCGGGTGTGGCCGTCTACGGCGGCTTCAACAACACCTTCCGCAACATCCATATCGCGGACACGCTCGTGTACTCGGGCATCACGGTCAGCTCGCTGGACTTCGGCTACCCGATGAACGGCTTCGGGACCGAACCCACGACGATCGAGAACGTGTCGATCGTGCGGGCCGGCGGCCACTTCTGGGGCGCGCAGACGTTCCCCGGCATCTGGCTGTTCTCCGCGTCGAAGGTGTTCCAGGGCATCCGGATCAACAACGTGGACATCGTCGACCCGACGTACAGCGGGGTCATGTTCCAGACCAACTACGTGGGAGGACAACCACAGTTCCCGATCAAGGACACGATCCTCAGCGACATCTCGATCACCGGTGCGAAGAAGAGCGGTGACGCCTACGATGCCAAGTCGGGCTTCGGGCTGTGGGCGAACGAGATGCCGGAGGCGGGGCAGGGTCCCGCGGTCGGTGAGGTCACCTTCAACGGTCTGAGGATGAGCGGCAACGCTCTGGACGTGAAGAACACCACGCCCAACTTCAAGATCCATATCAACCCGTAGCGGCGGGCACGCCGCCGTGGGGGGGGGGGGGGGGGGGGGGGGGGGGGGGGGGGGGGGGGGGGGGGGGGGGGGGGGGGGGGGGGGGGGGGGGGGGGGGGGGGGGGGTGGGTGGGGGGGGGGGGGGGGGGGGGGGGGGGGTGGGGGGAGGGGGGGGGGGGGGGGGAGGGGGGGGGGGGGGGAAGGT
>NZ_JBVJNN010000025.1:0-99614 GCF_055583685.1 Streptomyces sp. NPDC104581
TTGTGCTGTCTTGCGTTTCCGACTCTATCAGAACCTTTCGGCGCCTGATTCCCAGTCAGCGGGTTTGTCTTTCCGGCCCTGCGGCCGTTCCGACGTTTCAAACTCTAGACCGTTTCCCCCTCGACTCACAAATCGAGTCCCGGTAAATCGATTTCGGCATGCCGAAATTGTTCCCGGTCCGGGGGATCCTGCGGAGTTTGTGTGCCGCATCGAAGCGGCCGGAGTGTGCCGTGGAACCGTTACGGCTCCATGACAACTCGAAGAACCTTACGGACCGGTCCGGGCGGTGTCAACTCGGGTCGGCCGCACCCGCCGCCGGGCCGGTCTCCGACGGCCCGAGCCCCCGTCAGTTCCCCGCCGGTGCGCTTCGGTTCTCGCCGCCCCACGTCAGTCCAGGTCGGTCAGGCGCCCGCCGGCGTCCGGCTGGGCGTGTTCCACCCGGCGGAGCAGGCGGGTCAACAAGGCGCCCAGGATCCCGCGTTCCTCGGCCGAGAGGTCCTGGAGCAGGTCCTCCTCGAAGTCCGAGGCCATACGCATGGCCTCCAGCCACTTCGTACGACCCTCGTCCGTCAGCTCGACGATCACCCGTACGCGGTTGTTCTCGTCCCGGTCGCGCGTGACCAGGCCCTCCGCCGCCATGCGGTCGACGCGGTGGGTCATCGCCGCCGGGGTGAGGCCGAGGCGTTTGGCCAGCTCCCCGGGGCCGAGGCGGTACGGGGCTCCGGCAAGGACCAGGGTCTTCAGGACTTCCCATTCGGCGTTGCTGATGCCGAGGTCGGAGACCTGTCTCCCGTACGCCACGTTCATCCGGCGGTTGAGCCGGCCGAGCGCCGAGACGACCTTCTCCACCTGGGGGTCGAGGTCGTCGAACTCGCGCTGATAGGCGGCGATCTGTTCGTCGAGGCTCGGTTCGTCGGGGGTGTCTGACATGCCGGGCAGTATGGCACGCCCGTCGTTGGCGTTGAAGTCCTTCGGTGTGTATTGTTGAGCTTCTAACTTTAGCTTTGAAGTCTTCAGATTTCAGGTCTTCCAGTGTTGAGTCTTCTCCTCAGAGGCGGGTGAGTGTGACCAGGGTGATGGGCGCCGCGATGCGCCGGATCCAGGCGGGGAACGCGCTGAGCGCGTTCGGGCTCGGGTTCACGGTCCCGTATCTCTATGTGTATGTGGCCCAGGTGCGGGACCTGGGTGCCGGTACGGCGGGGGCAGTGCTCGCCGTCTTCGCCATGGCCGCTCTTGTCGTCCTGCCCTTCACCGGGCGTGTCATCGACCGGCGCGGCCCGTTGCCCGTCGTCGTCGGTGGTGCGGTGCTCGCCGCCGTGGGCGCCGTCGGTATGGGGGTGGCGGCGAGTGTGTCCGCCGCCGTGCTCTCGGCCGTGCTGCTCGGCGCCGGTACGGCAGTCATGCAGCCCGCGCTCGCCACGATGATCGTGTGGTGTTCCGAGCCGTCGGGCCGGACCCGGGCCTTCGCGACGCAGTTCTTCCTCCAGAACCTCGGGCTCGGCGTCGGTGGTCTGATCGGTGGACAGCTCGTCGATGTCGGCAGGCCGGGAAGCTTCACCCTGCTGTTCGGCATCGAGGCCGCGATGTTCCTCGTGCTGGCCGCCGTCGCGGGCACGGTCCGGCTCCCGCGCATGTCCGCCACGGCCTCCCTTCCCGAGGAGATGGCGGCGAGGGCCGGGGGTGGCGGAATGCGCGCGCTGCTCGGACACCGGGCGATGGTGCAGCTGTGTGTGCTGGGCTTCGTGCTGTTCTTCGCCTGCTACGGGCAGTTCGAGTCGGGGCTGGCGGCGTACGGCACCGAGGCCGCCGGGATCGACCCGTCGACGCTCGGGATCGCGCTGGCCGCCAACACCGCCGTGATCGTCGTCGCGCAGTTCGTCGTGCTCAGGCTCGTCGAGCGGCGCCGGCGGAGCCGGGTCGTCGCCTCCGTCGGGCTGATCTGGGCGCTCGCCTGGATCATCGCCGGGTACGCGGGCCTGGGTCACGGCAGCCAGACGATGGCGACCGCCGCCTTCATCTCCACGTACGCGCTGTTCGGACTCGGTGAGTCGATGCTGTCGCCGACCGTGGCCCCGCTGGTGGCGGACCTGGCGCCGGACGGGATGGTCGGGCAGTACAACGCCGCCTTCGCCCTGGTCAAGCAGCTCGCGCTGGCCGTGGGGCCGGCTGTGGGCGGCCCGATGGGGGCCGCGTTGCACGGCCCGTACATCGTGACGTTCGTACTCTTCTCGCTCGGTGTCAGCGTGCTGGCGCTCCGGCTGGGGCGGTGGCTCACCCCCGTCCAGGACCAGCCGTCACTGGCGTACGGCTCGCGTGTCGTGGCCGTCCACAAGCCCGAGGCCGTCCCCGCCTCCTACTGAGGGCGCCGCGCCGTCCGTCAGTGCGGCAGGGCGAACTCGCACCAGACCGCCTTCCCGCCGCCCGGTGTACGACGGGAGCCCCAGGACGAGGCGATCGTCGCGACGATCGAGATACCGCGGCCCGCCTCGTCCGCCGGTTCCGCGTGGCGGCGCAGCGGCAGATGGTCGTCCCCGTCGGTGACCTCGATGATCAGCCTGCGGTCCGTGCGGCGGAGTCTGAGCCGCATCGGCGGGGTGCCGTGCTGGAGGGAGTTGGCGACGAGTTCGCTGGTGGCGAGGACGCCAAGGTCCTTGAGTTCGACGGGGAAGCGCCATGAGGCCAGGACTCCCGAGGCGAACGCGCGGGCGCGCGGGGCGGCCTCGATGCCGCCGAGCAGGTCGAGCGCGGCGTTGTGGAACAGCTCGGCGGAGTGCCCGGTGCGGGCGGGGTGCTGGAGGACGAGGACCGCGACGTCGTCGTCGTGCTCGGCGGTGACGCCCATCGCGCGGATCAGCCGGTCGCAGACGACCTGGGGTGATCCCTTGGCGCCGGCCAGCGCGCGTTCCAGGGACGCCACGCCCTCGTCGATGTCCTCGCTGCGGCGCTCGACGAGACCATCCGTATAGAGGACGGCGGTCGAGCCGGGTGCCAGCTCGATGGAGCCGGACGTGTGGATCCAGCCGCCCGTGCCGAGCGGGGGGCCCGTCGGGTCGGCGGCGCGCGCGACGCTGCCGTCCTCGGCACGTACGAGGATGGGCAGATGGCCCGCAGACGCGTAGACGAGCCGGCCCTCGTTGGGGTCGTGGACCGCGTAGACGCAGGTGGCGATCTGGCTGGGGTCGATCTCGGCGGCGAGTCCGTCGAGCAGTTGCAGGACCTCGTGCGGGGGCAGGTCGAGGCGGGCGTACGCGCGGACGGCGGTGCGCAGTTGACCCATGACGGCCGCCGCGCGGACGCCGCGGCCCATGACGTCGCCGATGACCAGGGCCGTGCGGCCGGCGCCGAGGGTGATCACGTCGTACCAGTCGCCGCCGACGGCCGCGTCCGTACCGCCCGGCTGGTATGTGGCGGCGACGCGCAGGTCGTCGGGCTGTTCCAGCTCCTGGGGGAGCAGTGAGCGCTGGAGGGCGACGGCGGTCTCGCGGAGCCGGCGCTCGCTGGCGCGCAGGCGTTCGGCGGCCTCGGCGTGGTCGGTGACGTCGGCGGCGAAGACCAGGACGCCGCCGGCCCCGCCGGTCTCGACGGGGGTGCAGGTCACCGTGTACGAACCGTCACGGGCCACGGTCGCCGAGCCGTTGACCGAGGCGTGGGCGGCGGTGTGCGGCGGCGCGCCGGGTGTGGCCGCCAGGACCTTGCGGGACTTGACCGTGCGGGGCTTCCCGCTGCGCAGCACCTGGTCCATCAGGGGCATCAGGCCCAGCTCGACGAGTTCGGGGCAGCCGTCGGCCGCGGCCGTGCCGGGCTCGCGTGGTCCGAAGGCGTCCGTGTAGGCGTCGTTGACGTACGCCACGCGGTGATCGGGGCCGTACACCAGCGCGACGAGGGCGGGGAGACCGCCGAGGACGTCGCGGACGGAGAGCTCTTCGAGGACGGGGATTCCCGCCGGCTCCCCGCCCGGTCTTCCGTCCGGGTGCCCGCCGGTCCGGTCGCCGTCGTGCTCGCCGTGTCGTTCGAATTCACCACGGGCGGCGGGCACGGAACTCTTGGCGCCCGGTGAATGCGCGGAATTGTCGCGTGGCTTGGCAGGGGAGTCTCCCGAGCCCGTCCGCGCGGCGATGCGGCGCTGTGTACCGGGGAGCCGGGCGCTCCAACGCGTGAAATTCACGGATTTTCAGGCCTCATGGTGTCGTTGCTGTTCGCCTTGGCGGGCTACCGGATCGCTCTCTGCGGAATCACTCTGTGCAGATGTGAACCCACCTATGGTCACACGTTCAGTGTGGCCGACGGGACTGACAGGGGACGTCAGACGTCTCTGGGTCGTTCCATTCCGGCGGCGAGTTCGAACTCGGCCCGTGGGTGCTCCAGGGAGCCGAGGGAGACGATCTCCCGTTTGAACAGTCCCGAGAGGGTCCACTCCGCCAGTACGCGCGCCTTGCGGTTGAAGGTGGGGACGCGGCTGAGGTGGTACGCGCGGTGCATCAGCCATGCCGGACGGCCCTTGAGCTTTCGGCCGTACACCTGCGCGACGCCCTTGTGGAGGCCGAGCGAGGCGACGGAACCGGCGTACCGGTGACGGTAGTCGGTCAGCGGTTCGCCTCTCAGGGAGGCGACGATGTTGTCGGCGAGTACCCGGGCCTGGCGGACGGCGTGTTGCGCGTTGGGGGCGCATTCGGCGCCGGGCTCGTCCGCCGCCAGGTCGGGGACGGCGGCCGCGTCACCCGCCGCCCAGGCGTGCTCGGTGCCGTCGACGGTGAGCCGGGCCGTACAGATGAGCTTGCCGCGTCCGTCGAGGGGCAGGTCGCTGGCGGCGAGGACGGGGTGCGGTTTGACGCCCGCCGTCCAGACGACGGTGCGGGTGGGGAAGCGGGTGCCGTCGCTCAGTACGGCGATCCGGTTCCGGCAGGAGTCGAGCCGGGTTCCGAGACGTACGTCGATGTTGCGGGCCCGCAGCTCGCGGACGGCGTACTTGCCCATGTCGTGGCCGACTTCGGGGAGGATTCGGTCCGATGCCTCGACCAGGATCCACTTCAGGTCGTCTGCCTTGACGTTGTGGTGGTAGCGGGTGGCGTAGCGGGCCATGTCGGCCAGTTCTGCGAGCGCTTCGACGCCCGCGTAGCCGCCGCCGACGAAGACATAGGTGAGTGCGGCGTCGCGCAGTTCCGGGTCGCGGGTGGAGGAGGCGATGTCCATCTGTTCCAGGACGTGGTTGCGCAGGGCGATGGCTTCCTCGACGGTCTTGAAGCCGATGCCGTGTTCGGCGAGGCCGGGGACCGGGAGGGTGCGGGAGACGGAGCCGGGGGCGAGGACGAGTTCGTCGTACGTCATCTCGAAGGATCCGGGGACGGCGTCCGCGTCCGGGGTGCCGGCTCCGGGTCGGTGGGTGTCGGCCCTCGCGGCGGCCTCTTCCTCGGAGGCGAGGGTGGTGAGTGTCGCGACGCGCCCGGCGTGGTCGATGGATCTCGCCTCACCGACGATGATCTTGCAGTCCGGCAGGACGCGGCGCAGCGGCACCACGACGTGGCGCGGTGAGATCGAGCCGGCGGCGGCCTCGGGCAGGAACGGCTGGTAGGTCATGTACGGGTTGGGCGACACGACCACGACCTCCGCCTCGCCGCGCCTGAGCTTCTGCTGGAGCCGGAGCGCGGTGTACATCCCGACGTAGCCGCCGCCGACGACGAGAACGCGTGCGCGGGGCGGTGGTGCGGGGGTCGTCCCCCGGGAGATCTCTGCCTTCACCACCCCATGAGGCATCGGGCTCCTTGGTTTGTCCACAGCCCCGGCAAATTGTGTGACCGGAGCCCTCCGCGGGCCCTGAGGGCGCAAATCCCCCTGTGGCGGGGAAGGTTCGCAGGTCAGGTGGTGCGGGGCCGGTGGCTGGAGAGTGTCGAATCAGGCATCTTCCGGTCCTTGCTCCGATCGGGGGGCGCACTGTGCGGAACCACCCCCTTCTGAATTCCCCGGGGCTCAACTATGTTCGTACTCCGTCGGGGTGTCGACCGTGACTGGTCGAAAAGCCCCGGCTGTCAAGGCGGGGAGGTCTCCGGGGGGAGACGTCATTACCGGGGGAACGCTTATGCACATTCAGGATTCTCATTGGCAGGCCGTCGTCTCCGCGGACGGCAACGGACGCGCGAGCACGGGCGGTGTCGGCCGGGCCGCACCGCTGCGCGTCGACGCTCAGCGCAATCTCGAACATGTCCTGCGGGCGGCTCGTGAGGTGTTCGGCGAGCTCGGTTACGGGGCGCCGATGGAGGACGTCGCGCGCCGGGCCCGTGTCGGGGTCGGCACGGTATACCGGCGGTTCCCCAGCAAGGACGTGCTGGTCCGCCGTATAGCCGAGGAGGAGACCTCCCGGCTGACGGAGCAGGCTCGGGCGGCTCTGGGGCAGGAGGACGAGCCGTGGTCCGCGCTCGCGCGCTTCCTGCGGACGTCGGTGGCTTCCGGCGCGGGCAGGCTGCTGCCGCCGCAGGTGCTGAGGGTCGGGGTCGACGTCGACGAGTCGACGGTCGTGCCGGACTCGGCGGACGAGGCACGGGTGCCGCACCAGCGGCAGTCCGGTCAGCCGGATCTGCGCGTGGTCGTGGCGGGGGAGCACACCTCCGCCGACCAGGTCGGCGCCCTGGACAAGGAGCTGGTGGATTCGGCTTCCGGGACGGTCGAACTGCTCGATGTCGTGGGGCAGTTGGTCGAGCGCGCCCGGTCGGCCGGAGAGCTGCGGCCGGGGGTGACGGTGGCCGATGTCCTGCTGGTGATAGCCACGGCGGCGCCCGCGCTGCCGGACGCGGCTCAGCAGGCGGCGGCTTCGGCCCGGCTGCTGGACATCCTGCTCGAAGGGCTTCGGTCCCGGGCGGCGTAGTGCGGGTGCCCGGTGGGTGCCCGCGGTGTTCGGCGACGTCAACTTGAGGTGGTGGGGTGGTAGTCCGGACAGCAGTTCGTCCGACTACCGCACCACGCCTCGCCGTGGGCATCGCCGTGAACGCCTTCCGGCAGGTGCTTCGGGTACGGACGTCCTGGTGAACGACGTTTCCGCGCCGGCCGGTCGAACGGGGCCGGTCGGGTCGTGGTCCCGCGCCCTTGTTCCGGTGACGAATCACGTTCGAGTGGCCGCTGTCAACGGGGGTTTGGCGGTGGCGGGCGCTGTGGCACGCTGACTCGGTGTTTCGGGTCGGCAGGACGCTACGGGGGCTTGCGCGATGAGCGGTGACGGACGGAACGAGCCACTGGGTGGCGGCGCCGGGAGTACGGAGCCCGGAGGGCCCCCGTCCGGGCAGGTGCCGAGCCAGGGCGGGCCGGGAGGCTCGTCCGGGGCGTCCGGGCCTGTCGGTCCCACCGGTGCTTCCGTCGGTCCGCCTGCCGGTCCTGTGGTGCCTGTGCCGACGCCGGACGGGGCGGACGCCAGTGTGCCGTCGCAGCGCGAGCACGGCGGCCGGCCGGCCGGGGCCCCCGTGGAGGGGCGGGCAGCCGATCTGCCCCCGTCGGACGCCGAGTTGATCCAGCGCATGCGGGACGGGGACGACGGGGCGTACGAGGAGCTGTACCGGCGCCATTCGGCGGCCGTGCTGCGTTACGCGCGCACCTGCTGCCGGGACGCCCACACCGCGGACGATCTGACGGCCGAGGTGTTCGCGCGCACACTCCAGGCGGTGCGCGGGGGCGCGGGTCCCGAGCAGGCGGTGCGCGCGTATCTGCTCACGACCGTGCGGCGCGTCGCCGCGGCGTGGACGAAGACGGCCAAGCGCGAGCAACTGGTCGAGGACTTCGCGGTGTTCGCGGCGGAGTCCGCCCGCTCGTCCGAGGTCTCGGACGACGACACCGTCGATCTGGGCGCGGACGTGCGGGCCATGCGCGAGGCCGAACGGTCGCTCGCGATGCGGGCGTTCCGCAGTCTGCCCGAGCGCTGGCAGGCGGTGCTCTGGCACACCACCGTCGAGGAGGAGTCGCCGAGCGAGGTGGCACCGCTCTTCGGCCTCACGGCCAACGCCACGGCGGTGCTGGCCAGTCGGGCGCGTGAGGGTCTGAAGCAGGCGTATCTCCAGGCACATGTGAACACGGCGGTCGCCACGGCCGGCGACTGCGCGCGGTACGCCGACCGGCTCGGGGCGTTCGCACGCGGCGGGCTGCGGATCCGCGCCGAGCGCGGGCTGCGCAAGCATCTGGACGAGTGCGCGAAGTGCCGGATCGTGGCGGGCGAGCTGGCGCACGTCAACGCCGGGATTCCGGCGGTGCTCCCGATCGCGGTGATCGGCTGGTTCGCGGCCGGTTACTCGCTCAAGGCCGCCGGGGTCGTCGCCGGCGGCGCGGCCGGCGCGGCCGGGGCCGGTGCGGCGGCCGCGGCCGGCGGCGCGTCGGGCTCGGCGGGCGGCGCCGCCGGTGCGGCGGGCGGCGCGGCGGCCGAGGGGCTGGGCGCGCCGATGAAGGCGGGGATCGCTGCGGTCGTCGCCCTCGCCGCGGCGGCCGGGCTGGTGTGGGCGCTGACGGGGGACGAGGTTCCCGACGAGCCGCGGGCGAAGCCGCCCGTCGTACAGCCCGTGGTACCCGAGGAACCCGCGCCGGAACCGGAGCCACCGGCCGCGCCGGCCCCGGAGCCCCGGCCGACGCCACCGCCCGAGAAGCCCGCGCCGAAGCCAGAACCGGAGCCGAGTCCCACGCCGACGGAGGCGGAACCGGCACCGCCGAAGCCCGAACCAGAACCGGAACCGGAGCCCGAGGCGCCGCCGCCGGCCGCGCCGAAGCCGCCCGCCCCGGCGCCGCCGCCCCCTCCGGCACCGGAGGAGTACCAGGTGAACCGGCTCAGTTTCGACGTGACCGGTGACGGGTCCGGGCCCGAGGTGCTGATCGGGCAGAGCAGTTGGCTCTGGCAGCGCCCCGGCATGTCGATCGGCGGCGCGCGGTACGAGCACGGGGCGTCCATGCACGCCTCGGGTTCGGTGACCATCCAGCTCAACCGCCCCTGCGTCACCTACCGGGCGATGGTCGGCGTGGACGATCTGACGCTCGGTCTGGGCGCGGTGCGCTTCTCCGTGTACGGCGACGGCGGGCGGCTCTGGCGGTCCCCGGTGGTGCGCGGCGGCGAGGACGCGGTGCCGGTGAATGTGGGGATCGCGGGCCGGAAGAGGATCCGGCTGGTGGTCGAACCGCACACGCCGTCCGACTCGGTGGCGGTGGCCGACTGGGCGCGGTCCAGCATCAGTTGCGGGTGACCGGCCGGACGGACGGAGGAGCCGTTCGCTCCTCGGGGCGACGCCTCAGGGGTGCAGGGTGGGGCGGCGTGGGACCACGCCGCCCGCCACCGCGCGCTGGCGCGGGGCCGCCGTGCCGGTCCAGCAGGTGCCGCGGCGGGACAGCAGCCGCCGGAGCCAGAGTTCCGTGGAGACGAGGTCGGCGATGCCGTCCAGCGGGATCGGTTCGCCCTCGGCCGCCTTGCGCAGCGCCTTGCGCACCACACGTGCCTCGATCAGTCCGGCGTCGGCCAGCAGCGGCGCGTCGAACAGGGCGATGAGATCGCCGACGGCCGCCCGCATCCCGGTGCGGGTCGCGGCGGCGGACGTCGCGTGCGTCGTGGCGCCCCAGCCCGGCGGCAGGTCGTGGATGCCCGCGCCGGCGAGGACCGCGCGCAGCACGTCGGCGCGGGCGCCGGGCTGGACCCGCAGCGATTCGGGGAGGGCTCGGCAGGCCCGTACGACCTGGTTGTCGAAGAACGGCGCGTGGAGCCGCTGGCTGCGGATCTCGGCGGCCTGCTCGAAGATCCGGTGGTCGGCGGCGTGCCGGGCCAGCGCGGCCCGTGCGCGGGCCTCTCCGGGCCGCTGGACGGATGTGGGGCGGATGGCCGCCGATGTGAGACGAACCGATACTTCGGCCAGGGCCTCGCCCGTGAGCCAGCGCGCCGCCGGTCCGGGCCGTGACCAGGTGAGCGCGGCGAGGGAGGCGCCCAGCGGCCCGTCGGCGGCAGGCGCCTCGCGTTCGCGGTGGGCGCCGGGCAGTCGCGCGGCTGCCTCTTCGAGTCCGGTGCGGTAGGGCGTACGGGCGAGGCGGCGGGCCGCGCGGTAGACGGTCAGTGGCACGAACAGCGAGCCCGCCGCGGGCCCTTGGGCCTTGGCGAGCGCGGTGGCCGGCCGCAGCAGGTCGCGGCGGCGCCGGTCGATCAGCAGGTCGGCCAGGCGCGCGGGGTGGGCGTCGAGCACCTCGCGGGCCCCGGCGCCGGTGAAGTGGTCGGCGCTGCCCGCGGCGAGTCTGCGGCGGTGGCGTTCGGCGGTGACGAGGGAGGGGCCGGGCTCGTCGGTCAGCGGGCCCTCCAACTCGGCGTAGGGCAGGGCCTCTTCGCCCGCGGCGACGACCACGTGGTGCAGCCGGGGATTGGAGGCCATGGCGCGGGCCCGTTCCAGTTCGGCCTCGCGCCCGCCGGTGGCCAGGTCGTTGAAGGTGACGGCGAGGAGCCGTTCGCCGGCGCCGGTGCCGTGGCCGAGTACGGTGCCGGGCGCACCGGGCAGTCCGGCGGCGAGCAGGGCGAGGGTGCCGGATGCGCTGCCGCCCGACAGGTCGGCGCCGATGCCGGGGACGGGGCCGCCGCGGGCGGCGCGCCGGTCGGCGGGCCCCATGCCGGGCACCGGACCGGGGTCGGGCGGTGTGGTCTCGGGTGCGTGACGCGGCGCCAGGAGTCTGGCCCGTACGGCTTCGACGAGGGCGTCCCTGACTCCCTCGACGGCCCGTTCGGGGTCGACCTGGGGGGCGGCGACGGCGAGCGAGGAGACCTGTTCGTACCCGGTGATCTCACGGGAGCCCTCGCGCAGGACGAGGGCGTGGCCGGGCGGGACGCGTTTGACGCCCGCGTACGGTGTGGAGTCGCGCAGCGCCTCGGGGGTCTCGGGGCAGGCGAGCAGCGCCGCGAGGTGTCCGATGTCGAGCTGTGCCTCGATGAGGTCGGCGAGTGGCAGGGCGGCGGTGGCGTACGCGGTGCCGTTCGCCCACGGCGTGTGGAAGACGGGTCTCGCGCCGGCGAGGTCGCCGGCAACGGTGATCCGGCGGCCGATCTGGGCGACCGCCGTGTAGCTGCCGGGCCAGGCGGTGAGATGGCGCAGGGCGCCGCCGCGGGCGGCGAACAGGCCGATCTTCAGCTGTTCGTCGGTGGCTCCGCAGCAGCCGAACACGGCGAGCCGGGTGAACGGGTCGACGCTGACGACGCGGACCTCGTCGTCGCGCCAGTCGCCGACGGCCCAGAGCGGATCGGGGTCTCCCCACAGGAGTTGGGAGCCGACGGGGTGGACCGTGCGGCCCTCGGACTGATCGCCCACGGAGCCCGCCGTGCCGAAGCTCGCGGCGATACTGCTCCACCCCACCAACCAGCGCATCGGCGCCTCCACAGCCTGTGGACCAAGAGTCGTACCCGTCGTCATCAGTCGTTCGTGAACATGCTGCCACGACAACGGCACACAGGAGTGGCCCCCGTGAGGGAGCGCGAAATGCGAATGCGCCCCTGGCAAAGGCCAGTTGACGCGGTGAGGGGCTCCGGCCGGACAGACAGGATTCAGCCAATCTCCGAGCCCGATCCGCCGACAGAACGTCGGTAAATGTACAGTCCGGGAGGCGCCATCACCTCCCGGACCGATCCGCCACCCGCGGGGAAATGAGGCGGCGGTGTCCCCCAGCCCACTGGTTCCAGTACGCAGCGGGCCGACCCACGCAGCACTCATCGAAGCGCTCCCGGCCTCTTTAGGCCAAGAGCGCACGGCCGGGCGCACGGCCACACGCCCGGAGCACGTTCGATCCGCGGCGGGTTTCACACGCACTCGCGTGCGGACAACAATCCCGCCATCCGGACGTCCGCCCCTTAACGGTAGGGATGCGGCGAACTACGCTGGGTTTACGAATGCCACGGGGTTCCTCAGAAAGAGGGGCCGGCGCGGCGGCCGTCTGTGTGTCGAGGGGTGACGCATGTCCAGGGAGCTACGCGGGCCGAACGAGAAGCTCGGCACCGTTCTCGCCCTCGCGGGAATCAGCAACGCCGGTCTCGCCCGGCGGGTCAACGACCTCGGGTCGCAGCGCGGTCTGACGCTTCGGTACGACAAGACGTCGGTGGCGCGGTGGGTCTCGAAGGGGATGATCCCGCAGGGTGCGGCGCCCCATCTGATCGCCGCGGCCATCGGCTCCAAGCTCGGCCGGCCCGTGCCACTGCACGAAATCGGCCTGGCCGACGCCGATCCGGCGCCGGAGGTGGGTCTCGCCTTCCCGCGCGACGTGGGTGAGGCGGTGCGGTCGGCGACCGATCTGTACCGGCTGGACCTGGCGGGCCGACGGGCGGGCAGCGGTGGCATCTGGCAGTCGCTGGCCGGTTCCTTCGCGGTCAGCGCATATGCCACGCCCGCTTCGCGGTGGCTGATATCGCCCGCCGACTCGTCCGTCGCGCGGGACGCGGCGATGGCCGAGGCGGCGCGCAGAGCGCACCCGGCGCACGGCGGACCGGGGTTGACCGCGCCCCCGGGGCCACCCCTCGTGCCCGCGGCGGCCGGCCCCGGGGCCCAGGGGGCCGACGGCGGTGGCGAGCTGTCGCCCCTGCGCGTGGGCCACAGCGATGTCGCCAAGCTCCGCGAGGCGGCGGCCGACGCCCGGCGCTGGGACTCCAAGTACGGCGGCGGGGACTGGCGTTCGTCGATGGTGCCCGAGTGCCTGCGCGTCGACGCGGCGCCGCTGCTGCTCGCCGCCTACAGCGACGAGGTCGGCCGCGGTCTCTTCGGCGCGACGGCCGAACTGACCAGGCTGGCCGGGTGGATGGCCTTCGACACCGGCCAGCAGGAGGCGGCGCAGCGGTACTACATCCAGGCGCTGCGGCTGGCCCGCGCGGCGGCGGACGTGCCGCTCGGCGGCTATGTGCTGGCCTCGATGTCCCTCCAGGCGACGTACCGCGGTTTCGCCGACGAGGGCGTGGACCTGGCCCAGGCCGCGCTCGAACGCAACCGGGGGCTCGCGACCGCCCGCACCATGAGCTTCTTCCGGCTCGTCGAGGCACGCGCGCACGCGAAGGCGGGCGACGCGGCGGCGGCCGGGGCCGCGCTCAAGGCGGCGGAGGGCTGGCTGGAGCGCTCCCGCGCGGGCGACGCCGACCCGAGCTGGCTGGGCTTCTACTCCTACGACCGCTTCGCCGCCGACGCCGCCGAGTGCTACCGCGATCTGAAGGTGCCGCATCAGATGCGGCGCTTCAACGAGCAGGCGCTGTCCCGGCCGACCGAGGAGTTCGCACGGTCGCACGGGTTACGCCTGGTGGTGAGCGCGGTCGCCGAACTGGAGTCGGGCAATCTGGACGCCGCGTGCGCGGCGGGTACCCGTGCCGTGGAGGTGGCGGGGCGGATCTCGTCGGCGCGCACCACGGAGTACGTACGGGACCTGCTGCACCGTCTGGAGCCGTACGGCGACGAGCCGAGGGTCGCGGAGCTGCGGGAGCGGGCCCGTCCGCTGCTGGTGGCGCCCGCGTAGGCGTACGCGGGACGGCCGGGCGGGCGCGCCGCCGCGGGCACCGGTGGGCGGGCCCGCCGGCCGGATGCCCGGTGAACGATGAGGGACACGTGTGGCACCCCGGTGGTTTAAGGGCACTGTCAGTGGGCCAGTGCACTATCGGGGTGGGAGGTTGCGCGAGTGAAGACAGACGGCTCGGGTCGCGTGGGCGGCCGTGGCTTCGACTGCGACGTGCTGGTGATCGGTGGCGGCATCGTCGGTCTCTCGACGGCCTACGCCCTCACCCGTGCCGCCCCCGGCACCCGTGTGACGGTCCTGGAGAAGGAGCCCGGCCCCGGGCGGCACCAGACGGGGCACAACAGCGGAGTCATCCACAGCGGTGTGTACTACCGCCCCGGATCCCTCAAGGCGCGCTACGCGATCAAGGGCGCGGCGGAGATGGTCAAGTTCTGCGCGGAGTACGGCATCGCGCACGAGGTCACCGGCAAGCTCATCGTGGCCACCGGCCGCGACGAACTGCCCCGGCTGCACGCCCTGGTCCAGCGCGGCAGGGAGAACGGCATTCCGGTCCGTGAGCTGGGCCCGGCCCAGATCATGGAGTACGAGCCGGAGGTGCGCGGTCTGGCCGCGATCCATGTCGCCACGACCGGGGTGTGCGACTTCGGCGCCGTCGCGGCGCGGCTCGCCGATTCGGCGCAGGCGTCGGGCGCGTCCGTGCGGTACGGCGCGGAGGTCACCGCCGTCGACCGGCGGGAGTGGGGTGTCGCCGTCCGTACGGCCGCCGGTGAGGTGGTCAGGGCCCGCGCCCTCGTCAACTGCGCGGGGCTCCAGTGCGACCGGGTGGCGCGGCTCGCGGGCGACGACCCGGGCATGCGGATCGTCCCCTTCCGGGGCGAGTACTTCGAGCTGGCCCGGCCGGATCTGGTCCGCGGGCTGGTCTATCCGGTGCCGGACCCGGCCTTTCCGTTCCTGGGGGTGCATCTGACGCGCGGTGTCGACGGCGGCGTCCATGTCGGCCCCAACGCGGTGCCCGCGCTGGCCCGTGAGGGGTACTCCTGGTCCGCCGTGCGCCCCCGTGAGATGGCGGGCACCCTGGGCTGGCCCGGCTCCTGGCGGACAGCCCGCAGACACTGGCGGTACGGCGCGGGCGAGCTGAGGCGCTCGCTGTCCAAGCGCGCCTTCGCCACCGCCGTACGCCGACTGCTGCCCGCCGTGACGGACGCCGATCTGCGCCCCGCGACCGCCGGCGTGCGCGCCCAGGCGGTGCTGCGCGACGGCACGCTGGCCGACGACTTCCTGATCCAGCGCGCACCGCGCACGGTCCATGTGCTCAACGCCCCGTCACCGGCGGCGACGGCCGCGCTGCCGATCGGCCGCGAGGTGGCGGAGCGGGCGCTGACGATGCTGAGGGAAGCGGACGGCGCGTAGGGCGCGTCCAGGAAGCCGCGTCCGGCTCCCGGCTGCCGGAGGTGCCCCCGGTCCCCACCGGCCACCACGGGCACTGCCGGCGGGTCCGTAGAATCGAGAGGATCCCGCCCGACCCCGACGTGCCCGAGAAAACGTGTCCCAGACCCAGATGAACCCGAACAGCGACCGCGAACGCGACGGCGACAGCGCCGACAACGCGCCCGCCGACCGCACCGACCCCCGGAGCCGGATGTTCCCCGAGGGCAGGGGCCCGGCCGCCGACCCCGCCGGATCGCACTTCGAGCGCCGTATCCGCAGCTTCCAGCCGCGCCGCAGCCGTGTGACGACCGGGCAGGCCGACACCCTGCGGCGGCTCTGGCCCTCCTGGGGCCTGGACATCGACGGCCGGAGCGTCCTCGATCTCGACGCCATGTTCGGCGGGCTGCCGGTGGTCCTGGAGATCGGCTTCGGCATGGGCGAGGCGACCGCGCGGATGGCCGCCGACGACCCGCACACCGGGATACTCGCCGCCGACGTCCACACACCGGGGCAGGGGAACCTGCTGCGGCTCGCCGAGCGGAACGGGCTGTCCAACATCCGGGTGGCCAACGGCGACGCGATCATCCTGCTGCGGGAGATGCTGCCGCCCCGCTCGCTGGCCGGGCTCCGCGTCTACTTCCCCGACCCGTGGCCCAAGAAGCGCCACCACAAGCGGCGGCTGATCCAGCCCGAGTTCCTCGACCTGGTCGCGCCCCGGCTGAAGCCCGGCGCCGTACTGCACTGCGCCACCGACTGGGAGCCGTACGCCGAGCAGATGCTCGGCGTACTGACCGCGCACCCCGCCTACGAGAACACCTCTCCCGACACCGGCTACGCGCCCCGGCCCGGCTTCCGGCCGCTCACCCGGTTCGAGGGCCAGGGCCTGGAGAAGGGGCACGCCGTGCGCGACCTGCTCTTCCGCCGGGTCTCGGACGGCGCGACGGCGGACCGGGGCGTCTCCGGAAAGTAGCGCCGGGCCGGGGCGGGCCGCGCCGGGACGGGCCGGGCACCGTCGCGGGTTGTCGGTGCCCCTCGTTAGGGTCGGCAGGTGTCCGAACCGTTCCGACCGTCCCCGCCCACGACCGCGCCTTCACCCCCACCCGGGCCCGTGCCCGCACCCGCGCACCCGTCCGTCCCCGCGTACGAGCAGCAGCGGCGGCTCGGTGACATGTGGGCCGCCGTGCCGGAGCGGTCCCGCTGGCGCTACCGGCCGCGCCGTTCACCCTGGCGCCACCCGGCGGTGCGCGCGGGCGCGGTGGTCATCCTGCTCGCCCTGTGCGGACTGCTGATCCTGTCGCTCGTCCGGGAACAGACCGGCACCCAGGGCTTCCTGGTCGGTCTCGGTCTGGCGATCCTGCCCGTGCCGCTGCTGATGGCGGCCTTCCGCTGGCTGGACCGGGTCGAGCCGGGCCCCTGGCGCGATCTCCTCTTCGCCTTCGCCTGGGGTGCCTGCGCCGCCGCCCTCGTGGCGATAACGGCGAACTCCTTCGCGACCCAGTGGATAGCCACCGCCACCGCCGATCCCGGTGGCGCGGAGTCCCTGGGCGCCACCGTGGTCGCGCCGATCGTCGAGGAGAGCGCGAAGGCCGGCGCGATCCTGCTGATCTTCCTCTTCCGCCGGCGGTCCTTCACTGGTCTGGTCGACGGAGTCGTCGTCGCGGGCTTCACCGCGACCGGTTTCGCGTTCACCGAGAACATCCTCTATCTCGGCAGCGCCTTCGGCGAGGACCAGCAGATCGGCAACTCGGGCCTGGCGTCCGTGACCGCGGCGACCTTCTTCGTCCGGGTCGTGATGTCGCCGTTCGCGCATCCGCTGTTCACGGTGCTGACGGGCATCGGCTTCGGTATCGCCGCGCTGGCCACGCGCCGCCAGCGCGTGCGCCGTCATCTGATGCCGGTCCTCGGCCTCGTGCTGGCCATGGGCACGCACGCCCTGTGGAACGGCTCGTCGTCGCTGTTCGGCCCGTACGGCTTCTACGCGGTGTACGCGGCCTTCATGGTGCCCGCGTTCGCCCTGCTGACCTGGCTGGCGATATGGAGCCGGCAGCGCGAACTGCGCACGGTCGCGGCCGAGTTGCCCGCGTACGCGGCGGCCGGCTGGCTCGCCGGGGCCGAGCCGCTCGCCCTGTCCTCGATGCGGGCGCGCTCGATGGCGCGCACCGTCGCGGGGCGCGACCACGGGCCCGCCGCGGCCCGCACGGTCGCCGAGTACGAGGCGTTCGCGACCTCGCTGGCGTTCCTGCGCCACCACGCGCGGCACGGCAGGGCGGGACCGGACTACGTCGAACGGGAGCAGGAGCTGCTGCACCACCTGTGGCAGCGCCGGGAGACGGCGTCGCCCGCGCTGGCGTACGCGGCGCGGGCGACGGGGCGGGTGTGGACGCCGCCGCCGTACATCGACTACGGCGGCTACAACCCGTATCGGAGCTGAGTACCGCTTCTGCGGTCAGCGGATCGGGCCGGACGGGGCCGGTTCGTCCGGCCCCGTCCGGAGGCGGTCAGGGAGTGAGGCCCTTGCCGCGCAGCCAGCTCAGCGGGTCGACCCCGCTGCCGCCCCCGGTCCGTACCTCCAGGTGCAGGTGAGGGCCGGTGACGTTGCCGGTGGCTCCCACGCGTCCGATGGTCTCGCCGGTGGTGACCTTCTGGCCGGCGCCGACCGTCATCGAGGACAGGTGGGCGTACAGGATCTCCGTACCGTCGTCGAGCTCCAGCACGACGCGGTAACCGTACGACCCGGACCAGCCCGCCGACTTGACGGTCCCGGTGTGGACGGCCTTGGTGGGCGTGCCCGTGGGGGCCGCGAAGTCCAGGCCGGTGTGCTGGCCGGAGGACCACATGGAGCCGGTCTGGCCGTAGGTGGAGGTGAGCGTGTACGAGGAGGTGGGCAGCGAGAAGCTGGCGGCCAGCTTCTCCAGGCGCTCCTTCTCCGCCTTGGCCTCCGCCGCCTCCTTGGCCTTGCGCTTCTCCTCGGCCGCCTTCTCCTCCGCGTCGGTCTGCTGCTTCTTGGCCTCGGCCGCGGCCTGCTCGGCCGCGGCGGCCTCGGCGCTCGCCTTCTGGGCTGCGTCGGCCTCGGCCTGCTGCTGCTCCGCCTGCTGGAGGATGCGGGCGCGCAGCGCCTCGCCGGAGTCGGTGGTGCCCTGCTGGGCGTCCGCCGCGGTGAGGGCCGCCGTGGTGAGCGGGGAGGGCGTCTCGTCGCTCTTCTTGTCGCCGTCGGACATGAAAGTCCCGACGCCGGGAAGGGACTTGGCGTCGGGAAAACTGTCCGAGATCGCGTCGGGAAGTGATATCGAGACCGCTGGCTTGTCCTGGGCAGAGGCGATGCCTCCCGCGCCGACCGCGGCGATGACACCCACTCCGAGGACCGTGGAGCTGCGGGCGAGAGCGTTGCGCTGCTTGGCGACACGGTGCTTGCCGCGTACGGGACGGATGGATTCCGCGGTGGGATTCCACTCCTCCCAGTCCCTGCTCGCCTCGCCGTTGCTGTGATCGGTGCCGGTGAGCCGGCTGCCGGGGCCGAAATGGGCCGGGGCTGAGGCTTCGGGGGCAGGCCTGTTGGACGCCACTGGGGCGCTCTCCTTTCCTTCCTTCTCGCCTACCGGGTTAGCTGACGGGTTCGGAGCAGGAAGGTCTCCTACGGGCGTTCCTGACCGCACGAAGCGAACAAGAGGCGCCCGATTCACCCCAATTGGTGGTTCCCCGGTTTCCTCGCGGAATTCGGCGCGTGCGCACGGTGCCGTCTCTTTCGACGGCTGGGACAACCGCGCTGCGTTATCGAACGTTAATAGACGACCGGCGCTTATTCCAAGCTGTTCCGGGTGATCATTAGCGATGACGGGCAGGATCAACCGGCCCACAAGCGGGCACAATCGGGCGAGTTGATCGCCCTGCGGGCCGTGTGTGATCGCACACTCGAACTGACGGTGCGTCAAATGTTATGCGGAGTGGTGCGCTTCGACTACACAGCGTGCCGGACCGGATGACGACACCGCCCCGGCAACCGGTAGTCGGTGGTCGGTGGTCGGCCACCGGTGTTACGGGGAGCGCGACGGGGCGACCACGGGGCGACTCACGGCACGACGGGCATCGTCCTGCGCCGCTCCGGCTGCCCCGCTGCCGGCCGGCTGACCGCCAGCAGCGCCATGTCATCCGTACTGCCGCCGCCGGTGTGCAGCCGTACGTCCCCGACGATCGCCTCCAGCAGTTCGTCCGGACCGGGGAAGATCCGTCCCGCCAGCCGTTCGCGCGGGTTGTAGAAGACACCCGCCGCGTTGCGCGCCTCGGTGAGACCGTCCGTATAGAGCAGCAGCGTCGATCCGGACCCGTACGGGACCTCGTCCGCCCGGTCCGGCCACGCCCCCAACTCGCCCATTCCGAGCGGCAGCGCGGGGTCGGACGGGACCAGGACCGTCAGCGCGCCGTCGGCGGCGATCACCATCGGCTCCGGGTGCCCGCGGTTGACCACCCGCACCATGCCCTCGACGTGCGGGATCTCCGCCAGTACGGCGGTCGTGAACCCCTCGAAGAGATCGATCCCACTGCGCCGGGTGCCTTCGCGCGCCAGCGCCCGCTCCAGCCGCTGCGCGACCCCTTCGAGCGAGCTCTCCTGCTCGGCGGCCTCGCGGAAGGCGCCGATGACGACGGCCACGGTCTCGACCGCGCCCATGCCCTTGCCGCGTACGTCACCGACCACCAGCCGCACCCCGTACGCCGTGTCCTGGACGGCGAACAGGTCACCCCCGATGAACGCGCCCTCCTCGGCCGCCTCGTAACGGGCCGCGATATGCAGCCCGCCTATCCGGGGCGCGGGTGTGGGCAGCACGGCGCGCTGCGCCGCCTCGGCGATGACCCGCGCGGAGGCGAGCCGTTCGCCGCTGCGGCGCACGACACCGTTGATGGCCAGCGCGAGCACGGAGACGGTGAAGACGGTCAGCGATTCGGTGATCGTCTCGATCCCGCCCGCCGTGCCGTTGTAGAAGTGCAGGCCGAGGATGGCGGCGACCGACACGACGCCGACGAGCAGGGTGCGCGCGAACGAGAAGAACGGCGCGGCCACCAGCGGCGCCGACGCGAAGAGCGGGGATGCGGTGATGGAGGTCGGCGTCGCCTGGTCCAGGACGATCGCCACCACGATGATCAGCACGGGCAGGATCTCCACGAACGGGTGCGGCGAGCGGGCCGCGTGCCGGCCGCGCCGCCGCCCGCCCGGCTGGAGATCCTCGGGCCCGAAGCCCGGCGGGTGCTTGTCCAGGGCGCTGGGGGTGTTCCAGGCGGGGTCCTCCGGAGGCATCTCCGCCTCGCGGAATCCGGCGTCGGCCCGCCGGAACCCACGCCGGATTCCCCGCTCGACGGTGTCCCTGAGACCGCGGAGACCGGACCCTGCGGGGCCGCGGTGACGCCGTACGGCACCCTCCCGGGAACGGTCGCCGCTCCCGCCGCCCGCTGGCCCGTCGTCTCCGTTGTCTCTCAGGTGCCCCACCAGTCGTCTCCCGCCCGGTCCGTCGACGGCCGCGCACGGTACCGCGCCCTTCCAGGCTCACTCTTTCCGCGCCCAGCGGCTACCCGGCCGTCGACCGACTGGCCTACGGACGGAGCCCCGGGGCGGCCGTCAGTCGGTGAGATGACGCTCGGCGAACACCTTCATCGCGTCCCGTACGAGCACGGCCGCGCCCTCCTCGTACTTGTCGTAGTTCCGGCCGAAGCGCGGGTCGTCGACGTACATCGCGGTGACCCCGACGACATACGACCTGCCGACGGTGGACGTGGCCGACAGCCACTCGTAGTGGCGGCGGGCGAGCGCCTGCGCCTCCTCGCTGTCGGGGGCGCGCCCCTCCTTCCTGGCCCGGCCCCAGTCCCGGGCGATGTCCTCGTGCCGGGACATGAACTCCTGCCGCTCGCTCGCGCTCAGCGAGCGCCACCAGCGATCCCCCTTCTCGTAGGCGTCGCGGCCCCACCGCTCGGTCACCTCGCGTTCGTACCGCGTGTGATCGAAGCCGTCGAGGATCTCCTCGGCCATCAGCTCTTCTCCGTTCTCGGTCTTGTGGAGAGTGGTCCGCACCGAGGCGATGAGCCGTCCCACCCGCTCTCGCTCCTGTTCCAGCAGCGAGAGATGGGTGCGCAGTGCGGCGGCCGTGTCCTGTTGGCCGTCGAGGATCCCGGCGATCGCGGGCAGGCCGAGGCCCAGCTCACGCAGCAGCAGAATCCGCTGGAGCCGGACCAGGGCGTCCTGGTCGTAGTAGCGGTAGCCGTTGCCGCCGACCCGGCTCGGGGTCAGCAGCCCCAGCTCGCCGTAGTGCCTGAGCGTCCGGCTCGTCGTGCCGGCCTTCTTCGCGATGTCCTGGATCGACCACTCCATGTCCGGAACGCTAAATCTTGACGTTGCGTAAAGGTCAAGCCCGATTCCGCGGGGCGGGCGCGGCGAGGTGATGCGCCAGAGGCGGCCGACTACGGGGGGAGGAGCGGACATACGGCGAAGGCCCGGATCCAGTGGATCCGGACCTTCGTCCTCAACCAGTAGCGGGGACAGGATTTGAACCTGCGACCTCTGGGTTATGAGCCCAGCGAGCTACCGAGCTGCTCCACCCCGCGTCGTTGAGTTCAACTTTACGCCATCCGGACCAAGATCATCTCCATTTTCCCGTCCGGGGCCCCGATCGGCCTAAGCGGCCTCGACCACATCGGCGTGGACTGCGGCCGCCCACTCGACCAGAAGCCGCTGATACTCGTCCTGCTCGGCGGGGGACAGCGTCCGGCCGGCCCGCGCCCACAGGGCACGGATCTCCGTGTTGACAACGGCGGCAGGACGGACGGAAGCACGGGCATCAGAGGAAGCTGACATGGAGTAAGGCTACGGCCAGCCACTGACAATCGGCAGAGCGTGTACCCCACGTCCTCGTATCGCCACCGTCCGGAGCCGCTCAGCCCCTACGCTTGGGCCGGTGATCGAGACCATCGTGTTCGACGTCGGCGAGACCCTCGTCCGCGACGACCGCCACTGGGCTTCCTGGGCCGACTGGCTCGGCGTCCCCCGCCACACCGTCTCCGCGCTGGTGGGCGCCGTGACCGCACAGGGCAGGGACAACGCCGACGCCCTGCACCTCATCAAACCCGGCATAGACGTCGGCGAGGCGTACCGGGCCAGGGAGGCCGCGGGCCGGGGCGAGCACCTCGACGAGTCCGATCTCTATCCCGACGTACGGCCGGCCCTTGCCGGACTGCACCAGCTCGGCGCGCGCGTCATCATCGCCGGCAACCAGACCGTGAAGGCCGGTGAGCTGCTGCGGGGCCTCGACCTGCCGGCCGATCTGGTCGTCACGTCGGGCGAGTGGGGCGTGGCGAAGCCGTCGGCGGAGTTCTTCGCCCGGGTCCTGGAGGCGGCGGACACCACCCCGGAACGGATTCTGTACGTGGGCGACCACCCCATGCACGACCTGTTCCCCGCCCAGCGGGCCGGGCTGCGGGCGGCGCATCTGCGGCGGGGACCGTGGGGCTATCTGACGGCGGACGATCCGGACGTCGTCGCGGCGGCGGACTGGAGGATCGACACGCTCACGCAGCTGCCGCCGATCGTGGCGGAGCTGCGGCAGCCGGCCTGAACGAGCACGACCGGCGCGGGTGGGCATACGCGGCGGCGCGGGACCGGCGGGCGGGCGACCGGACGCGGCGGGCGGTACGGAACCGTACGGGCGGTGGCGGGCGACCGGTTCAGCCCGAGCCGTACTCGTGCGGCAGCCCGCCCTGCCACTCGACCCAGGCGGGATCGTCGAGCAGCTCCCACGCGTCGGGCAGCCCGGCGAGCCGCAGGAATTCGATCAGATGGTCGTCGTTGTGCGCGAGTCCCATGATCCGGCCGCGGACGGTGACGCGCCGGCCGCCCGTCCCGGACGGCCGGTGCACGACGATCGGTGTGTCACTCATACGGTCAAGAGTGCGACTCCCGCGCCCCGGGCGCAGCCTCGGGGTCAGGTCTTTGCCCGGGGATCACCGCGAAATGAACCGGTTAAGGACCCTTGGGGGCACTTTGTCGCCCCCGGATGCGGGATACGACACACCCCCCGATGCTGGGAGGTGAACCCACTAGGGAGGACGAGTCATGTCGATGCTCGACAAGCTCAAGGGCCTGGTCAAGGGCCACGAGGACACCGTGCGCAAAGGTGTCGACAAGGCCGGTGACGCCGTCGACAGGAAGACCGGCGACAAGTACAGGAGCCAGGTCGACACGGCTCAGGCGAAGCTCAACGAACAGCTCGGTTCCCGGGAGCGGCCCACGCCCGGCGACGACCGCCCGCCGCGGAGCTGACCCCCGGAGCCGGTCCGTACGACCCGCACCAGCCGGATGATCCGTACGGAACGCGGCCCGCGACGCCCCGCCGAAGGCCCCGACCGCTCCCCTGCGCCGGTCGGGGCCTTCGTACGCGCCGGACGGCCCGCGTTCCGTGCGGCCGGATCCGCCGGATCCGCTAGATCCGCGCCCCGTCGGAGCCCACGTACTGCTCCGCGAACTCCCCCACCGGCTCGATCGGCGTGATGACGTCGATCAGCACCCCGGCGGGGTCGGCCACGATGAAGTGCCGCTGCCCGAAGTCCTCGCTGCGCAGCGGGAGTACGGGGGTCAGCCCCGCACCGTCGACGAGCCGCTCCCACTCCGCGTCCACGTCCGCCACCTCGAAGTTGAGGAGGAGACCCCGGACGGGTCTGCCGTAGCCCTCGGGCAGCGTCGGGTGGCCGGGGTCGAGGAGCGCGAGCTCGTACGGGACGGTCCCCGGACGTCGCAGGCTCACGTACCAGTCGGCCTCGAACGTCGTCTCGAAGCCCAGAAACCGGGTGTAGAAGTCCCGGCACTCCCGGAGCCTCGTGGTGGCGATCACGGGATAGAAGCTGGTCAGCTCCATGACGCATTCCTTTCGCATACCATCGGTACGCGAATGACGCTATTCGCATACCGTCGGTATGTCAATGGAGGGGAGCGCGATGCCGCAGGAGCACGGGGCCAGGGCCCGGCAGCGGGAGCAGACCAGACTGACCCTGCTGCGCGAGGGCCGCAGGCTCTTCGCGGAGGTCGGGTACGGCGCGGTGAGCCTCGCGGAGATCGTCACCGCCGCCGGTGTGACCAAGGGGGCGCTCTACCACCACTTCGACGGCAAGACCGCGCTGTTCCGGGCCGTACTGGAGGACGTCCAGGGCGAGGTGGGCCGGCGCGTCGCGGGGGCGGCCGACGCACGGACCGATTCCTGGGAGCAACTGGTGGCGGGCTGCCAGGAGTTCATCACCGCCACGACAGCCCCCGACATCCAGCGGATCATGCTCGTCGACGGGCCCGCCGTACTGGGCTGGACCGAGTGGCGGGCGATGGACGAGGCGTCGTCGGCCCGCCATCTGACGGAGGCGCTGACCGCGCTCGTGGACGAGGGTGTCATCGCCGCCCAGCCGGTGGCGCCCCTCGCCCATCTGCTGTCGGGCGCGATGAACGAGGCGGCCCTGTGGCTGGCGACCTCGGCCGACCCTGCGGACCTCACCGACACGCGGGCGGCGTTGGGCCGGCTCCTCGACGCGCTGCGGGCCGGCTGACGGACCGCCGGACGTCCGGCGGCGAGAGCCGGGTCCGCCCCGCGCCCCTGACCCGCGACGGACTGCCCGGACCCGCCCGGGTTCGGTACGGCCCGGACCCGCCGCACGGTCCGGGCAGTACCGGTTTCCGTACGGCCCGGGCGGTTCCGCGCGGGCCCGCGCAGGCCCCGGGGGGCCGGGTTCCGGGGGGCGCGCAGGCCCGCGCGGGTCCGGGCAGGTCCGGGCTCCCTACCGTCCGGGTAGGTCCGGGCTCCGTATGGCCCGCGCGGGTCCGCGCGGGTCCACGCAGGCCCCCGGGGGATCCGGGTAGGTCCGGGCTCGGTACCGTCCGGGCGGTTCCGGGCGGGTCCGAGTTCCGTACGGCCCGGGCGGGTCCGCGCGGGTCCGGGCTCCGTACGGCCCGGGCAGGTCCGGGCTGGCCGGGCTCCGTACCGTCCGGGCAGGCCCGCGCAGGTCCGGGGCGCGGCGTGGCCACCGCCCGGTGGCGGCGGCCACGCGGCGTCAGGTGGGGATGGGCTTGATCTTGCTGCAGTTCTTCCACTCCACCCACGGGCGGGCGCCGCCGCTCTTGGGCCCCGTGGCGTAGGTGGGATTCCCGGTGATCGTCTGGGTCTTCTCCTCATGGGTGATGTCGATCCCGAAGAGTTTGAACCCGAGGGTGAACTGCCCGGCGGAGATGCCGAATCCGATGCCCAGCGAGGCGTTCCACCAGTCGGTGTTGGCCTGGTAGTCGAGCCTGCTGAGCTTCCCCTTCTCGTGCAGGAGCCGTTCGAGCGGGCTCGCGTCGGGGCCCGGCACCTCGGCCGCGTCGGTGGGCGAGGGCAGCGGGTTCTTCGCGGGCTGGTCGCCGTTGCCGCGCAGCCAGTCCTCGACGAGGACGCTGTCGGCGTCGTTGTCGAGGATGAGTTCGGCCGTCTCGGTGTGGATCTTCGACTGGGTGGACCCGCCACCGCCGCCGACGTCGATCGTCACGGGACCGGCGTTGGCGCCTCCCTCGACCTTGACGCCCCCGCCACCGCCGGCCTCCTCGCTGGTGGTGATCATCAGCTTCTCCGGGCGGTGCGGCTTGCCGTCCGCCTCCTCCTGGTCGTACGTCGCCGCGTCGTAGGTGACCGCCACCTGCTGCATCCGCTCACCGGTCGCGACCCCGCCCACGCCGCCCGACCCCTTGACGGTGAAGGTGTAGACGAAGGTGATCTTCCCCGCGTTCGGTCCGGTGTGCGCACGCATGACGACGACGTCCTCGGTCATCGTGCCGTTGGCCAGCTCGCCGGAGATCTTGCCCAGATCCTTCGGGCCGTCGCCGGAGTCCTTGCCGCCCTTGCCGCCGCTCTTGAACTTCCCGCCGAAGTTCGCGTTGCCGGACGCCTCGACGCTGGTCTTGGTGATGTCGACGTCGGGGGCCTTCTCCGGCGGCAGATCGGGCTTCTTCTTGCCGGCGTGGTAACCGCAGATCATGCCGAGTTCGGAGGAACGGGGCCCGGCGGGGCGGGAGTTGCACTCGTCCTGGGCCTTCAGGTACTCGGTGAACTGCTTGGCGTCCGCCAGATTCAGCTCCAGGTCCTTCTGCGGATCGCCGGTCTTGTTCCCGGAGAACAGCCACTGTCCGCCGCTGCCGCTGCCCGCCAGATACGTACCGCTCAGCTTGGCGCTGCCGCCCCAGTCCTCCAGACCGCGGATGCCCGCGGAGATACTGGCCGTGACCCCGCCGCCGGTCTCGGTGATCCGCTCCAGGGTGACGGTGCCGTCGGACCACTGCTGGAGCTTGACCGTCTCCGAGCTGCTGATCTTGATGAAGAAGATCTGGACGACGACGGTGGTCTTGGTCTGCTCCTGGGACAGCAGACACCTCGTGGGCTCGAACGGGTCGCCGTTCGGTACGAAGGGGTCCCCGCCCTCGCCGCCCCCGCCACCCTCTCCCCCGTCCCCACCGTCCCCGCCGTCCGCGAAGTCGCCGGTGGCGCACGCCTCGTCCCCGCTCAGCGGGTGCAGGACGCGGCACACCGCGCTCTTCAGCCCGGTCGCCTCCTCCTCGGGCAGGCTCAGACCGACGACGGCGAGCACGATCATGGAGACGACCCCGAACACCGCGGCGTACTCCGCGCCGCTCTGCCCCCGGTCACGGTGGAGCGGATCGCCCCGTCTCCGTATCCGGTTCCGTATTCGCGGACGCGCCTGCCGCCACCGGAACCCGCGGGCCCTCTTCATCCGTTCTCCCACCTCACGCCGTCGTCTGCCACCCCCCGAGCGCGAGCAGCGTATGAGCAGGTCAGGGCCCATACGGCAGGGTCCACGGGCCCAGCACGGCCGCCACCACGGGCGAAGCGGCATACGTTCATCCGGCCGTTGACCGGCGACTCCTCGAAGGCCGCCGGATGTTCCCCGTACGTACGCCGTGGCCCCTCCGGCGGCCGTCCGACGGGCCGGCTCCGCGGCCGGCCGCCCCGGCCGCTACGGAGGGCGCTCCACGGGGTTGGGCCCCGGTGTGGGCCCGCGGGCCCTTCGGTCCGGCGCCTCCCGCGTACGCGCGCTACGGCCCGGCGGCTACCGGCCGTACGCGCCAGGTGGCGGCGACCGGGCTAGGGTTTAAGGCAAGCGATCGCAACGCGGAACGCCGGGGACGCCATGAGCCGAGACCGCAGAGAGCCGGACAGCACCCAGGAACTCCTCGTCACGCTCGGGCGCCTCGTCGACCAGGCGATGGAGAACATCAGGCTCCAGCAGGCACGGGCGGAGCTGGGCATGGCGCTCCAGCGGCATATGCTCCCCTCCCATCTGCCCGACTTTCCGGGCGTCCGGCTCGCGGCCCGGTACTCGCCCTCCCAGGACGGTCTCGCGGTCGGCGGCGACTTCTACGACGCCTTCCCGATGAGCGACGGGGTGGCGGGGATGGCCATCGGCGATGTGCAGGGCCACGGGGTGGAGGCCGCCGCCTTCATGGGAGAGGCCCGCGCCAGCCTCCGGGCCCTGGCCAGTGTGACCCGTGACCCGGGGCAGGTGCTGGCCAGCGCCAACGACCTGCTGATCTCACTCGGCACCGATCTCTTCACCACCTGTTGCCTGCTGGGCTTCGCCCCGGGGACCGGCGATCTCGCCATCGCCAGGGCGGGCCACGTACCGATGGTGTGGGGCACCGACTCGGGCGATTCGGGTGTCTCCCTGGACTCCGGCGGGGTCCCGCTGGGGGTGCTGCCCGGCCAGAAGTACCCGGTGGTCCACCGGCGTCTGACGGAACCCGGTTACCTCGTCCTGGTGACCGACGGCGTCGTGGAAGGGCCCGTCTTCCCGCTGGAGGACGGCCTCGACGAGGTGGCCGGGCTCGTGGGCGCCGGACGCGGTGTCGCACCCGACATCCTGGCGTCGCGGGTGATCGGAGTCGCGGACCGCACCGGGCACGACGACGACGCCGCCGTTCTCGTCGTCCGCCACGGCGGCCCGGCCGGCGCCCGGTAGAGCGCCGTCAGCACGGTGGGACCGGCGCGTCCGTCCGGCCCGGGGGACCCGGGGTGGTGTCTGATGCTGATGTGGTGGACAGCTCACAGCTCCGGCGGCACAGACCCACCGCCCTGACGATCCTGGCGGTCGCCGCCCTCTACTACGCGACCGCCCGGCTGGGGCTGCTCCAGCAGCTGGTGCGCGGTCAGGTCACGCCCCTGTGGCCGCCGACCGGTATCTCGGTGGCCGCCCTGCTCCTGTTCGGCAAGCGCGTCTGGCCCGGCATCGCCGTCGGCGCCCTCGCGGTCAACGTCACCATCAGCCCCACGGCCTGGTCCGTACTGGCGATCGTCGCCGGCAACACCCTCGCCCCGGTCTGCTCCTACCTGCTGCTGCACCGCGCCGGCTTCCACAACGACCTCGACCGGCTGCGCGACGCGGTGGCCCTGGTGTTCCTCGGCGCCCTGGGACCGATGCTGATCAGCGCGACCGTCGGCAGCGGCACGCTCTTCCTCTCGGGCGCCCTGTCGGCCGACGGCTTCTGGCCCACCTGGTCCGTGTGGTGGACGGGCGACGCCATGGGCGTACTGGTCGTCACCCCTTTCCTGCTCGTGATCCGATGGGCCCGGTGGCCACCCGCCGTCGGGCTCCTGGTCTGGGCCGAGGCGGCGGCGCTCGCGGCGTGCACCCTGGCCGTGACCTACCTGGCCACCAACGCGGCCAGCTCGTCCCTGCTCTTCCTCGTCTTCCCGTTCCTGATCTGGGCCTCGTTCCGCTTCGAACGCGCGGGCGCCGCACCGTGCGCCCTGGCCGTCTCCACGCTCGCGATCCTCGCCTCGGGCCGGATGACCGGCCCCTTCGAAGACCACAATCTGCTGACCAACATGGTCACGCTCCAGGCGTTCAACGGCACGGTCTCGCTCACCGCCCTGGTCCTCACGGCGGTGGTCACCGAACGCAACCGCACCCACGAGGAGATCGAGCGCCTCTGCGCGCAGCTCTCCCACGCGGTCACCCGCCAGTCCACACAGCCGCGCCGCGTCCCTCCGAACTCCTGAGCCCTCGGGCCCCTGAGCCGGGACCTCACCGGGCCCGGGTGGATGGCGCTACTTCCAGGGGATTACCTGGATGCCGTCTTCGCGCACGGTGGTGGTGTCGTTCAGCCGACCGATGTCGAACAGCGCGGCGGCGACGGTCTCCCGCGCTCTGCTCTTCGCCTCTTCGTCGTCGGCGGTCTCGACCACAAGGTTGAACGTGATGTCCCCGGCGTCGTCTCGCCAGGAGAGGCTGCCTCGGGAACCGCGGGGGTCGTAGGGCGCGAGGGCCGTGTTCAGGTCGCTCAGTACGTTCTTCGTGGGCCCGTCGGTGAAGTGGACGGGCACGCCGGCGAGGTAGTAGGTCATGCCGGAACGCACTCCTCTCGGGTAGGTGCCCCGCGGCGCGAGAACCCTTCCTCGCCCGGTCATCGGGCCATGCGTCGCGACGATCTCCGGAATCCGCCCCCCAGAGGGGGAAGACCACGGCGATACAGCTCCCCAGCTGGGCTTTCCTGGTAGGCCGTGTGGGACTCGAACCCACAACCAACGGATTAAAAGTCCGCTGCTCTGCCAATTGAGCTAACGGCCCTCGGCGAGTCATCCACGAGCATAGCCCGCCCGGGGCGGCGAGCCGATCGGGTATCCCCCGGTGGTGGTGCGGAGGGGTGGATCAGGGGGTACGGGGCGGGGCCCCTGCCGCAGCCGGTGGGTGCGGTAGGGGCCCCGTCGTGTCAGGTGTCGGGCCGTCAGCCGTTGCGCTTCCAGCGCGGCTTGTCGTCGCGGCGGCCGAACGAGCCCGTGCCCGTGCCGGTCGTGCCTCCGCGGTGGTCGTCGCGGCGGCCCGAGGGGCGGTCGTGGCCACCGGAGCGGAAGCCGCCCGAGGGACGGTCGTCGCGGCGGTCGCGGTTGAACGGGCGGTCACCGGTGGGACGGTGCTCGCGGCGCTCGAAGGGGCGGGCGCCGTCGCGGCGGTCGTCGCGGCGGTCGCGGTTGAAGCCGCCTTCCTTGCGGTCGTCGCGGCGGAAGCCACCGGCCGGACGGTCGTCACGGCGCTGGAAACCGCCACCGGCGGGCCGGTCGTCGCGGCGCTGGAAGCCACCGCGGTCGCGGTCGTTGCGGTCGCGGTTGAAGCCGCCCCGATCGCCACCGCGGTCGTCACGGCGCTGGAAACCGCCACGGTCACCGCCGCCGTCGCGAGGGGTGTAACCCCGGGCGCCACCACGGCCACTGCGCTCACCGCGGTCGTCACGACGCTCGTCCCTGCGGTCGTCCCGGCGGGCGTAGTTGCCGCGCTCGTCGCGGGGCGTCTGCGCCGGTACGGCGGCGGCTGCCGCCGCCTCCTCGATGGCCGCCGCGGCCTCGGCCGTGACCTCCGCCACCGCCGCCTCCGGGTCGTCCCCGCGCTCACGCGCGGCGCGGGCGACGAGGCGGTCGGCCTCCTCGCGCAGCTCGCCGGCGCGGCGCTGGAGGCGCTCCAGCTCCTTGGTCAGGTCGGCGACCTCGCGCTCCGCCTGCTTGGCGGAGTTGTTCGCGGAGTCGGCCTGGACCTCGGTCAGCGAACGGGCGCCGGTGATCTCGGCGACCTCCGGCTCGAACGCGCCGGCCCCGGCGACCATGTGACGCGCGGCGTCGACGCCCGCGTCCTCCATCAGCCGGAAGATCTGGCGGCGCTGGTGCGGCAGGGCCAGCGAGACGACGACGCCGGACTTGCCGGCGCGCGCCGTACGGCCCGAGCGGTGCAGGTAGTCCTTGTGGTCACCGGCCGGGTCCACGTTCAGGACCAGGTCGATGCCGTCGACGTGGATACCGCGGGCGGCCACGTCGGTCGCGACGAGCGCGTTGACGTGACCCTCCTTGAAGTCGGCCAGCGTGCGGGTGCGCGCGCCCTGCGTCATGCCGCCGTGCAGCGCGTCCGCCTTCACACCCGAGTCGCGGAGCTGCTCGGCGATACGGTCGGCGCCGAGCTGCGTACGGACGAAGATGATCGTGCGGCCCTTGCGCGCGGCGATCGCCGCCGTGACCGGCGCCTTGTCCTTGGGCTTCACGACGAGCACGTGGTGGCTCATGGTCGTGACGTTGCCCTGCGCGCTGTCGACCTCGTGGTGCACGGGGTTCTTCAGGTAGCGCTTGACGAGCGTGCTGATCTCGTTCTCCATCGTGGCGGAGAAGAGCATGCGCTGGCCGCCGGCCGGCACCTGGTCGAGCAGTTCGGTGACCTCGGGCAGGAAGCCCAGGTCGGACATCTGGTCGGCCTCGTCGAGGATCGCGATCCGGACGTTCTCCAGCGAGCAGGCGCCGCGGTTGATGATGTCGCGCAGCCGGCCGGGGGTGGCGACGAGGACGTCGACGCCGCGCTCCAGCGCGTAGATCTGGTTGCCCATCGACGTACCGCCGCAGACGACCTTCATCTTCAGGCCGAGCACGTCGCCGTACGGCTGAAGGGCGTCGGCGACCTGCATCGCCAGCTCGCGGGTCGGGGTCAGGATGACGCCGCGGGGCTTCTTCTTCTCGGTGTGGCCGTCGGCGAGGGTGGACAGCAGCGGCAGACCGAAGGAGAGGGTCTTGCCGGAGCCGGTGCGGCCACGGCCCAGGATGTCCTTGCCGGCCAGGGCGTCCGGGATGGTCGCGGCCTGGATCGGGAAGGGCGCGACGACGCCGTTCTGGGCGAGCTTGCGGACGATTCCTTCGGGCAACCCCAGGTCGCCGAAGGTGATTTCGGGGGTCTTCGGGGCCTCGGGGGAGGCGGTGGCCTCGGCCGTCTCCGCCGCGATGGGCTCGACGTTCCCGACGCTCTGGATCGAGTCGTCGAAGTCGTGCTCGGGCATGACGGCGCGGTCAGTACTGGAAATGGACATGCGAAATGCGAAACCTTCCGGAGTCTCGGCACGCGCCCAAACTCCGTGATTCGCAAATCGACCGCCTCAATGCGGTCAGCCACGGCAAGGGAGAGTACGCGCCACGCGGCGCTCTTCTGTGTCGGCGCCGGGCAATGATCAAACGATCTACTACCATACGCACCGCTCCCCCTCCCTGGCAAACCGCTTCCGTACGATCCGCGTCACACCGGCCCCAGCTGGGGTGAAGCCGTCGGCTCCTTCCGCATCCCGGCACCGTCGCCCGGCGACAGCGCGCTCGTCCGTACGTCCGCCATCGGGGAGGCCGACGGCGGCTCCGCCGGCCCGCTCGGCTCGGGCGGTGCCGGGGGCTCCGGGTCCGGGGCCGGCGGAGGCGGCTCGGAGGGCGCCGGCGGGGTCCTGGTCGGCTGTTCCGCGGGCGGCACCTCGCCGCCCGGCGGCTTCGGGGCGGGGGGCAGCGGCTTGCCGTCGGGGCCCTTGGACGGCTCGGCCGACGGGTCGTCCGGCGCCTCGGGGTCGCCCGGCTTCCCCTTCCCACCGCGCCCGCCGGTGTCTTCGGCGCCTTTCGGACCGGCGCCGCCGCGGTCGTCGGCCGGCCGGGTCGCGCCGGTGTCGGCCGCCGTACCGCCGTCCTGTTCGGCCGCGGCCCCGCTGCGCTCGGCCGATCGCGAGGGGGCCGGCTTCCCCTCGTCGTGGCCGACGCTCATGCAGCCGGTGGCGGTGGCGACCGCCACCGATGTGACGATCCAGACGGCGAGACGGCCGGAGGCGGACAGACGGCCTGGGGCGGGCAACTGGCGCACGCGGGCACCTCCGGGGGCGTGGAGCGGCTCACCCCACCGACGAACGCCCGGCGGCGGGGATTGATTGCCCTGCCCAACTTCCTTTTCCCCACGGGGGACACGCTCCCCGGGGCCCAACCGAGTCACGGCAGCCCCACGGGCGCCCCCTCAGAGCGCGCCCAGCTCCCAGCCGGCCCACACCGCGCCCAGGCCCACCAGCAGCGACGCCGAGACGTACGCGCCGGCCAGCAGCCCCTTCCCGCGCTCGGCCAGCCGCAGCGTCTCGTAGGAGAAGGTCGAGTACGTCGTGAGCGCCCCGCACAGCCCCGTACCGACGAGGGCGTACGCCGCCGAGGACACCGTCGCCCCGGCGAGCAGCCCCAGCACCAGACTCCCCGCCACGTTCACGGCGAACGTGCCCCAGGGGAACAGGGTCTCGTGCCAGGTCTGCACCGTACGGTCCGTCAGATAGCGCAGCGGCGCGCCGATCGCGCCGCCCACGACGACCAGCAGCCAGTTCACGGCGCCGCCCCCCGCCCCGCCACCGGCCCCACCAGGCGCCGCGTCACCGTGGCCGTGAGCCAGACCGCCGCCATCGCGCCCACGAGCGTCGCGGCCGCGTACCCGAGGGCGGCGGGCGCCTCCCCGTGCCGCACCAGCCGCAGGAAGTCCAGCGTGTACGTCGAGAACGTGGTGAAGCCGCCCAGTACCCCCACCCCGAGGAACGGCCGCAGCAGCGGATGCGCCGACCAGCCGCCCTCGGCGACCAGCACCATGAGGACACCGATCAGGCCGCAGCCCACGACGTTCACCAGGAACGTCGTCCAGGGGAAGGCGCCGTCGGCGGTGGGCCACAGCCGCTCGGCCCCGTACCGCGCCGTCGCGCCGGCCGCGCCGCCCGCCGAGATGACGGCCAGCACCTGCCAGAGCCGGTGCCCGGCCGTCTCGGCGCGCTGGCCGGGCACCCGCAGATCGACGTCCGGGTCGACCGGTTCCAGCGGCGGGTCCGCCGGCTCCAGAGGCAGGTCGACCGGCTCCGGGGACGGGTCCCCCGGATCCCCGCTCACCCGTACCCCAGCTCGTGCAGCCGCTCGTCGTCGATCCCGAAGTGGTGCGCGATCTCGTGCACCACCGTGATCTCCGTCTCCGCCACCACGTCCTCGCGCGTCTCGCACATCCGCAGCGTCGGCCCCCGGTAGATCGTGATCCGGTCCGGCAGCACCCCCGCGTACCACTCGCCGCGGTCGGTCAGCGGAGTGCCCTCGTAGAGCCCGAGCAGATCGGGGTCGAAGTCCTCGCCCGACTCCTTCGCCGCGGCGGGATCCGGCTCGTCCTCCACGAATACCGCGACGTTGTCCATCAGCCGCATAAGCTCCGGCGGAACGCGGTCCAGCGCCTCGGCCACCAGCTCTTCGAACTCCTCGCGCGTCATCTCCAGCACCCGGCCATTGTCACGCAGGTCACCCGGATCGGGGAAAGGCGGTGCCCACGCATGATCGCCCGCCGCTCCGGGCATACGCGATCAATGGCCCGCGACGTACGCCGTGTCCCGTTCCGTGCCGCGATCTCCGCGATCAGCCGAATGCGGCGGCACTACCGATCCCGCGGCGAGGGCCCGACCAGCGTCCTCGTCAGCTCCCCGCACCCGTACACCCGCGCGCTCGGCCTGGTCGCCGTCGTCCTGTTCGGCGCCTGGCTCGGGCTGCTGATCGTCGGCAGTGTGCGGACCCCGGTCGGCCCCATGGACACGAAGATGACCCTGCGGCCCTCCCTCACCGGTGGCACGAAGATCAACGTCTCGCCGCTGGGGGCGCTCGAACTCGACTCCCACACGGCCCCGATCCGGCTGGACGTGGACGTCGACCAGCTCGACCCGGTCCGCTCACAGGCCCTGGTCGAGCACCCCGAACGCCTCGCCGGACTCCAGGCGGAGGTCGGGAACGACGTCGCGGCGGGTACGACGGAGCTGGCCGTACGGTCCTGTGTCGCCGTCGTCTCGGGCGCCACCGCCCTCGGCCTGGCCGTCTACCGCCGCCCGCGCCGCGCGCTGGCCGCCGGCGGCCTGGCGCTCGCGCTGCTGAGCGCGGCCGGTATCACCGCGTTCGCGACCTGGAACCCGAAGTCCGTGCTGGAGCCCCGCTTCTCCGGGCTGCTCTCGTCGGCCCCGCAGGTGGTCGGCAGCGCGCGCTCGATCGTCACCGAATTCGACGTCTACCAGAAGGAGTTGGCGCGGCTCGTCACCAATGTGACCAAGCTGTACGACGCCACGTCGACGCTGCCCTCGTACCAGCCGGACCCCGGCACCCTGCGCGTCCTCCAGGTCTCCGACATCCATCTCAACCCGGCGGCCTGGCACATCATCGGCTCGCTCGTGGAGCAGTACAAGATCGATCTCATCATCGACTCCGGCGACACGATGGACCACGGCTCCGCCGCCGAGAACAGCTTCCTCGACCCCATCCCCGATCTCGGCGCCCCGTACGTCTGGGTACGCGGCAACCACGACTCGGCCGACACCCAGAAGTACCTGTCGGGCCTGAAGAACGTCCATGTCCTCGACAACGGCCGCGCCGTCACCGTCGCCGGGATCCGGGTCGCGGGCACGGGCGACCCGCAGTTCACCCCGGACCGCTCGCTGGCCAGGGGCGGTGACCCGGCCGAGGAGATGGCGGGCGTACGGCTCGCGTCGGCCATCCGTGACCAGGAGCGGGCGGGCACCCCGGTGGACATCGCCGTCGCGCACAACCCGACGGCGGCCAGGGAGACCGACGGCACCGTCCCGCTCGTGCTGGCCGGCCATGTCCACCGCCGCGAGACGGAGATCATGCCGTTGGGTACGCGGCTGAAGGTCGAGGGTTCGACGGGCGGCGGCGGGCTGCGCGCCGTGCAGAACGACGAGCCGGAGAAAGTGCGGGCCTCGCTGCTCTATCTGGACAGTTCGACGAAGCGGCTCCAGGCGTGGGACGAGATCACGCTGGGCGGTCTGGGGCTGACGACGGCGGAGGTCAGCCGTCATCTTCCGGAGGAGGCGGGCGTACCGGGTACGGACCCGTCGCCGTCGGGTTCACCGTCGGGTTCACCGGTCGGTTCACCGCCCGGATCGCCTCCGGCGTCCCGCCCGGACGAACCGCCCGCGCCCGCCTCCGGCTCCCCCTCCCCCGGCCGGTGAACCGACCGGTAAGCCGTTCCGGTAAACCGTTTTGGCGATAGGTCCCCGCATCCCATATGCTTCTCACGTCCCCGACGCGCTGCCAAGCGCCCAGGCGGGCCCTTAGCCCTCATCGTCTAGTGGCCCAGGACGCCGCCCTTTCAAGGCGGTAGCACGGGTTCGAATCCCGTTGGGGGCACGCAACACCGTGTGCGAGACTCGTCTCGCACATTGCTTGGTCCTGTGGAGCAGTTTGGAGTGCTCGCCACCCTGTCAAGGTGGAGGCCGCGGGTTCAAATCCCGTCAGGACCGCTGTGGCTCGCGAGAGCCGCGTGGCTGGGTAGCTCAGTTGGTACGAGCGATCGCCTGAAAAGCGATAGGTCGCCGGTTCGATCCCGGCCCCAGCCACTCTTCTTCGCAAGTTGATACGAGATACCCCTGCCGAGCGTCTCGGCGGGGGTATCGGTCTTCCGGGGACCTGACCCGCGAAATGGGTTCGCCACCGGCCCGGCCCGGGTGAGACCCTGGGCTCGGTATGTCTACTTCCCTCGCCGACCTTCAGTCCCTGCTGGCCGAGGTGTCGCTGCGCGACTCGCAGCGCCTCGGCCGCCGTCTCGAAGGCGTCCGGCGCATCCGCAAGCCGGAAGCCCGGCAGGCCGTTCTCGACGAGATCGCGGCCGAGGCCGGCAGGTCCGCCGAGCGCGTGCGCGCCCGCGCGGCCCGGATGCCGGCGATCACGTACCCCGAACAACTGCCCGTCAGCCAGAAGAAGGACGTGATCCTCGAGGCGATACGCGACCACCAGGTCGTGATCGTCGCCGGTGAGACGGGATCGGGCAAGACCACCCAGATCCCCAAGATGTGCATGGAACTCGGCCGGGGCGTGCGGGGCATGATCGGCCACACCCAGCCCCGCCGGATCGCCGCGCGCACCGTCGCCGAGCGTGTCGCGGACGAGCTGAGGACCCCGCTCGGCGAGACTGTCGGCTGGAAGGTCCGCTTCACCGACCAGGTGAACCAGGACACGACTTTCGTGAAGATCATGACGGACGGCATCCTGCTCGCCGAGATCCAGTCGGACCGCGACCTGCGCGCGTACGACACGATCATCATCGACGAGGCCCACGAGCGCAGCCTCAACATCGACTTCCTGCTCGGCTATCTCGCCCAGCTCCTCCCCAGGCGCCCCGACCTCAAGCTCGTCATCACCTCGGCGACGATCGACCCCGAGCGCTTCTCCCGCCACTTCGGTGACGCCCCGATCGTGGAGGTCTCGGGCCGCACGTTCCCGGTCGAGGTCCGCTACCGCCCGCTCCTCGAGGAGGACGGCGACGAGGGCGACCGCGACCAGATCACCGCGATCTGCGACGCCGTCGACGAACTCCAGTCGGAGGGGCCCGGTGACGTCCTGGTCTTCCTCTCCGGCGAGCGCGAGATCCGTGACACCGCCGACGCGCTCGACAAGCGCAAGCTCCGGCACACCGAGGTGCTGCCTCTGTACGCGCGCCTCTCGCACGCCGAGCAGCACCGGGTCTTCCAGAGACCCGGCGGCGGCGCGACCCGCCGGATCGTGCTGGCGACGAACGTGGCGGAGACGTCACTGACCGTGCCGGGCATCAAGTACGTGATCGACCCCGGCACCGCCCGTATCTCCCGCTACTCCCACCGCACCAAGGTCCAGCGCCTGCCGATCGAGCGGATCTCGCAGGCCAGCGCCAACCAGCGCAAGGGCCGCTGCGGCCGTACGTCGGACGGCATCTGCATCCGGCTGTACGCACAGGACGACTTCGAGGCGCGGCCCGAGTTCACGGACGCCGAGATCCTCCGTACGAACCTGGCCTCCGTGATCCTCCAGATGACGGCGGCCGGCCTCGGCGACATCGAGAAGTTCCCCTTCATCGACCCGCCGGACCACCGCAACATCCGTGACGGTGTCCAACTCCTCCAGGAACTGGGCGCGTTCGACGCCGCGCAGAAGGATCAGCGCAAGCAGCTCACCCAGCTCGGCCGCAAGCTCTCGCAACTGCCGGTGGACCCGCGTCTGGCCCGCATGGTCATCGAGGCCGAGCGCAACGGCTGTGTGCGCGAGGTGATGGTGATCGCCGCCGCGCTGTCCATCCAGGACCCGCGCGAACGCCCCTCGGAGAAGCAGACCCAGGCCGACCAGCAGCACGCCCGCTTCCGGGACGAGACCTCCGACTTCCTGGCCTTCCTGAATCTGTGGCGCTACGTCCGCGAGCAGCAGAAGGCGCGTGGCTCCTCCGCGTTCCGCCGGATGTGCAAGGCGGAGTATCTGAACTTCCTGCGCATCCGTGAGTGGCAGGACATCTACTCCCAGCTGCGCACGGTCGCCAGGCAGATGGGGATGAGGGTCGACGAGCGGGACGGGAACGACGACGTCCCCGCGCCCGACCAGTCCGTGCACATCTCACTGCTGTCGGGGCTGCTGTCGCACATCGGGCTGAAGGATGTGAAGGACGGCGCGAAGAACGAGTACGTGGGCGCCCGCAACGCGAAGTTCGCGGTCTTCCCGGGCTCGGCCCTCTTCAAGAAGCCGCCGCGCGTCATCATGTCGGCGGAGCTGGTGGAGACGTCCCGGCTGTGGGCGCGGGTCAACGCGAGGATCGATCCCGAGTGGATCGAGCCGCTGGCCGGGCACCTGATCAAGCGCACGTACAGCGAGCCGCACTGGGAGAAGGACCAGGCGGCCGTGATGGCGTACGAGAAGGTCACGCTGTACGGCGTACCGATCGTCGAGCGGCGCAAGGTGAACTTCGGCCGGATCGACGCGGAGGCGTCGCGGGACCTGTTCATCCGCAACGCGCTCGTCGAGGGCGACTGGCGGACGCACCATCAGTTTTTCCATGACAATCGCAAACTTCTCGGCGAGGTCGAGGAGTTGGAGCACCGTGCGCGACGCCGCGACATCCTCGTGGACGACGAGACGCTCTTCGACTTCTACGACGAGCGGGTGCCCGGCCATGTGGTCTCCGGCGCGCACTTCGACTCGTGGTGGAAGCACAGGCGCAAGGAGGAGCCCGAACTCCTCGACTTCGAGCGCTCGATGCTCATCAACGAGGCGGCGGGCGCCGTCACGAAGGACGACTATCCGGACTCCTGGCGCCAGGGCCGGCTGAAGTTCCGCGTGACGTACCAGTTCGAGCCGGGGGCCGACGCGGACGGTGTGACCGTGCACGTACCGGTCCAGGTGCTGAACCAGATCACGTCCGAGGGCTTCGACTGGCAGATCCCGGGGCTGCGCGAGGAGGTGGTGGTGGAGCTGATCCGCTCACTGCCGAAGCCGATCCGCCGCCACTACGTCCCGGCGCCGAACTACGCGAAGAAGTTCCTGGAGCGGGCGGCGCCTCTTCAGGAGGCGCTGCCGGTGACGCTGGCGCGCGAGCTCCAGCGGATGGTGGGTGTGCCCGTCACGGCGGACGACTTCGATCCCGGCCGGGTGCCGGACCATCTGAAGATCACCTTCCGGGTCGTCGACGAGCGGCGCCGCAAGATCGCCGAGGACAAGGACCTGGAGGCGCTGCGGATCGCGCTGCGGCCCAAGGCGCGCAAGGCGCTCTCGCAGGCCGCCGCGGCGGTGGCGGGGCCGGCGGGCGAGTCGGTCGAGCGCTCCGGCCTGACCGGCTGGACGATCGGCACGCTCTCGCGCACCTTCGAGACCCGGCGGGCCGGCCAGCCGGTCAAGGCGTACCCGGCGCTGGTCGACCAGGGCGCGACGGTGGCCGTACGGCTCTACGACACGGAGGCAGAGCAGCGGCAGGCCATGTGGCAGGGGACCCGGCGGCTGATCCTGCTCAACATCCCGGTCAATCCGGCGAAGTTCGCCTCGGACACCCTCACCAACAAGCAGAAGCTGGCCCTGTCCCGTAACCCGCACGGCTCGGTCCAGGCGCTGTTCGAGGACTGCGCCACGGCGGCGGCGGACCGGCTGATCGCCGAGCACGGGGGGCCGGCGTGGGACGAGGAGTCGTTCCGCAAGCTGTACGAGCTGGTCCGCGCCGACCTGGTCGATCTGACCGTGCGCACCATCGGGCAGGTCGAGCAGATCCTGGCCGCCTGGCAGGCGTGCGAGCGGCGTCTGAAGTCCACGAACAGCCTGGTCCTGATCAACAACGTCCAGGACGTGCGGGACCAGCTCGCGGAGCTGGTGCCGGCGGGCTTCGTGACCCGCACCGGTCTGCGCAGGCTGCCCGACCTGATGCGCTATCTGGTGGCGGCGGACCGCAGGCTCCAGCAGATGCCGACGAACGTCCAGCGCGACACCACGCGGATGGAGAAGGTCCACGAGATGCGCGACGAGTACGCGTGGCTGCTCGAACAGTTCCCGCGCGGGCTGCCGGTGCCGCGGCAGGCCCTGGACATCCGCTGGCTGATCGAGGAGCTGCGGGTGAGCTACTTCGCGCACGCGCTGGGCACGGCGCAGCCGGTGTCGGACAAGCGGATCGTGAAGGCGATCGACGCGGCGGTGCCGTAGCTCCCCGGGGGGACGGATCCGGTTCGACCGCACCCTCCGACCTGCTGTACAGTCTGACTTCGCAGCCGCCGGTGGGAATCGCGCCGGAGCAGCGAATTCTGGTCCTGTGGAGCAGTTTGGAGTGCTCGCCACCCTGTCAAGGTGGAGGCCGCGGGTTCAAATCCCGTCAGGACCGCAGTGCAGTGAAGAAGCCCGCATTCTCGTGAATGCGGGCTTCTTCGTCGTCCCGGCACGCCGTCCGGGATTTCCGCGTCCGGTGGCCGCGGTTTCCGTCGTCCCGCCCCGGACACGGGCCCCATTGCCGCGTGTTGGGTTGACGGTGCTCCGTGGCGCGGGTACATCAGAAGAGGCCCCCTCCCTGGCGGCGCGGGCCTCGTACCGGGGGTGGTGCGCATGGCGGCATCGGTGGCGAGACACGAGACCCGCGCGCTCCTGCGCGCCCATCTGGCGGCCGCTACGGGCTATCGGCATCTCACCCGGCACTGCGCCGTCTGTCATCGCCTCCAGCGGCTCGCCATGGAGCCTGTCGCACCCGCCGCTCCGGACGCCGGGGACACGAGCGACGGCTCCGCGCCGGACAGCACCCCCGGCACACCGGAAGCGGACTCCGACTTCCACTAGGCGGTAGAGCGGGAGTTGGCAAGGGTTTCGCGCTGTGACGGGTGTCACCACTGACGTTTCCGGAACGGCTGCGCTTACACCTCGCCTACAAGCGGCGAATTTAGTATGTGCAATTGCACTTGCCTCGAAGGGCTCCCCGGCGACCCCCGGGGCCGCACTCACGCCACCCCGACACCACCCCAACTCCCCCTCCACAGCACAAAAAAGATCGCGCTGGACCCGGCGGAGTCCAGCGCGATCGAAGTGACTTGCCCCGTGTCGCGGGGGCGTGGGACCTGTTGGGGCAGGTGCCCGTCATGTGGAGCTGTGCAAAGCTCTGTGAATCAATGTGGAGCTATGGAGCGAGGACGACCGGATTGGGGACCCGGGTGCCCAGTTGGGTTGATTGGTTGTCAGTTGTGCCCTGACGAGGCTTTCAGGCCTCGCTGCGCTGCTGCGGAATACCCGCGAGCAGTGCGCGAACCTCAGCCTCGCGGTACCGGCGATGCCCACCGAGCGTGCGGATGGACGTGAGCTTGCCCGCCTTTGCCCAGCGTGTGACCGTCTTCGGGTCCACGCGGAACATCGTGGCAACCTCAGCCGGCGTCAGCAGCGGCTCGGCATCAGGGGTGCGAGCGGTCATGAGCGGCCTCCTCGGGAGAACCGAACCATCTCGGTTCTTTCCTCTAAATTCTGCACCTTGACCCGCGTTGCCCGAAATGGCGGACGCGGGCCGAGTCGGTTATAGGACGAACGGCTTGTCCTCGGCACTACAACTACACCATCCGTCCAGCCTCGTCGGCCAAACCGATGGAATTGCCCTCTCAGGTGTTCATCAACGACGGAAGCCGATGGACCATGCCATAGCGGACAGTTACGCCGCAGTGACGATCAGTCACAGGAGCAATCAGGAGTCACCAGACCCCCTATAGAGCGCAATGACGAGCATTCCGCCCATACTCGGACGGAAGGAGCCCTCCCCGGACTCCTTGTCCTATTTTGACACGAGGGTGGGTGATGGGCGCAAGAGCCCCGTAAGTGCGGTCCGTCACCCTTGGGGCTTAGCAACCGGATAGAGGCCTAAGTCCCCGGGGCGTGGAACGCCCGTCCCGTCCGGTGGTCCTCCCGGCCCCGGATCCGCCCTCAGTTGGCGAACTGACGGTCCCTGATCGCCCGCCAGCGCTCAGCCAGCCGCTCGTACGCCTCACCCGCGGCCTCGCCGTCACCGGCCCGCAGCGCGGCGATCCCCGCCGCCACGTCCGCCGCCGAACGGTCGTCGGCGAGCTGCGGACCGGTCAGCGCGTGCACCAGCCCCCCGTAGTCGAGCTCGACCAGCGAGCGCGGGTGGAACTCCTCCAGCCACCGGCCCACGTCTATGAGGCCCTCGATGAGCGGCCCCTCGTCGACCGACTCCCGCAGCGCCTTCAGCGCCCGCGCCAGCCGCCGCCGCGCCTGCACCATCGGGGTCCGGTAGCGCAGGGCGGGCGCCGTGGTGCCGTCGGGCTCCCGCGCCCGGTACTCGCGCTCGTCGTCGGCGAAGAGCGTGAACCAGCGCACCGGCACCTGCCAGACCGCCGTCCTGATCCACGGCCGGGCGTCCGGATTGCGTTCGCGCCACTGCTCGAAGTCCGCCGCCGCCTGCCCGCGCACCACCGGCGGCAGCACCGAGTCGAGCAGCGGCTGGGGCAGCGTGTCGACCAGCGACTCCAGGGCCAGCCAGCCGCGCAGCCGGGTGCGCCACGGGCAGACGCACACCACGCCGTCGACCTCCGTGACGAACGCGTCGGCGCTCTCGTGGACGGGCACCGGGACGGGCGGGATGGGCAGCAAGTCGGCCAGGGAGCGCCGGAGTTCGTCCTGCGCGGTCGGCGTGCGCCCCCGGGCCGCGTAACGCGCCCAGTGGCTTCTCTCCGGCTCCGGAAAAGCCGCCAGGGGCTCGTACACGCGCAGGTAGGAGGCGTAAGGGACAAGGAGTGCGGACACCGCTGGCATGGGCCGAATCGTCCCATGCCCGTACCCCTCGGGAGGGTGATCCTCGGCACTGCGTCGGATCTACGTCACGGTAGGACTTACCCTCATGCGCAAACAGTCTCTCCCCACCCCCAGGAGGGGCTACTCACCGCTTCGTACTTGGGAGTCACCACCGTGACCGATGTGACCGGAGCCCCTGTCGCAACCGCCGATGTACTGCACACCCTGTTCCACTCGGAACAGGGTGGCCACGAGCAGGTCGTCCTCTGCCAGGACCGCGCCAGCGGGCTCAAGGCAGTCATCGCCCTGCACTCCACCGCCCTGGGCCCCGGCCTCGGCGGCACCCGTTTCTACCCGTACGCCTCCGACGAGGAAGCCGTCGCCGACGCGCTGAACCTGTCGCGGGGGATGTCGTACAAAAACGCCATGGCCGGTCTCGACCACGGCGGCGGCAAGGCCGTGATCATCGGGGACCCCGAGCAGATCAAGTCGGAGGAGCTGCTGCTCGCGTACGGCCGGTTCGTGGCCTCGCTGGGTGGCCGCTACGTGACGGCCTGCGACGTCGGTACGTACGTCGCCGACATGGACGTCGTCGCCCGTGAGTGCCGCTGGACGACCGGCCGCTCCCCCGAGAACGGCGGCGCCGGCGATTCCTCCGTACTGACGGCGTTCGGTGTCTTCCAGGGGATGCGCGCCAGCGCCCAGCACCTGTGGGGCGAGGCGTCGCTGCGCGGCCGCAGGGTCGGCGTCGCGGGCGTCGGCAAGGTCGGGCACCACCTGGTCGAGCATCTGCTCCAGGACGGCGCCTCCGTCGTGATCACCGATGTACGGGACGAGTCCGTGCACCGGATCACCGAGCGGCACCCCGGGGTCGCCGTGGCCGCCGACACCGACGCGCTGATCCGCTCCGAGGGGCTGGACGTCTACGCGCCGTGCGCGCTCGGCGGGGCGCTGAACGACGACTCCGTGCCGGTCATGACCGCGAAGGTGGTGTGCGGCGCGGCCAACAACCAGCTCTCCCACCCCGGCGTCGAGAAGGACCTCGCCGACCGCGGGATCCTCTACGCGCCGGACTACGTGGTGAACGCGGGCGGGGTGATCCAGGTCGCCGACGAGCTGCACGGATTCGACTTCGAGCGGTGCAGGGCGAAGGCCGCGAAGATCTTCGACACGACGCTTTCAATATTCGCACGTGCGAAGGAAGACGGGATTCCGCCGGCCGCGGCGGCCGACAGGATCGCCGAGCAGCGCATCTCGGAGGCCCGCCTCCGCTGACGTCCGGAAGGGTGGCCGGCCGGCGCGGCGCCACCGCGCCGCCCCGGGGGAGACGAGACTCACCCCGGTCGGCGGGTCGCCCCTCAAGAAGAGGTTAAAATCGCAGCTGACCAGCGGGGACAGCCGTTCCCGCCGGTCCCGCGCCGAGGCGCGTCATGCGGGCGGCGTACCGTATGGCCGCGGAAGCAGGTACCGTTGAAGTCCTAAGGACGGGTCTCTCTGCGGAGAGCTCGTTCTGAAACATGAACGCGTGTCAAGACTCTGGGGCCGTGGAGCCCCGTCACCGAGGGGGTCGAGCCATGGGGCGCGGCCGGGCCAAGGCCAAGCAGACAAAGGTCGCCCGCCAGCTGAAGTACAACAGCGGCGGGACTGACCTGTCGCGTCTGGCCAACGAGCTGGGCGCATCGCCTTCGAGTCAACCGCCGAACGCTGAGCCGTTCGAGGATGACGACGAGGAAGATGACCCGTACGCACAGTACGCGAAGCTGTACAACGACGACGACGAGGACGAGGAGTCCGGCCCGTCGTCACAGCGTCGCGGCGCTTGACGTACGTACACCTCAAGAAATCACTCATGTGACCCGGTCCGGGCTCCCCGGACCGGGTTTCACCATGACACCGGTGCCCCGTCGGCACCGGGGATCCGCTAGCTCGCATAGTCCCCGGTCAGCGCCGCGCCCGTGGACACGCTGCTCTGCCGGTCCACGATGCCGCCGGCCACCCAGGCGTCCACACCCCGGTCGGCGAGCGTGGTGAGCGCGGTGTCCACCGACTGCTCGGGAACGACGGCGATCATGCCGACGCCCATGTTGAGCGTCTTCTCCAGCTCCGTGCGCTCCACCTGACCGGCCGAGCCGATCAGGTCGAAGACGGCGCCGGGTGCCCAGGTCGAACGGTCCACCGTCGCGTGCAGATGGTCCGGGACGACCCGCGCCAGGTTGTTGGCGAGGCCGCCGCCGGTGATGTGGCTGAACGCGTGCACCTCGGCGGTCCTGGTCAGCGCCAGGCAGTCCAGCGAGTAGATCTTGGTGGGCTCCAGCAGCTCCGCGCCGAGCGTACGGCCGAACTCCTCGACCTCCCGCTCCAGCGACCAGCCGAGCCGGTCGAACACGACGTGCCGGACGAGTGAGTACCCGTTGGAGTGAAGCCCGGAGGACGCCATCGCGATCACGACATCACCCGTACGGATACGATCCGCGCCCAGCAGCCGGTCGGCCTCGACCACACCCGTACCGGCGCCGGCGACGTCGAAGTCGTCCTCCCCGAGGAGGCCGGGGTGCTCGGCGGTCTCGCCGCCCACCAGGGCGCAGCCGGCCAGTACACAGCCCTCGGCGATGCCCTTGACGATCGCGGCGACCCGTTCGGGGAAGACCTTCCCGACGCAGATGTAGTCGGTCATGAACAGCGGTTCGGCGCCGCACACCACCAGGTCGTCGACGACCATGCCCACGAGATCGTGGCCGATCGTGTCGTAGACGCCCATCTTGCGGGCCAGGTCGACCTTCGTACCCACGCCGTCGGTGGCCGAGGCGAGCAGCGGGCGCTCGTATCGCTTGAGTGCGGAGGCGTCGAAGAGACCGGCGAAGCCGCCGAGGCCGCCGACGGTCTCGGGGCGCTGGGTCTTCTTCACCCACTCCTTCATCAGCTCGACGGCGCGGTCGCCGGCCTCGATGTCGACGCCCGCGGCGGCGTAGGAGGCACCGGAGGATTCAGCTGGCATGGCAGGGAGCTTTCGTGTCGGTGCTGCGGGGGTTCGGTTCGGGGGCGGGATCCGTCCGTCCGGGACGTGGCTGCGGGCCGCCGCGGCCGGAGGAGGGGTCGCGGCGGGCCGTACGGGCACGTTCACGGCCGCTCACGGCCGCTGTTACGGCCGCCTGAGCGCGTCGGCGGCGTCGGCGCCGCCCGCCAGCTCGGTCTCCAGCAGCTGCTTGCCGAGGAGCTCCGGATCGGGCAGGTCCATCGGGTACTCGCCGTCGAAGCAGGCGCGGCAGAGGTTCGGCTTGGCGATGGTCGTCGCCTCGATCATGCCGTCGATGGAGATGTACGAGAGCGAGTCGGCGCCCAGTGACGTGCCGATCTCGTCGATGGACATGCCGTTGGCGATCAGCTCCGCGCGGGTCGCGAAGTCGATGCCGAAGAAGCACGGCCACTTCACGGGCGGGGACGAGATCCGGATGTGGACCTCGGCGGCGCCGGCCTCACGGAGCATCTTGACCAGGGCGCGCTGGGTGTTGCCGCGGACGATCGAGTCGTCGACGACCACCAGGCGTTTGCCCCTGATGACCTCTTTAAGAGGATTGAGTTTCAGCCGGATGCCGAGCTGGCGGATCGTCTGGGAGGGCTGGATGAAGGTCCGGCCCACATACGCGTTCTTCACCAGTCCCGAGCCGTACGGGATGCCGCTCTCCTCCGCGTAACCGATCGCGGCGGGTGTGCCGGACTCCGGCGTGGCTATGACGAGATCGGCGTCGGCGGGCGCTTCCTGGGCGAGCTTGCGGCCCATCTCCACGCGGGAGAGGTAGACGTTCCGGCCGGCGATGTCGGTGTCGGGGCGGGCCAGGTACACGTACTCGAAGACACAGCCCTTGGGCTTCGCTTCAGCGAATCGCGAGGTGCGCAGGCCGTTCTCGTCGATGGCGACCAGCTCGCCGGGCTCGATCTCCCGGACGTAGGAGGCGCCGCAGATGTCGAGGGCCGCGCTCTCGGACGCCACGACCCAGCCGCGTTCGAGCCTGCCGAGGACCAGCGGGCGGATGCCCTGCGGGTCCCGGGCCGCGTACAGGGTGTGCTCGTCCATGAAGACGAGCGAGAAGGCGCCCTTGGCGTGCCGCAGGACCTGCGGAGCGGCCTGTTCGACGGTGAGGGGCTTGCCGTCGTCGTCCGTCTGCCCGGCCAGCAGCGCCGTGATCAGATCGGTGTCGTTGGTGGCGGCGACGCGGGTCGTGCGGCCGTTCTCCTTGGGGAGGTCGGCGACCAGTCCGGCCAGCTCGGCCGTGTTGACCAGATTGCCGTTGTGGCCGAGCGCGATGGAGCCGTGGGCGGTCGCCCTGAAGGTCGGCTGCGCGTTCTCCCACACCGAGGCTCCGGTGGTGGAGTACCGGGCGTGACCCACGGCGATATGGCCCTGGAGGGAGCCGAGGGAGGTTTCGTCGAAGACCTGTGAGACAAGGCCCATGTCCTTGAAGACAAGGATCTGGGAGCCGTTGCTCACTGCGATGCCCGCGGACTCCTGTCCGCGGTGTTGCAGTGCATACAGTCCGAAGTAGGTGAGCTTGGCGACCTCTTCACCGGGGGCCCAGACTCCGAAGACGCCGCAGGCGTCCTGAGGGCCCTTCTCGCCAGGGAGGAGGTCGTGGTTGAGTCGTCCATCACCACGAGGCACGCCACCGAGTGTAGGCGAGATCGAGCGCTGGTCCGAATGCGGTACGGAAGTGGGCCGTGAGGTGGACGGCAGAACGGGCCGGCGGCGTGTCGCCGCCGGCCCGTTCGGACGGGTCCCCGCTCACCAGGGGGAACCGTGCCCGCACTACTTCGCGGGGGTGCCCGCTGCGGCTCCGAGGCCGTTGCCGTCGGCCGCCTTCAGGGTCAGCTCACGGTGGTGCACCTCATACGTCACCTTCCCGTCGAGCACCTTCAGGAGCTCGGTCTCCAGGGACATCCCCGGCTCCGGGCAGATCTTCTTGGTGGACCTGACCGGCCCGAAGGTGATCGTGGAGTCCGTGGTCTCGGCGGGTGCCGAGAACGTGTTGCAGCCGAGGCTGCCGCTCACGGTGCCGTCCTTGGCGAAAGTGAGCGTCGCCTTTCCGGTCTCGCCCTTCTTGTCCTTGGGCAGCGAGCCGGCCGTACCACCGGAAAGAAGGCTGGTCACGGTCCATCCCGTGCCCACGAGCGGGGCGGGCTTCTGGGCGGACATGGTGATGGAGTCGCCGCCGGCGCCGGTGAGGGTGAGCGTCTTGTCCTCGACCTTGGCCTTGAGCTTGCCCTCGAAGGCGCCGCTGAGCGCCTGCTCGAAGGCGGCGAGCTCCTCGGGACAGGCGATGAGCGTCGTCCGCTTCTCACCGACAGTGATCGTGTCGCCGTCGATGGTGGCCTTGGCACCGATGGAGTTGCATCCGGTGCGGGCCTCGACCTTGCCCTTGGAGTCGATCTCCACGGTGGCCCCGGCGGGGGCCGCGGTCTTCTTTCCGTTGACGCTGAGGCTCTCGATGCTCCAGCGCACGTCGGTCAGGGGCTGATCGGACTGCACGGAGCTGCCGGCCTCGGCCGCCCCGTCGGAGCCTCTGCCGGATTCCGTGCCGCACCCGGCGAGGGCGAGGAGGGACAGGGTCGTGAGGGCGGTGACGATGGTCACTGGCTGTTTCCGCATACCGGTGGGACGAGGCAGGTCCCCGTCCGGTTCCGTACCGGGGCCGGACGCGGCATCCGACCGGGTCCCGGTCAGCTCATGACCGGCAGCAGGGTGGCGAGATCCGCGCGTTCGCCACTGGCGCTGACCTGCGCCGACGCGAGTGCCTGGGCCCATGTCGTACGTCCGGTGGCCAGTCTCAGCCAGGTGAGCGGGTCGGTCTCGACGACGTTCGGCGGGGTGCCGCGGGTGTGCCGGGGGCCCTCCACGCACTGGACGACGGCGTACGGCGGGATCCGTACCTCCGTCGACGCGCCGGGCGCCTTCTCCGCGAGCGCGTCGGCGAGCAGCCGGGTGCAGGCGGCGAGCGCCTGCCGGTCGAAGGGGATGTCGAGCCCGGCGGCCCGGTTCAGGTCGTCGGTGTGGACGACGAGTTCCACGGTGCGGGTGACCAGGAAGTCGCCGAGGCGCATCGCGCCGACCCGGACGCCGATCAGCCGGCCGGCCGGGGCGCCGGGCAGCAGCGCGGTGATCCGGCCGGCCGTGCGCTCGAACAGCTCGGCGGGTTCGGCGGAGGCCGCGTACACCTTGACGTCGTCCGAGATGGGGGTGGCCACCGCGGCGGTGGTGAACGCCCAGCCGGGCAGGCCGACCTCCGCCACGGGCGGTGCGGGCTGCTCCAGCGCCCGGCCGACGCTCTCGACACCCATGCACAGATGCGCGGCCAGCTCCCGCACGGTCCAGTCACCGAGCCCGGCGGGCCGGGCGAGCTGCTCGGGTGTGAGTGCGACGACCGCTTCGCGCACGTGCGCGAACTGGGTGAGGACGGCGGTACGGGTCTTGTCGGAGTCGTAAACGCGCTGCTTGCGCTTCTTGGCCGGTGGCATGCGGGGAGGCTAACGCGACGCCCGCACCGGCTTCACCGGGCGGTCGGCCCGGCACCGTCCTGCGGGGACGACGGGTCTCGGCCACGGTCGCGGGCCTCGCCGCCGCGCCCGGGGGCCACCGCCCGGCGACGCCGGTTCACAGCCGGCCGCGAACCGGGACGCACCGCCACCCGGGCACACCCGGTCCCGAGCCCCAGGGCCGCGGGGTCTTCACCGGGCATAAGAAGGCATCGCCGCCGCGCTGCCGTGCAGCGGGCCGTTCCGGCGGTCGCCGGACGGGACAAGATCGCCGGACGGGCGCCGATGTGCGGCGGCCCGTCCGGCGATCGAGGACGGAGAAGCGGGGACGGTCAGGCCAGCAGTGCCTCGATCGTGCCCTCGTGCGCCGAGCGCAGCTCGCTCAGCGGGATGCTGAACTCGCCCTGGACCTCGACCTCTTCGCCGTCCACCACACCGATCCGCGTCGCGGGCAGCCCCCGCGCGCCGCACATGTCGGTGAAGCGCAGCTCCTCGCTGCGCGGCACGGCCACGACCGCGCGCCCCGCCGACTCGCTGAACAGCGTGGTGAACGCGTCCAGCCCGTCCGGCACGACCAGCCGCGCGCCCTTGCCGCCCCGCAGGCACGACTCGGTGACGGCCTGGATCAGACCGCCGTCGCTCAGGTCGTGGGCCGCGTCGATCATGCCGTCACGGGACCCCGAGATCAGGATCTCGCCGAGCAGCTTCTCCCGGTCCAGGTCCACCTCGGGCGGCAGCCCGCCCAGATGGTCGTGGATCACCTGAGACCAGGCCGATCCGCCGAACTCCTCGCGGGTGTCGCCCAGCAGATAGAGGAGCTGGCCGGTTTCCCCGAAGGCGATCGGCGTACGGCGCGTGACGTCGTCGATCACACCGAGCACGGCGACGACCGGCGTCGGGTGGATCGCCGTCTCACCGGTCTGGTTGTAGAGCGAGACGTTGCCGCCGGTCACCGGGGTGCCCAGCTGGAGACAGCCGTCCGCGAGGCCGCGCGTGGCCTCGGCGAACTGCCACATGACGGCCGGGTCCTCGGGCGAACCGAAGTTCAGGCAGTCGGAGATGGCGAGCGGCCTGGCACCGGAGGCGGCGACGTTGCGGTACGCCTCCGCCAGCGCGAGCTGCGCGCCCGCGTACGGGTCGAGCTTGGCGAACCGGCCGTTGCCGTCCGTCGCCATCGCCACGCCGAGGTTGGTCGACTCGTCGATGCGGACCATGCCCGCGTCCTCGGGCTGCGCGAGCACCGTGTTGCCCTGCACGAAGCGGTCGTACTGGTCGGTGATCCACGCCTTCGACGCCTGGTTGGGCGACCCCACGAGCCGCAGCACCTGCTCGCGCAGTTCCGCCGAGTCAGCGGGCCGGGCGAGCCTGCCCGCGTCGTCGGCCTGGAGCGCGTCCTGCCACTCGGGGCGGGCGTACGGCCGCTGGTAGACGGGGCCGTCGTGCGCCACGGAGCGCGGCGGCACGTCGACGATCTGCTCGCCGTGCCAGTAGATCTCCAGGCGGGTGCCCTCGGTGACCTCACCGATGACGGTCGCGATGACGTCCCACTTCTCGCAGATCTCCATGAACCGGTCGACCTTGTCGGGCTCGACGACCGCGCACATGCGTTCCTGCGACTCGCTCATGAGGATTTCCTCGGGCGAGAGGGACGAGTCACGCAGCGGGACGGTGTCCAGCTCGACCCGCATGCCGCCGGAGCCGGCCGACGCCAGCTCGCTCGTCGCGCAGGAGAGCCCGGCGCCGCCGAGGTCCTGGATACCGGCGACCAGCTTCTCGGCGAAGATCTCCAGGGTGCACTCGATGAGGAGCTTCTCCTGGAACGGGTCACCGACCTGCACGGCCGGACGCTTGGCCGGTCCGGTCGACTCGAAGGTCTCGGACGCGAGCACCGAGACGCCGCCGATGCCGTCGCCGCCGGTCCTGGCGCCGTACAGGATCACCTTGTTCCCGGGGCCCGACGCCTGCGCGAGGTGGATGTCCTCGTGCTTCATCACGCCGATGCAGCCCGCGTTGACCAGCGGGTTGCCCTGGTAGCAGGAGTCGAAGACGACCTCGCCACCGATGTTCGGCAGGCCCAGGCAGTTGCCGTAGCCGCCGATGCCGGCGACGACGCCGGGCAGCACGCGCCGGGTGTCGGGGTGGTCGGCCGCGCCGAAGCGCAGCGGGTCCACGACGGCGACCGGCCGGGCGCCCATGGCGAGGATGTCGCGGACGATGCCGCCGACGCCGGTCGCCGCGCCCTGGTAGGGCTCGATGTACGAGGGGTGGTTGTGCGACTCGACCTTGAAGGTCACCGCGTACCCCTGGCCGACGTCCACGACGCCCGCGTTCTCCCCGATGCCGACGAGCATCGCGTCGCTGGCGGGGGCCTTGTCGCCGAACTGCCTGAGATGCACCTTGCTGCTCTTGTACGAGCAGTGCTCGGACCACATGACCGAGTACATGGCCAGCTCGGCGCCGGTGGGCCGGCGCTCCAGGATCTCGCGGATCCGGGCGTACTCGTCCTCCTTGAGGCCGAGTTCCTTCCAGGGCTGGTCGACGTCGGGCGTCCCCGTCGCGTTCTTGACGGTGTCCAGGTTCTTGATCGTCATCAGGCGCTTACCAGCTTCCTCAGGATCGAGGTGAAGAATCCGAGCCCGTCGGTACGGCCCGTACCGATCAGCGGTTCGACGGCGTGCTCGGGGTGCGGCATCAGACCCACGACATTGCCCGCCGCGTTGGTGATGCCCGCGATGTCGCGGAGCGAGCCGTTCGGGTTGCCGTCCAGATAACGGAAGGCGACCCGGCCCTCGGCCTCCAGCTCGTCCAGGACCGACTCGGCGGCCACGTACCGGCCGTCGATGTTCTTCAGCGGTACGGAGATGGACTGGCCCGCCTCGTAGTCGGCGGTCCACGCGGTCTCCGCGTTCTCCACGCGGAGCTTCTGGTCGCGGCAGATGAAGTGCAGATGGTTGTTGCGCAGCATCGCGCCCGGCAGCAGATGCGTTTCGGTGAGGATCTGGAAGCCGTTGCAGATGCCGAGGACCGGCATACCGGCCTTCGCCTGCTCGATGACCGTCTCCATCACCGGCGAGAATCGCGAAATGGCACCGGCGCGCAGATAGTCGCCGTAGCTGAATCCGCCCGCCAGGACGACGGCGTCTACCTGCTTGATGTCCTTGTCGCGGTGCCAGAGTGCGACGGGCTCGGCGCCGGCGATCCGCACGGCGCGAAGACTGTCGCGGTCGTCGAGTGTGCCGGGGAAAGTGACGACTCCGATACGAGTGGTCACGACTCCACCTTTACGACGAAGTCCTCGATGACGGTGTTGGCGAGGAACGTCTCGGCCATCTCGTGGATGCGGGCGAGGGCGGCCTCGTCGACCGGGCCCTCCACCTCCAGCTCGAAACGCTTTCCCTGTCGGACGTCCGCGATCCCGTCGAAACCCAGCCGGGGCAGTGCGCGCTGCACTGCTTGTCCTTGCGGGTCGAGGATCTCCGGCTTGAGCATGACGTCGACTACGACGCGTGCCACTGGCACTCCCGGTGGTGTGGTGCGGCTGTGTGGTGCGGCTGTGTGCAGCTGTCCGCGGCTGTGGTTCCGCCGGGGAATCCCCCGACCCCCCGAGTGCCTTCAGCGTACCCGCAGCGAAAATCTACGCGGGTAGATATCCACGCAGTGCCGGACTCTCCACCGATCTCCGTCGATATCGCACCGTGAGACGACAGGGAAAAATCCAGGAAAAAAATCGCTCCCGCCATTGCCGTCGGACACGCTGATGCAATTGGCTGGGCTTCACAATGCGATGCGGTTCGCTGTACAAAGGAATAGAGCAGAAAGCCGCATTGCCCCTAAACTGCCGGAAGCCCGGTGTCGCCGCACGTCAGCCATGATCCCAAGCATGGCCGGACCCGGCGGTGCCGCAGGAAAGGACCGATATCCGTGGCGCAACGCGTAGTGGTCACGCTCTCCGACGACATCGACGGCGGGGAAGCGGCGGAAACGGTCACGTTCGGCCTCGACGGGAAGTCGTACGAGATCGACCTCAATCCCGCCAATGCAAAGAAACTGCGCAAGGCCCTCGCCCCGTACCTCTCCGCGGGCCGCCGGCAGACGCACGCCGGAAAGAACCGTAAGTCGTACCGGCACACCGCCCTGGCGCCCGACCCGGCCGCGGTACGCGCCTGGGCGCTCTCGCACCGGATGGAGGTGCCGGCCCGCGGCCGGATCCCCAAGCGGGTCTACGAGGCCTTCCGCGAGGCGAGTTGAGGAAGTGTCCGGTCCGGGGCGCGCGGCCGGGCTCGCCGGGGAACGGAGTTGCACAGCACCCCCGGCGATCGGCTAGAGTCTGGAGCACGCCGAAGGGCAAGGCCGAAAAGCCGAACCCCACGCAGCGTGCGGGTGTAGTTCAGTAGTAGAACGCCCCCTTTCCAAGGGGGAGGCGCAGTGTGCGATTCCTGTCACCCGCTCCGCATCACATCGAGGCTCGTCCTCGGTGGACGGTGCACTGCGGACGTAGCTCAGTTGGTAGAGCGCAACCTTGCCAAGGTTGAGGTCGCCAGTTCGAACCTGGTCGTCCGCTCAGCATCGAAGGCCCCGGTCACTTCCGACTGGGGCCTTCGCCGTGCCCGCCCCCAGCGATGACATTTGTCATGAGCAGTGGTGACAGCGCGCACTGAACCCGGCGCCGATCCGGCGGAAGTCTTGTAGTCATGACAACGACTCGGGGAGACAACGCGGTAAGGCCCACGGATGTGGACTGGAACGTCATCGAGGTGGACCGGCTCCGGCGCACCTACGCCGGGGGGTTCCAGGCGGTGGACGAGATCTCGTTCACCGTCGGCGAGGGGGAGGTCTTCGCGCTGCTCGGCACGAACGGGGCGGGCAAGACCTCCACCGTGGAGATGCTGGAGGGCCTCGCCCGCCCCAGCGGCGGCACGGTGCGGGTGCTGGGACACGACCCGTACACCGACAGGGCCGCGGTACGGCCGCGGACCGGGGTGATGCTCCAGGAGGGCGGCTTCCCGACCGATCTGACGGTCAAGGAGACCGTACGGATGTGGTCGGGCTGCACGAGCGGGGCGCGGCCCGTCGACGAGGCGCTGGATCTCGTCGGGATGGCCAAGCGCGCCGGTGTGCGGGTCAAGCAGCTCTCCGGTGGTGAGCGGCGGCGCCTCGATCTGGCGCTCGCGCTGCTCGGCCGCCCCGAGGTGCTCTTCCTCGACGAACCGACGACCGGCCTCGACGCCGAGGGCCGCCGGGACACCTGGGACCTGGTGGCGGCGCTGCGCGACGAAGGGACCACCGTGCTGCTGACCACCCACTACCTGGAGGAGGCCGAGTCCCTCGCGGACCGGCTGGCGATCATGCACGGCGGCCGGATCGAGGTGGCGGGGACACCGGCGGAGGTGACCGCGACCAGGCCGGCCCGGATCCGGTTCAAGCTGCCCGACGGGGTCGCGCCGGGGCAGCTGCCGCTCACACTGCGGGCGGCGGCCGACGGTCCGCAGATCGAGATCCGCACCCAGGAGCTCCAGCGGGACCTCGCCGAACTGCTGCGCTGGGCCGAGGAGTTCGGCGTACATCTGGCAGGCCTCGATGCCCGGTCCGCCTCGCTCGAAGAGGCGTTCCTCGACATCGCGGCGCAGCGCGCGGGAGCCGGGGCCGCCGGTGCGGGTGCGGGTGCGGGCGACAACAAGGGAACGGGGGTCGCCGCATGAGCGCGACAGTCACTCAGAAGCGCGGGACGGCCGCGGAAGGCGGGACGACGACCAGGGCGGGACGGCTGGGCGCGCTCGCGCGGGCCGAGCTGACACTGCTGATCCGCAACAGGACGACGCTCTTCGTGGCGCTGTTCGTACCCATCGGGCTGATCGCCTCGGTCCAGGTCTCGCTGAAGGACGTCGATCTCGAAGACACCGGGATGAGCGTGCTGGAGATCGCTCTGACCGGCGGCATCGGCATGGTGCTGCTGATGGTCGTGTACTCGAACCTCACCTCCGCGTTCACGGCCAGGCGCGAGGAACTGGTGCTCAAGCGGCTCCGTACGGGCGAGGTGTCCGATCCGGAGATCCTCACCGGGACCGCGCTCCCCGCCGCCGCGCTGGCGCTCGCGCAGTGTGTGCTGCTGGTCGCGGTCGGCGCCGCGTTCCTGGACGTCAGCTCCCCGCAGCGGCCCGAGCTGCTGGTGCTGGGTGTGCTGGTGGGTATCGGGCTGATGGCGGCGCTGGCCGCGGCCACGGCCTCGTACACCCGCACCGTGGAGAGCGCGCAGATCACCACCATGCCGCTGTTCCTGCTGTCGGTGGTCGGATCGGGCCTGTTCATGCCGCTGGAGGCGCTGCCCGACACCATCGCGTCGGTCTGCGAGGTGCTGCCGATGACCGGCATCGTGACCCTGGTGCGGGCGGGCTGGCTGGGCGACACCGCGACCGGCGACCTGGTCTCGGCGGGACTGAATGCTCTGGCCTGGTCGGTGCTGGCGGTGTTTGCTGTGAAGCGGTGGTTCCGCTGGGAGCCCCGACGCTGAGCGACGGTCACGACGGACGGCGCGCCGGCGGACGCCGGGCGCGCGTCCGCGCGTGGCGAGCACGCCGACACGGGTGGGAGTGGGAAGGACGGCATGGCGAGGGTAATGGGCAGGACACGGCCGTGGGCCGGGAAGAGCAAACCCGCCAAGGTGGAGATCTACACCCGCTGGTCCTTCCACCTCTTCATCGTCGGCGAGCTGGTGGTCATGGTGACGGGCACCGTGGCGCGCGCCGGCTCGCCGGTCGGCGGCTGGTTCCTGCTGCTCGGCTGTGCCCACGCGCTCGCGGCCGGGGCCTACATCTCGTACGCCCTCGACTGGACACTGGGCAGGCGGGCCAGGCCGAGCCGGCTGATGGCCGGGACGGCGGTGCTCTCCGTCGTCGGTTCCGTGGCGACCATGGCTCTCGTCTCGGCCCACACGTCGAGCAAGGACGACATCCAGAGCCTGTCCTACGTGCTGATCGCCTTCGCCGGGTTCGGCGTCGGCTCGCTGGTCGTCGGCGTCCGGCGGGTGAAGAACATGCTCCTGCTCGTGCTGGCCTCCATCGTGGTCGTGGCACTGTCGGGGCTGGTGTTCGGCATGGGGTTCGGTGCCCTCTTCGGTTCCGTGCTCGGGGTACTGATCGCGGGACTGGCCCTGACCTTCACCACCGGCTTCTCGGTCTGGCTGGTGAAGGCGGTGTGGGATCTGGACAGCGCCCGTGAGCTCCAGGCGCGGCTCGCCGTCGCCGAGGAACGGCTGCGCTTCGGGCGCGACCTGCACGATGTGATGGGACGCAATCTGGCGGTGATCGCGCTCAAGAGCGAACTCGCCGTGGAGCTGGCGCAGCGCGGCGGTACGGAGCAGGCCGCCACGCAGATGTCCGAGGTGCAGCGGATCGCGCGGGAGTCGCAGCGTGAGGTGCGGGCGGTCGTACGGGGGTACCGGGAGGTGGACCTGCACACCGAACTGGAGGGCGCGCGGGGCGTGTTGCGGGCGGCGGGGATCGGTTTCCGGCTGGAGGGCGCGGATACGGGGAACGGTGCGGGCGGGGGCGGTACGGACGGGGTGGTGGACGCCGTCGCCGGTGGCGGTGCGAGGGGCATGTCCGGTGGCGGTGCGAGCGGCGGTTCCGGTGACGGCTCCGGCGGCGGCGAAGGTGAAGGCTCCGGCGGCGGCGCGGGTGGCCTCGCGGACCTGCCGGCCGATGTGCAGTCCGCCCTCGGGTGGGTGGTCCGCGAGGCCGCGACGAACGTGCTGCGCCACGGGGACGCGCGGCAGTGCACGGTACGACTGACGGTACGGAAGGGGTGCGACGCGGTGCTGGTCGTGGAGAACGACGGGCTGCCCGACCGGGCGGCCCTGGCGCGAGCGGGCGCGGAGGGCCCGCCCGGGCCGGCGGGGGCCGGGCTCGCCGGGCTGCGCGAGCGGCTGGCCACGCTGGGCGGCACGCTCGACGCGGGCCCGGTGGACGGCACCCACTTCCGGCTCACGGCCCGGGTGCCGCTGGCGGCGGAGCCGACGCGGACCAGCGGTAGTGGTGGATCCGCCGAGCTCGCGGAGACGGCCGGGGCGGGCGGGGCGGCCGGGGCGAGCGAGGTGACCGCGTGAGCCAGCCGCCACTGCCCGGCCCCGCGCCGGTCACCCCCGTACGCATCCTGCTCGCCGACGACGAGCATCTGATCCGCGGCGCGTTCGCCGCGCTCCTCGGGCTGGAGGAGGACCTGACCGTCGTCGCCGAGGCCGCGTCGGGGCCCGAGGCGCTGGCGATGGCACTGGCACACCGCCCGGACGTCGCCGTCCTCGATCTCCAGATGCCGGGCGCGGACGGTGTGAAGGTCGCCACATCGCTCCGTACCGAACTGCCCGGCTGCCGGACGATGATCGTCACCAGTCACGGCCGCCCCGGTCATCTCAAGCGGGCCCTGGCCGCGGGGGTGCGCGGCTTCGTACCGAAGACCGTCAGCGCCCGGCAGCTCGCCGAGATCATCCGCACCGTGCACGCCGGAAACCGGCACGTGGACCCGGAGTTGGCGGCAGACGCGATCTCCGCCGGCGACTCACCGCTGACGGCGCGCGAGGCCGAGGTGCTGGAGCTGGCCGCCGACGGGGCGCCGATCGCCGACATCGCGGAATGGGCCTCGCTGTCGCAGGGCACCGTACGGAACTACCTGTCGTCCGCCGCGTCCAAACTGGGTGCTTCGAGTCGGCACACGGCGGTGCGTCTCGCCCGCGAGCGAGGTTGGGTATAGTGGGGCTCGCGCCACGGCGCACGCGGACGTAGCTCAGTTGGTAGAGCGCAACCTTGCCAAGGTTGAGGTCGCCAGTTCGAACCTGGTCGTCCGCTCAGCACAGGAACCCCCGGCCGGATCACCGGCCGGGGGTTCCTCGCTGTCCGGCTTCGCTGCCCGGCGGGGGGCTACCAGCGCGTGCCGGTGAGGAGTTCGTACGCCTCCAGGTACTTGGCGCGCGTCGCGTCCACGATCTCCTGGGGCAGCTCCGGCGGCGGCTGCTCGCTCGCGCGGTCCCAGCCGGAGGCGGGCGAGGTCAGCCAGTCGCGTACGTACTGCTTGTCGTACGACGGCTGCGCGTGGCCCGGTTCCCAGGTCGCCGCCGGCCAGAAGCGCGAGGAGTCCGGGGTCAGCACCTCGTCGGCGAGCACCAGCCGGTCGTCGGTGTCGAAGCCGAACTCGAACTTCGTGTCGGCCAGGATGATGCCCCGGTCGCGGGCGATGTCGCGGGCGCGGCCGTAGACGTCGAGCGTCGTACGGCGCAGCAGCGCGGCGGTCTCGGCGCCGATCCGGCGGGCGACCTCCTCGTACGACACGTTCTCGTCGTGGTCGCCGACGGCGGCCTTCGTGGCCGGGGTGAAGATCGGCGCCGGCAGTTCGGAGCCGTCGACCAGGCCCTCGGGGAGGGCGAGTCCGCAGACGGTACGGGTCTGCTCGTACTCCGCGAGACCGGAGCCGGTGAGATAGCCGCGGGCGACGCACTCGACCGGGGTCATCCGCAGGGGCTCGCAGATGAGTGTGCGGCCGGCCCAGTCGGCGGGGGCGCCGTCCGGGAGGTCGGTGGAGATGACATGGCTCGGCGCGAGATCGGTGAACTTGTCGAACCACCAGAGCGAGAGCTGCGTCAGGACCCGGCCCTTGTCGGGGATCTCGGTGGGCAGGACCCAGTCGTACGCGGAGATGCGGTCGCTGGCGACCATCACGAGATCGCCCGCCTCGTTCCGGTACAGGTCGCGCACCTTGCCGGTGTGCAGATGCACCAGGCCCGGGACCTGCGACGGCTCGGGCTTTTCTACGAATCCGGACACGGTTCCTCGTTCCTCGCCGCGGGCTTTCCTGTTCCGATTCTCCCGTACGCGCGGAGCGGGGCGCGGCTGGGGGCGCGGCGGGGCGGGCGCGGCGGGGCGGGCGCGGCGGCCCGGCGCGGGAACACGGCGGGGCGACGGCGTCTCCCGGGCCCGGCCGCGTTCAGTCCCGCTTGCAGATGCGGTCCAGGAGATTGGCGGTCGCCCGCTGGACGCGCGGGTCGACATGGCCGGGCCGGTCCAGCGCGGGCGACCACGCGAAGGTCCCCGAGGCGAAGACCAGGGCGCCGGAGGGCGCCCGGTAGAGCGAAGTCTCCTGGTGGCGGAGGACGTTGTCGTTGTCCCGGTACGGCGAGTGGGCGAGCAGCATCCGTTCGTCGTGCTCGGGAAGCGCCGTCCGCGGGAAATAACGGTCGGCCTCGCCGGCGACGAGGCCGGGGATCTCGTCGCGCTCGGAGGCGCCGGTGGCTTCCCAGAACCAGTGCTGCGCGTTCCGTACGACCATCGGGTGCGGCTCGGGGACCCGGCCCACGTACTGGATGCCGAGCAGTTGCTGCTCCGGCCTGTCCACCTCCCGCCAGAGGGCCGGGCGGCCGGGCCCGTGGCGCTTGCGGCAGGTGAGGAGGCGGTCGGGCACACCGGAGGCGGACGGGCCCAACTCGACCTGCCAGTACATGGTGTTGGCGGAGAGGAAGACCAGCGACGTGCCGTGCTCGCGCGCCCGCTCTACGGTGCGGCGCATGGGGATCGACCAGTACTCGTCGTGGCCGGGGAAGACCAGCCCCCGGTAGCGGGTCGGGTCGATCCTGCCTGCGTGCAGATCGCGGGCGTCGGCGTAGGCGATGTCGTAGCCGTAGCGCTCGGCCCAGCGGATGAAGTCGTACGCGTGGCCCACGTGGATGGGCAGGCCGGCGCCCGCGTACGGGCGGTCGAAGGAGACGGTGATCGCCGCGTCCTCCTCGCCGAGGAGCCGGCCCTGCTCGTCCCAGGCGTGGTAGAGGCTCGCGCCGAGACGGCCGTCCTCCGGGTAGAGGTTGTACGCCTGCCAGGTGATGTCGGGCAGCAGGAGGAGCAGGTCGGCGGGGTGGCTGTCGCGGACCGTGAAGGGGATGTGGGAGCGGTGGCCGTCGGTGGTGGTGAGGACGGCGACGTACGCGCCGAGCGACCAGTACGACGGGATCTGGAGGCGCCAGGAGAGCCACCAGTGGTGGCACGAGACCGTGCGCTCGGCGGCGAGCGGGGCGGGCTGGACGATGCCGGAGAGCCGGGGGCTGGTGGTGATCTTGCGGGCGCCCTCGCCGCCGTAGTGCCCGATCCGGTAGATGTCCACGGCGAACGGCTGGGGAGGATCGACGGTGACGTGGAAGTCGATCGACTCGCCGGGCGCGGCGGCGCCGGTCGAGGCGAAGCCCTTGATCTGACGGTGGACGTCGTCGGCGGTACGGGTGCCGCCGCGGTCGCGCCCGAGCGTCGGGTCCGCGTACCAGGGGACGACCTGGCCCGTGTCGTCGAAGTAGTTCTCGCTGCCGCGCAGCCAGGGCACCGGGCCCTGGCCGAAGGGGTCTGAGACGGCGTGGGCGAGCGCGCCCGACTCCCACCGTCGGATGTGATCGGCGCACATTGGCGCGCCCCTCCCTGGAATCCCCGTCCGGTTCTTGGTGGTTGGTCGACTGCCGGTGGGCGGACCGCCGTTGGGGCGGACCGTGGCGGCGCCGGCTCCCAGCACATCACATTACGCACGCGCTCCGTCACCGTTCGTCGCGAAAGGAAGTGCGCGGAACACCCGGATCCGCACGGTGTGTTGGGCGGCGCGTGGCGCTCAACGGGCGGTTCGCCGGGGCTCCTCCGGGGCCTTGCCGGGCTTCTTCCAGGGACCGGCCGGTCGGTGCGGGGGGCGGTTGGCCCCGCGGTTTGCCGGGTCGTGCGCCGGGTGAGGTGCGGGCCGGGCCCGGGTGGTCAGCCGCCGTGGCGGTAGCGGGGCACGGCGGCTTCGGCACGTCCGTACCGGGCACTCCGTCCGGGTGGGGGTGAGCGAATTCACACCAGACGGACCGGTTTCTCCGACCGTACGCCCGTCGAGGCGAGCCAGGTCCGCAGCGGCTCCACGTCACCGTCCTCCACCAGGCTCAGCACCCCGCCCGCCAGGTCCGTACGGCGTTTGCCGCCCATCAGCAGGGCCGGGCCGTCGAGCCAGTCCAGGCCCGGAGCCGCACCCGCCGTGTCCACGGCCGCGCAGCAGACCATCGCCGTGACGTGGTCGGCGAGCAGCTCGCGGCCCGTACGCGGCGGCATGAGCGGAAGCAGCGGGAGCGGGTCCGTCCCACGGAACGACAGGGCGTCGCCGGCCGGGTCCGCCGCCGGGGCGGGCGCCGGGACGGCGGGCACGGCCGCGGCCTCCTCGCGCGCCACCTCGGCGCTGATTCCGGCGGCCAGGGCGTCGCCCGCCTCCTCGCCCCGTCCGGCGAGATGGTCCATGACCCGGTCCAGCGTGGGGCCGAGCACGCGGACGGCCGAGTGGTCGGCCGCGGAACCGCCGGGCCGGGCGGACGGGCGGACGCCCATGTCGTCCAGGACGCGGTGCAGCCTCGCCGCTTCCGTACGCCACTTGCGGTCGACGACCTCCTCCGGATACTGCTGCCAGTCCACCGGGGACCAGTCGGGGCCCGAAGCGGCCGGGCCGCCGTGGAAGAGGCGCGCGGCCAGCAGGGACGCGGCCTCGTCGACGGCGCCGGGCTCCTCCAGCAGGTCGCAGGCGGGCCGCTCGCCGAGCCGGGAGGTGAAGCCGTCGGCCAGCCGGTCGCGCCGCGACAGCTCGGTGAGCGCCGACACGACGCCGACATCGAGGCGGGACGGCCAGCGGCCCATCCGCCAGGCGGGCAGCGCGACGCGGGTCAGCAGCCGGTCCCAGCCCGCGTAGGCGAGGCCGACCTGCTCCTGGGCGACGATCCGCAGGCCGTAGTCCACACCCTGCGCGCGCTCGGAGGCGGCGGAGGCGACACCGCGCTCCATCAGCGCGGCGTGCTCGCCGCAGGCGCGCAGCATCAGTCGGGCGATCCGGCCGACGGCGCCGAGCCCCGCCCGCCGTATCAGCCCGAGTCCCGGACGACCCGAGAGCGCCACCGCGGCGTCGAGGCCCCGCACGAAGCGGCGGGCGGCCGCTATGTCGGGGTGCGACGCCGGGCCCGTGCCGGCCACGACAGGCGCCAGCACGGCGCGCAGCTCGGCGACCCGCATCCACCACAGGAAGGGCGAGCCGATCACGAGGACGGGCGCGGTGGGAGCGTGGTGACGCCCGTGGCCGGCGGCTGTCCCGTGCGGGGAGCGGGAGGCGCGTCGGATGCCGGGGTCACCGCCCGTACCGGACGGAAGGGCCGAGGCGTCGACGGAGGCGTGCGCGGGGTGCGTACGGTCCTCCAGCCAACTGTCGCAGTCGGGGGTCAGGGCTATGGCTGAGGGCGCCAGCACGTCCAGCCGCTCGGCCAGATCCCGCACCAGCCGGTACAGATCGGGGGCGGAGCGCTCGGCGATCTCCACGGTGGGGCTGAGGGCGGGTCTGGCTCTGGCGATCACGACGGCCACGGCCGCCGCGCACAGCAGCACGACGCCGGCGAGAACCGTCACGATCCAGCGCGCGGCGTCCCAACTCCCGCCGGTCAGAGCGCCCGTGGCACCGCCCGCGAGCAGGACGACCGCCGCCGCGGCGGGCAGCAGCGCGACGGCCATGGCCCTGCCGCGCACACGCAGCACTGCGACAGCCCTGGACCTGGCGCCCTGGACGCCGATCTCCTCACCGACTCCGGAACCGGACACGTCCGGATCTCACCCCCTCTGCCAGCACTGCGGCGGATTTGCTCACTCCCCCACTGTGGCACCCACCACTGACATCGCAATGCCGGTGGGCCAAGTGCCCGAACGCTTGCGCCGCACCATAGTTGGGGCCCCGGCGAGGGTCATTCGGATGGGCTAACCGTCACTCGATGGAATGGCTTTGGGCAAAGGTGCTGACGCGCGGGTGTTTTGTGCGTGCGGTTTCCGCGGCGAGGTGACGGAGGAGGGGACCGGTTTCCGCGGAGTGTCTCCGCAGCGTGTTTCCGCGACGGAGCGAGGGGTTGGTGGGGTGGGGTGGGGTGCCGGGCCGGGGTCCGGGGTCGTACCGGGCATACCGAGGCGCCGGGGCCGGGACGCGGGCGTCCCGGCCCCGGTCGGCCTGCTGGCTGGCTCGCCGGCCGGGTCAGGCTTCGGCGGCCTCGCGCGCGATGTCCGTACGGTGCTGGGAACCGTCCAGGCGGATCCGGTCCACGGCCGCGTACGCCCGCTCCCGTGCCTGCCCGAGATCCTTGCCGGTCGCGGTGACGGACAGCACCCGGCCACCGGCGCTCAGGACCGTACCGCCGTCGTCGGCCAGCCGGGTCCCGGCGTGCAGCACGTACGCGTGGGGCGCGTCCTGCGCCACGACGTCGGCCAGACCCTCGATCGGGTCGCCGGTACGCGGCGTACCGGGGTAGTTGTGCGAGGCGATGACGACCGTGACCGCCGCGTCGTCGCGCCAGACCAGGGCCGGCTGATCGGCGAGACGCTCCTCGGCGGCGGCCAGCAGGACACCGGCGAGCGGGGTCCGCAGCCGGGCCAGGACCACCTGGGTCTCGGGGTCCCCGAATCGGGCGTTGAACTCGATGACCCGCACACCGCGGCTGGTGATCGCCAGGCCCGCGTACAGCAGCCCGGCGAACGGCGTGCCACGGCGGCGCAGTTCGTCGACGGTCGGCTGGAGCACCGTCTCCATGACCTCGTCGACCAGCTTGGGGTCGGCCCACGGGAGCGGCGAATAGGCGCCCATGCCACCGGTGTTGGGGCCCTCGTCGCCGTCGAGCGCGCGCTTGAAGTCCTGGGCGGGGCGCAGCGGGAGGACGGTGCGGCCGTCGGTGACGGCGAAGAGGGAGACCTCGGGGCCGTCGAGGAACTCCTCGATGACGACCCGGCCGCAGGCGAGCGCGTGCTCGCGGGCGGCGGCGATGTCGTCGGTCACGACGACGCCCTTGCCGGCGGCGAGACCGTCGTCCTTGACGACGAAGGGGGCGCCGAAGGCGTCGAGGGCCTTGTCGATCTCCTCGGGGGTCGTACAGACGTAACTGCGCCCGGTGGGGACGCTGGCCGCGGCCATGACGTCCTTGGCGAAGGCTTTGGAGCCCTCCAGCCGCGCCGCCTCGGCGGACGGGCCGAAGCAGGCGATGCCCGCGTCCCGTACGGCGTCGGCGACCCCCGCGACGAGCGGCGCCTCGGGTCCGACGACGACGAGCCGGGCCTCCAGCTCGGTGGCGAGCCGGGCGACGGCCGCACCGTCCAGGGCGTCGACCGGGTGCAGCTGGGCGACTTCGGCGATGCCGGCGTTGCCCGGCGCGCAGTGCAGCGCGGTGACGTCGGGATCGAGGGACAGAGAGCGGCACAGGGCGTGTTCGCGGGCACCGCCGCCGATGACTAGGACCTTCACGGGGGGCAGCCTAGCCGGGCCGGGGTCCGCGACCCACCGGACGTCCGGCGCGCGGACTGCGGGCGGAGGACGGAGGACGGAGGCGAACGGGGACGGGCGGGGGGCGGACGGGAACGGGCGATCGACCGGCGGACCGGGTGGACGGCGGCCGTGCGCGGACGACGCGGGGCGCCCCAGCCGTCACCGAACATCACCAGTCATTACTGGCCGTTACTCGTCATTACTGATCGTTCGGATACTCCTCGACGACGGTGGCACCCAGCTCGCGCACGATCAGGTCGTGGCCGGAGAGCGCGGAGTCGACGAGGTCGGCGTCGTCCTCTTCAGGGGTGTCGTCCTCGGGGGCGACGTGCCGGGGGGCGGCCGGGGCCGCGTCCGACGGGCGGCGCTGCTCGGGAGCCGTGGGGCCGGGGACGGTGTGCGCGGGGGCGGCGGGTGCGTAGGCGCCGGACATCACGGAGCCGGAGCCCGCCCCCGCGGAGGCGGGCTGGGCGGGCGGTGCGGGCCGCTGGGAGGGGGCGGGTGCCTGGGGTCTGGCGCCGCCGTCCCCGCCGCCGAAGCCGCCACCGCCACCGTTTCCGTAACCACCCCCGGCTCCTCCGCCGCCCCCGTAACCTCCGCCGGGGTTGTTGCCGCCGCCGGGAGCCGGGGGCTGCGGGGTGCCGCCCGAGGGATCGATGATCGCCTCGATCTTCCACTGCACGTGGAACTGCTCGGAGAGCGCCTGCTTGAGCACTTCCTCGCTGCCGCTGCTCGCGAAGTTGTCGCGGGCGCCCGCGTTGAGGAAGCCGAGCTGGAGGGTCGTCCCGTCGAAGCCCGCGACCTGCGCGTTCTGACTGAGCAGGATCCAGGTGAAGCGACGGCGGTTCTTGACCGCCTCCAGGATGTCCGGCCACATGTTCCGCACCTGTCCGGCGCCCTGGGTCATGACGGGGCCGCCGCCGGGGGCGGCGGGTCCCGCAGGCTCCTGTGCCTGCGGGGCCGCCGCCGGAGCGGGCTCCGCGGGCTGCGGGCCCCGCCCGGGGGCCGACGCGGTGGGCCAGCCGCCGGGCTTGCGGGCGGGCTCGGCGGCGGCCGGGGCAGGTGCGCCGGGCGTCGCCGCACCCGGCCAGGCGCCGGGCCGACCGCCGCTCGGGGGCGCCGGGGCGGGTGCGGGCTCGGGAGCGGGCGGTGCGGCGGCGGGGGGCGTAGGAGGCGCGGGGGGCGTGGGCGCCGGGCCCGGCGCGCCGCCGCCCTGCACGGCGGCCCGCGCCGCCGCCGGTCCGCCGCCGGGCGCCACCGGGTGCGCCTCGGGCCCGGGGACGTACCCCATGGCGGGTGCCGGGCCCCCGGTCGAGAACGCCGCCGTGGCCACCCCGCGCTCCAGCCGGTCGAGGCGCGTCTGTACGGAGCGCTCGTCGTCGAAGGCGGCGGGCAACAGCACGCGCGCGCAGATCAGTTCGAGCTGGAGCCTGGGCGAGGTGGCGCCCCTCATCTCGGTGAGCCCGGTGTTGACGAGGTCGGCGGCCCGGCTCAGCTCGGCGGCCCCGAAGACCGACGCCTGGTCCCGCAGCCGCTGGAGCACGTCCTCGGGGGCGTCGATGAGCCCCTTCGTACCGGCGTCGGGAACGGCGGCCAGGATGACCAGGTCCCGCAGCCGCTCCAGGAGGTCCGCGACGAACCGCCGGGGATCGTTGCCGCCCTCGATGACCCGGTCCACGACCTCGAAGGCCGCCGCGCCGTCGCCCGCCGCGAAGGCGTCGATCGCCGAGTCGAGCAGCGAGCTGTCCGTATAACCGAGAAGGGCCGTCGCCATGGCGTACGTCACACCGTCCTCGGCGGCGCCCGCGAGGAGCTGGTCCATGACGGACATCGAGTCCCGCACGGAGCCGGCACCGGCCCGCACCACGAGCGGCAGCACCCCGTCGGCGACCGGGATCCGCTCCTTGGCACACACCTCGCCGAGGTAGTCCCGCAGCGTCCCGGGCGGCACGAGCCGGAACGGATAGTGGTGCGTGCGCGACCGGATCGTGCCGATGACCTTCTCGGGCTCGGTGGTCGCGAAGATGAACTTGAGATGCTCCGGCGGCTCCTCGACCACCTTCAGCAGGGCGTTGAACCCCGCCGGCGTGACCATGTGCGCCTCGTCGATGATGTAGATCTTGTAACGACTGCCGGCCGGCCCGAAGAAGGCCTTCTCCCGCAGATCACGCGCGTCGTCCACACCACCGTGCGAAGCCGCGTCGATCTCGATGACATCGATCGAACCGGGGCCGGTCCTGGCCAGGTCCTGACAGGACTGGCAGACCCCGCAGGGGGTCGGCGTGGGCCCCTGCTCACAGTTCAGACAGCGCGCCAGGATGCGCGCGCTGGTGGTCTTCCCGCAGCCCCGCGGCCCGCTGAACAGGTACGCGTGATTGACCCGGTTGTTGCGCAGGGCCTGCTGCAACGGGTCAGTGACATGCTCCTGCCCGATGACCTCGGCGAAGGACTCGGGGCGGTAACGGCGGTACAGCGCTAGGGACGACACACCTACGACGATATCGGCCCGCTCCGACATCCCACCCCCGCCAACGCGGACGCCCCTCACGTACCCGCCAGAGCCGACCTACCCTTGCTGCCTTCCGGCCCTGGGGGAGTTCAGTCAGATAGCGCCACGTGAGGGGCTGCGCCCAACAGTACCCGATCCCCACCCCCACGAACGAGTTCGCGAGCACGGCTCCCCGTCTTGTATGGTTCGTCGCGGAGGATTCGCCTAGTGGCCTAGGGCGCACGCTTGGAAAGCGTGTTGGGGGCAACCCCTCACGAGTTCGAATCTCGTATCCTCCGCCATTGCTCTCACCGGGCAATAGTCGAAGGCCCGCCGTCGCTAGCGATGGCGGGCCTTCGACGTGTGTGGTCGCGGTCGCTGCGAGCGGGCCGGTACTCGGCGGACGGGGGGCAGAAGGACCGACGATCGTGCCGCCCGTACCACTCGGTGCCCGGCGGAGGAGTTGATCGCCGGTCGGCGCGGTCACACCCCGCGAGCCACCACCTCGCCCGCCGCCGGCCGCTCAGGTTGGGGCGGCGATCCCGGTGCGGAGACCGGGCGTTCACCGTCGGATTGGCGCGGGGCGGCAGCAGTCCGGCGGCTCGGACCGAGCGGAGCATGCCCGAGCGCGTGGCCGGCCTCGGCATGCCGGTCCTGGTGATCTTCGGTGCCGCCGACGTGCGATGGCCGCCGCTCGCCGGATCGGCTCGCGGGCGCCGGAACTATCATCGCCCGTCATGGACTGGCTTGAGCGCGCCGCGACGTTGAGGCAGTGGACGGCCAACGGTGTGCGCGCTCCCCATAAGCCCCTGCTTCTTCTCTACGCCCTCGGCCGGTTCCAGGAGGACGCCGAGAGTGAGCTCTCGTACAGCGCGGTGGAAGGCGATCTGAAGCGGCTGCTGATCGAGTACGGCCCCCGCAACCGGACGACACCCGCGTATCCGTTCCACCACCTGGTCAGCGACGGGGTGTGGGAGGTGCGTACCGATCGTGGCGTCGGCAGCCCCGGAAGCGGGGTGCTGGAGCTGCGGGCGAGGGGGGCGGCCGGGCGGCTCGTGCCGGAGTTGAGGGCGGCGCTGCGGCGTGAGCCGTCGCTCGTCGGCCGTATGGCGCGGGTGTTGCTCGATCTGCATTTCCCGCCCTCGCTCCACGGCGAGTTGTGTGAAGCCGTCGGCCTTGAGCCGGAGTCGGCTGAGATACCTCGGCTGTCGCCCGCGCGGCGGCAACGGGACCGGCGTATGCGGGAGTTGGTGCTGACCGCGTACGAGTACCGGTGCGCCTTCTGTGGCTACGACGGAAGGATCGGCGCGGTCGCGGTCGGGCTGGAGGCCGCGCACGTGCGCTGGTGGGCGTTCGACGGCCCGGACGAGGTCGACAACGGGCTCTGTCTGTGCGCGCTGCACCACAAGTTGTTCGACAAGGGCGTGTTCGGTGTCGACGACGAACACCGCGTGATGGTCTCGCGGCACTTCGCCGGGCGGAGTCAGGCGGCGCGGGCGCAGGTGACGGCCCTCGCGGGGCGCCCCTTGCTGGGCCCGCAGCCGGGCACGAGTCCCGTCGCGCCGGATCACCGCTCCTGGCACACGCGGCAGGTGTTTCACGGTGACCCGCGCGTCCCGGCCGGGTGACCGACGAGTTCCCGGATCCCCGCGGGACGGGGGCCGGCGACTTCCCGGACCCCGCCGGACAGGGGCCGACGAGTCCCCGGACCCCGCCGGACAGGATCTAGCCGCAGGCCGGACAGAGCCCCCGGTACGTGACCTCCGCCGTCGACACCGTGAAGCCGAACCGTTCCTCCGGCGGGAGGGCGGCGAGGAGGTCGCCGGCCGGGTGGACGTCGCGGATCGTGCCGCAGTTGGAGCAGACCAGGTGCTGGTGGGGACTGCGGGCGTTGGGGTCGTAGCGTTTGGCGCGGCCCTCGGTGGAGACCTCGATCACCTCGCCGATGGAGACCAGCTCACCCAGCGTGTTGTAGACGGTCGCGCGGGAGATCTCGGGCAGCCGGCGTGCCGCGAGCGCGTGCACCTCGTCGGCCGTGAGATGGACGTGGTCGCCGTCGAGCACCTGCGCGACGACCCGGCGCTGGGAGGTCATCCGCCAGCCACGGCTGCGTAGTCGCTCCAGCAGGTCGCTCATGTCGGTTCACCTGTTCGCGTTCGCGAGATTCCGAGAATGGATTCCGAAAATACCGGCGGACGTCCGCCGGACGTCCGGATTATTACTGGATGTACGTTTAGCTCGCTTCTTGACTTGGACTCCGTCCATCGTAGGATCGGTTCCGGCGAATAGCCAAGGAACGTCGCGTGTGGGGCCGTGTGGGGCTCCCCACTCGCTCAACGCGGCAGAGCCCGTACGCCGCGTCAAGCCCGGCCGGCGGGGGCACCGCCCGACCGCGTCCGACAGCCACAGCCTCTCCTGAGCACCTTGATCCGCCTGGTCCGGAAGGATTTCAATGTCTGAGAACCATGATGCAATCGTCGTAGACGCGAAGTCGGAGGAAGCGAGTGGTGGCTGCCCGGTCGCGCACGGGCGGGCCCCGCATCCGACCCAGGGCGGCGGAAACCGCGAGTGGTGGCCCGAGCGGCTGAACCTGAAGATCCTCGCGAAGAACCCCGCCGTGGCCAACCCGCTTGGTGAGGACTTCGACTACGCGGAGGCGTTCAAGTCCCTCGACCTGCCGGCCGTGAAGCAGGACATCGCCGAGGTCCTGACCACCTCGCAGGACTGGTGGCCCGCGGACTTCGGTCACTACGGTCCGTTCATGATCCGCATGGCCTGGCACAGCGCCGGCACCTACCGGATCAGTGACGGCCGCGGTGGCGCCGGCGCCGGACAGCAGCGCTTCGCGCCCCTCAACAGCTGGCCGGACAACGGAAACCTCGACAAGGCCCGCCGGCTGCTCTGGCCGGTCAAGAAGAAGTACGGCCAGAACCTGTCGTGGGCCGACCTGATGATCCTCGCCGGCAACGTCGCCCTGGAGTCGATGGGCTTCGAGACCTTCGGCTTCGCCGGCGGTCGCGCGGACGTCTGGGAGCCGGAGGAGGACGTCTACTGGGGTCCCGAGACCACCTGGCTCGACGACAAGCGCTACAGCGGTGACCGGAACCTGGAGAGCCCCCTCGGCGCGGTCCAGATGGGCCTCATCTACGTCAACCCGGAGGGCCCGAACGGCAACCCGGACCCGCTGGCCTCGGCCCGCGACATCCGTGAGACGTTCCGCCGGATGGCGATGAACGACGAGGAGACCGTCGCGCTCATCGCGGGCGGCCACACCTTCGGCAAGACCCACGGCGCGGGCCCGGCGGAGAGCGTCGGCGCCGACCCCGAGGCCGCCTCGATCGAGGAGCAGGGCTTCGGCTGGAAGAACAGCCACGGCACCGGCAAGGGCGGCGACACGATCACCAGCGGCCTTGAGGGCATCTGGACGAACACCCCGATCACCTGGGACAACAGCTTCCTGGAGATCCTCTACGGCTACGAGTGGGAGCTGTTCAAGAGCCCCGCCGGCGCCAACCAGTGGCGGCCGAAGGACAACGGCGGCGCGGGCTCCGTCCCCGACGCCCACGACGCGTCGAAGAGCCACGCCCCGACGATGCTGACGAGCGACCTCGCGCTCCGCGTCGACCCGGCGTACGAGCAGATCTCGCGGCGCTTCCTGGAGAACCCCGCGGAGTTCGCGGACGCCTTCGCCCGCGCGTGGTTCAAGCTGACCCACCGCGACATGGGCCCCGTCGTGCGCTACCTCGGCCCGGAGGTCCCGGCCGAGACGCTGGTGTGGCAGGACCCGCTGCCCGCCGTCACCCACCAGCTCGTGGACGCCGCGGACATCGCCTCCCTCAAGGAGCAGGTCCTCGCCGCGGGCGTGCCGGTCTCCGCGCTCGTCTCCACCGCCTGGGCCTCGGCCTCGTCCTTCCGCGGCAGCGACAAGCGCGGCGGCGCCAACGGCGCCCGTATCCGTCTCCAGCCGCAGATCGGCTGGGAGGCCAACGACCCCGACCGGCTCGGGACGGTGCTCCGCACCCTCGAAGGCGTCCAGGAGAGCTTCAACTCCGCGCAGGACGCCAAGGGCGGCGACAAGCGGATCTCGCTCGCCGACCTGATCGTGCTCGCGGGAGCCGCCGCCGTCGAACAGGCCGCCAAGACCGCCGGCTTCGACGTCGAGGTGCCCTTCACTCCGGGCCGCGCGGACGCGTCGCAGGAGCAGACCGACGTGGAGTCGTTCGCCGCGCTGGAGCCGGTCGCCGACGGCTTCCGCAACTACCTCGGCAAGGGCCACCGGCTGCCCGCCGAGTACCTCCTGATCGACCGGGCCAACCTGCTGACCCTGAGCGCCCCCGAGATGACCGTCCTCGTCGGCGGCCTGCGTGTCCTGGGCGCGAACTACCAGCAGTCGTCGCTGGGCGTACTGACGGCGACCCCCGGTGCCCTGACCAACGACTTCTTCGTCAACCTGCTCGACCTGGGCACGACGTGGAAGGCGACGTCCGAGGACGAGAACACGTTCGAGGGCCGCGACTCCGCCACCGGCGAGGTCAAGTGGACCGGCAGCCGGGCCGACCTGGTCTTCGGGTCGAACTCCGAGCTGCGCGCGCTCGCGGAGGTCTACGCGGGCGACGACGCGAAGGAGAAGTTCGTGAAGGACTTCGTCGCGGCGTGGACGAAGGTCTCGAACCTGGACCGGTTCGACCTCGTCTGAGCGGCTGAGTCCGCGGACAGCTGAGTCCGCGGACGGCCGAGTCCACGGACGGCCGAGTCCACGGACGTCGAGCGTCCGAACTGAGCGTTTCGGCCGGGTGGGCCCGTACTCAACGGGCCGGCCCGGCCGTCTCGCGTTCCACGGGCGTACGCCGGAGGGGGCGCCAGGTGCCGTTACCACCGAGTTGGGTGCTGTCACCGAGGCGGAGAGGGCGGTACGTCACCGAGACCTGTCGCCGAGACCTGTTACCGAACTGCCCGCCATATGCGCCTTCTTGGGCCCGCGTCAGGGCACGGACGCCCTTGGGCGACAGCCGGGTGCCGGGCCCGAGGGCGGGAACCGGTCACAGGAGCCCGCGAATCGGTCGAATGCGGGGGATGACGGGATACGGGCGCACTTCGCGCCTTCCGTGCCCGACGCTTCCCGGAGACGATGGTGTCCGGCGTACTGCCCGTGATCCCGGGAGGACGTATGGGCAAGCAGGTCAAGTGCGGATCGACCAAGACCACGACCGGCAAACCGTGCCAGAGGCCGGCGATGATCGGCTATTCACGCTGTCAGACGCACAGGGGCGACTGGACTCCACGGCAGAAGCGGAAGACCAAGAAGCGCTGACGACGCCAGTCAGGTGCCGTACGTGTCCTTCCAGCGTCCGCGGTGACCGCGGTCGCCCTGACCCCTGCCGTTCAGGGGGAGCAGTCCGGGTAGTGGGGTGCCCGTGTTCCACAGGCCGAGCAGGTCGCGGTGGACCGCGAGGATGCCGTGCTGGACCGCGAGTGCCAGGGCGGCCCTGCTGAACGGGCAGGTGGCCACGAACACCGCGACATCCGCCTTGTGATGGAGCCAGGCCGTGCCGACGAACTTCTGCATGTCGCCGCTCGGGACGTAGCGGTGCGGGGCGTAGTGCTTGCACTGGACGACCAGTCGTCTGCCGTCGGGCAGCTTCCCGGTCACGTCCGCGCCCAGGTCGCCCGACCGGCCGCTGACCTCGACGTCGGTGCAGCCGTCGCGGCGGCACAGATCGGCGACGTACCGCTCGAACTCCTGCCAGCTCATGGCGTCCACCTCGGCGAGCGACCGTTGCCCGGCCCTGATCGCGTCCGCCTCGCGCCACTGGCTGTCCCGACGGCGTACCACCCGGTCCGTACGCCGCAGCCACCAGGCCACACCGCCCGCCGCACCGGTCACGGCAGCGCCGACCACGTACGGCCAGATATCCGTCCAGAAGGTCATCAGCACGAGCAGCGCCAGAACGCCGACGCCCGACAGGGCTCTCCGACGGCCCTCGTAGCGTCTGCGTGCCGCCGGCGGGCGCCTGCCCCGGCGCCTCCTCGTCACGCGTCCTCGCACGTCATGCGTCCCCGGGCCCCATGCGTCGCCCCCGACTCCGGTCGTTGTGGCCGTATTCCCCGGCCCGGAGAGTCTGGTCGGGCGGTACGTGAGGCGAAAGAGGTCACTCTCGGCCACAGGAACTTCCGCGCGGCGCGAAGTGACTCGATCGTCCGGGCCGGGCTCTGTGCGCCGTGGCCCTGGGCGATCCGGTCTCGAAGGCGCGCCACGGACACCGCACTGGACGCGTTCCCTACAGCGCGCCGGCCGAACGGAAGAACGCGCGCACGTCCGCGACGAACAGCTCCGGCTGCTCCAGCGAGAGGAAGTTGCCGCCACGCTCCAGCTCGGTCCAGTGCGTGACGTTGTGCTCCCGCTCCGCGAACCGCCGGACGGCGACGTCCGTGGACAGCGCCACGGCGACCCCGGTGGGAACGGTGCCGCGCTCCTTCGGCGCCCACGCGCCGGGGTCGTGCGCCGACTCGTAGTAGAGGTTCGCGGCGGACCCGGCCGTGCCGGTGAACCAGTAGACGCTCACATTGGTCAGCAGCTGGTCCAGGCCGACCGCGTCCTCGGGAAGTTCCGCGTCGGTGTCCGTCCACTCCTTGAACTTCTCCACGATCCAGGCGAGTTGGCCGACGGGCGAGTCGGTCAGCCCGTACGCGAGGGTCTGCGGGCGGGTCGACTGGATGGCGTTGAACCCCATCTTCTCGTCCCGGAACTCCTGGAGGCGGGCGATGCGCGTCTGCTCGCCCTCGGTGAGGCCGTCGAAGTCGGCCGGGTCGTCGGAGGGGAAGGTGATGAAGCCGTTGACGTGTACTCCGACGACGCGCTCCGGCACCTGCCGGCCCATCTCGGTGGCGATCCAGGCGCCTCCGCCGCCGCCCTGGACTCCGTAACGCTCGTATCCGAGGCGGGACATCAGCTCGGCGAACGCGCCCGCGATCCGGCCGTTGTTCCAGCCGGGGGCGCTGAGCGGACCGGAGAAGCCGACGCCCGGAGTCGATGTGACGACGACATGGAAATCGCTCGCCAGCGGGCCGACGACCTCGGCGAACTGGGTGAACGAGCCGGGCCAGTCGTGCACCAGCAGCAGCGGCGTGGCGGCGGGGTTCGCCGACCGTACGTGCAGGAAGTGAATGTTCTGGCCGTCGATCTCGGTGCGGAACTGCGGGAACTCGTTGAGCCGCGCCTCCGCCGCGCGCCAGTCGAAATCCTCCGCCCAGAACGCGGCCAGTTTCCTGAGATGACCGACCGGGACACCGCGCGTCCAGCCGACCCCGGGGACCTCGTCGCTCCAGCGGGTACGGCGCAGCCGGTCGCGCAGGTCGTCGAGTTCGGCCTGCGCGATCTCGATGCGGAAGGGGCGGACATCGGCACTGGTGCGGCTGGCGCCGCTGTTGTTCTCCATGGACAGAACCGTAGAGTCGCATTAGGAAGACTTCGTTCCTGAATACCGGACAGGCTGCCACCCATGCTGGAAACCTCCGCACGACTCCTGCGCCTGCTCTCCCTGCTCCAGACGCCACGGTCCTGGCCGGGCACCGAACTGGCCGAACGGCTCGGCGTGAGCGGGCGCACGGTGCGCAACGACATCGAGCGGCTGCGCGAACTCGGCTATCCCGTCCTCGCGGCGCGCGGCGCCACCGGCGGCTACCGGCTGACCGCGGGCACCGCGATGCCGCCGCTCCTGCTGGCCGACGAGGAGGCGGTGGCTGTCGCGATCGGTCTGCGTACGGTCGCCGAGGGGGCCATCGTGGGCGTGGAGGAGACCTCGCTCCAGGCCCTGGCCAAGCTCCAGCAGGTGCTGCCGTCCCGGCTGCGCAGACGCGTCGACGCGCTGCGGACGTACACGGTCCCGGTGCCCGCCGACCGGCCCGGCCCGAAGGTGGACGCGGACCTGCTGACGACGCTGACGTCCGTCTGCCGCGACTGCGAGCGGCTGCGCTTCGACTACCGGGACCACGGCGGCGCGTCCACGCGCCGTGTCGTGGAACCGCACCGGGTCGTCAACTGGGGCCAGCGCTGGTACCTGGTGGCGTGGGACGTCGACCGCGACGACTGGCGGACCTTCCGCGTCGACCGGATCGATCCCCGTCTCCCGGCCGGTCCCCGCTTCACGCCCCGTCCGGCGCCGGACGGCGACGTGGCCGCGTACGTCTCGCGCCGGGTCTCGGCGGCGGCCTGGCGCCACCGCGCCCGCGTGACGGTCCACGCGCCGGCGCAGGCGGTCGTCGAGCGGATCAACCCGGCGGTGGGTGTGGTGGAGGCGGTCGACGCGACGACCTGTGTCCTGGACACGGGCGCGGATTCGCTGGAGACACTGGCCGTCCACCTCGGCATGCTGGGCCACGACTTCGACGTCACCGAACCCCCGGAACTGGTCGCCCACTTGAGGGACCTGGCCGGGCGGTACGGGCGGTCGACGCCCGGATGACCACGACGGGTGCGGCAGCCGCGGCGCGGTCGCGCCGCCGGCCACCGGCCGTTCGGCCCGGTGCCGGTTGCCGGTTGCCGGTTCCTGAAAGTCGCCGGCCGTCGGCCACGGCAGGGCCGTCACCGGCCGCGTACCCGTACCGGAACCGCCCCCGATGCGTGAGGATGGCGAACCGGGACGAGGGGAGCGGGTCGTCGTGCTGTTGCGGCAGCTGGAGTATCTGGTCGCGCTCGCCCGCGAGCGCCACTTCGCGCGGGCCGCCGACGCCTGTTTCGTGTCACAGCCCTCCCTCTCCGCCGCGATACGCAAGCTGGAGCACGAACTCGGCGTGCCCATCGTGCGGCGCGGCCGGCGCTTCGAGGGGCTGACGCCCGAGGGCGAGCGGGTGCTGCTGTGGGCGCACCGCATCCTCGCCGAACGCGACGCGCTGCAGCACGAGTTGTCGGTCATGCGCGGTGGACTCACCGGCACCCTGCGGCTCGGCGCCATCCCCACCGCCCTGACCGCCGCGTCCCTCCTCACCACGCCCTTCTGCGAGCAGCACCCCCTCGTCCGCGTATCTCTGGAGTCCCTGTCGTCGCGGGACATCACCCGGCGGCTGACCTCGTTCGAGCTGGACATCGCGCTCACGTATCTGGACGACGAAAGCCTGCGCCGGGTGCGCAGGACGCCGCTGTACGAGGAGCGGTATCTGCTCCTCACCCCGCACGACAGCCCGCTCGCCGCACAGCGGTCGGTGCGCTGGGCCGAGGTCGCCGGGCTGGCGCTGTGCCTGCTGTCGCCGCAGATGCGCAACCGCCGCATCATGGACGAGTACTTCGCCGCCGAGGGCGCGGCCGTCACCCCCGCCATCGAGACCGACACCGTCGCGGGCCTCTACACGCACATGGCGGCCGGCCGGTGGTCGAGCGTGATCTCGCACGCCTGGCTGCACATGTTCGGCGTGCCCGCCGCGATGCGCGTGGTCCCGCTGGAGCACCCCGCGCACGGCCCGCGTGTGGGGCTGGTGATCGCCGACCGGAGCCCCGAACCGGTGCCGGCGAAGGCGCTGTTGGAGACCGCGCGCCGGGTGAGCGTGCGGGAGGTGCTGGACAGCCTGCTCGACACGTACCTCGGTCCGGCGCCCTGACCGTACGGCGGTTCCCGGGCCCGGACCACCCCCGCGGCAACGATAGTTCTCGTCTATCCAGGCATAGAGAACAACGCTTTGACCAGCGCTGACGCCAGGGCACACCGTGGTTGGCACCTGCCGAGGCAATCCACAGCGACGGACGAGGAGCCGCAACCATCATGGCCAAGATCCTGTGTGTGCTGTACGACGACCCGACCGACGGCCGGCCCACCACCTACGCCCGCGACGACCTCCCGGTCATCGACCACTATCCGGGCGGCCAGACCACCCCCACCCCCGAGGCCATCGACTTCACCCCCGGCCATCTGCTGGGCAGCGTCTCGGGCGAACTCGGCCTCCGCTCCTTCCTGGAGAGCCGCGGCCACACCCTCGTCGTCACGTCCGACAAGGAAGGCGCGGGATCGGTCTTCGACCGCGAGCTGGCCGACGCGGACATCGTGATCTCCCAGCCGTTCTGGCCGGCCTATCTGACCGCCGAGCGCATCGCCGCCGCCAAGAACCTGAAGCTCGCCGTCACCGCCGGGATCGGCTCCGACCATGTCGACCTGGACGCCGCCATCGCGCAGGGCGTCACCGTCGCCGAGGTGACGTACTGCAACAGCATCAGCGTCGCCGAGCACGTGGTGATGACGGTGCTCGGCCTGGTACGCGACTTCATCCCGTCGCACCGGATCGTGCTCGACGGCGGCTGGAACATCGCGGACGCCGTCTCGCGCTCGTACGACCTGGAGGGCATGCACGTCGGTACGGTCGCGGCCGGCCGCATCGGGCTCGCCGTCCTGCGCCGGCTGGCCCCCTTCGACGTACGCCTCCACTACACCGACCGGCACCGTCTTCCGGAGGCCGTCGAGCAGGAGCTCAACCTCACCTGGCACGAGTCGACCGCCGACATGGTGCCGCACTGCGACGTCGTCACCATCAACGCGCCGCTGCACCCGGAGACGGAGGGCCTGTTCGACGACAAGCTCATCGGCACGATGAAGCGCGGCGCCTACCTCATCAACACCGCGCGCGCGAAGATCGTCGACCGCGACGCCGTGGACCGCGCGCTGCGCGGCGGACAGCTCGCGGGATACGGCGGCGACGTCTGGTATCCGCAGCCCGCCCCGTCCGACCACCCGTGGCGCACGATGCCGCACCACGCGATGACGCCGCACATCTCCGGCTCGTCGCTCTCCGCGCAGGCGCGGTACGCGGCCGGCACACGGGAGATCCTGGAGTCGTACTTCGCCGGGACTCCCATCCGTGACGAGTACCTGATCGTGGAAGGCGGGGCTCTCGCCGGCACGGGCGCGCGCTCGTACTCCACGAAGGAGGGCTGAGCACCCGGCGCGGCCCCGTACGGCGCGATGTGCGAGGGTGCCCGCCATGACGGCGTTCCAGGAGCACGTGCGACGGGCGGGTGAGCGGGCGCTGGAGGCGCTTCCGGCACCGCTCAGGCCCGAGATCTATGTGGTCTCCTTCCGGATCTGGCGGCACGACTCGCTGGACTGGCGCCACCCGTACCTCGCGATCGGATACAACACCGAGAGCGAGGTACGGCGCGTGCTGGCGGCACAGGGCACGACGGCCGCCGACCCCGGTGAGGTGCGCTGGAGTTACGCGTACTGGCCGCTGGACGAGACGACGGGCGTCGTCGGCCACGGTCCCGAACCGAGGGACGACCCGGTGGGAGCCGCCCTGCATCTGGCCGAGATCAGGGAACTCGGGCTCTGGTACGAGGACTCCGGCGGCCCCGACGACGAGACGGGCGCCGACGACGCGGCCGAGGACGGCACGGTCGAGGACGAGGAGCGGGAGGTCCGGGACGATCTCCTGATCGCCCACTTCGACGAGGCGTGCACCGGCCTCGCCCGCCATCTGCACACGAGCGGCAAGCTCACCGAGGTCCTCGGGCGCCCCGTACCGATCCTGCCGTTCGACATGTACCGGACCGAAGACCTGGACCGGCTCGCCGTGGCGGCCAACCCGCCCGAGGTGATCACGGACTATCTCGCCTGGGCGCGGGCGCAGGAGGGGTAGCGGTCCCGCGCGCCCCCGTACGTCCACGGGCGGCTCGGGACGCCCACGGGCCTCAGAACGTGCACGGGCTCAGAACGTGAACGGGCTGACGCCCCGCGCCTTCAGCTCCGCGCGCACCTCGGCCCCGTCGGGGACGTGCCGCGTGACGTACTCGTTCAGAACCGCGTGCGTGAGCCCCTTGATCTCCAGCAACGGGGCGAACGAGGAGAGCTTGGTGGCCGAGGAGAGCCGGAAGTCCACCTTGCTCAGGGCGGGCAGCTCGGCGAGCGCCGAGACGTCGAGCAGCCCGAGCGAGTACGCCTTCACGGACTCGATCGACGTGCTGCCGGTCAGGAAACCGAAGTCCGGCCACTGCTGATACGCGTACTCCAGCTCGCGGAGCGCCTTCATCCCTCCCATCGGCGGGGCCTTCAGCCGGTCGCACGACTCGATCCTGATCTTGCGCAGGGTGGGCGAGTCCGCGAGGACGTCCAGGGACTCCAGTTGCCGCACGCCTTCCAGCCGCAGTTCGTCCAGCGGCGCCCGGCCCGCCAGTCCGTCCACGTCGTGCAGGACGTCGCACCCGAAGATCTGGACGTGCCGGAGTCTGGGCAGGTCCCCGACGCGGCCGAGACCGGCGAGCGAGGGGCAGTGACGGACGTCGAGAACGCGCAGGTCGGGCAGGTCCGGTGCGTTGCCGAGCGTCCGGATGGTACGGAAGCGGTCGATCAACAGCACCCGCAGGCCCGGCAGTTCCGGCAGGAAGCCCAGGTCCGGTCCGCCGTGGACGTTCGTGAGGAACAGGCGGCGCGGGGCGGGGGAGCCCGCCAGCGACGAGAAGTCGCTCAGCGCGGTGCAGTCGGTGACCCTGAGCAGATCGAGGCCGGTCAGTGCCTCGACCCCGGCGACGGAGGTGACCCCCCAGCAGCGGGCGATCTCCAGGGTCTTCAGACCGGACAGGCCCCCGATCGCCCGCAGGTCGTGGAGTTCGACGGAGTCGATGAGGCGCAGCTCGGTGACGTCGGGGTGGTGGCCGAGACCGTCGAGCGAGCGGAGGCGGCGGAGGCTCTCCATGCGCAGCACGCGCAGGGCGGGCATCGCGTCGATGCCCTTGAGGTCGACGAGATGGGAGCAACCGCTGAGGTTCAGCTCGGTGACGGCGCCGACGTCCGCCAGGCCGGACAGGTCCCTGATACCGGTCCGGCCCAGATCGAGCGTGGCGAGCCGGCGCATACCGCTGAGCGGGCGGAGGTCGCGCAGATGGCGGCAGCCCTGAAGGCTGAGCGATTCCAGGTCGGGCAGTGCCCTTCCGAGGCCGGAGACCGACGCGACGCCGGTCGTGCTCAGATCGAGCCGGCGCAGCGTACGCAGCCCGAGCAGTGGGGCGATGTCCTTCACCTTGCGGCAGCGGTGCAGTCGCAGGCTCTCCAGCGCGGTGAGCGCGGCGAGCGGACCCAGATCGTCGACGCCCGAACAGCCGCCCAGATCAAGGCTGGTGAGCCGGGTGAACTCGGCGAGCGGCGCGAGGTCGGTGAGTTCCGCGCAGCGGTCCAGATGCAGTGTGCGCAGGAAGGGGGCGAGATGCCGCAGGCCCTCCGGGACGGTCTTGCTCACCTTGAGGTCGGTGCGGTTCTCGCGCCCGTAGGCGGGGGCGAGGAGCTGTTCGGCGAACCCGTCGGGGTCGGCGACCTTGGGCCAGAGCTTCAGGAGTGTGTGGGTGCTCGGCCGGCCGACGGCGGCGAAACGCGCGGCGAGCGCGAGCGCCTGGGCGGGGTCGAGGGGCGGTGCGTCGCCGGCCCGGACGAGGAGTTCCTGTACGGCCTTACGGGCCCGCGGGGCCGTGGCGGTGGCCAGCAGGGCGCGCAGGGTGTCGAGTTCGCCGGCGCCGTCGGCGGAAGCGTCCGTCCGGGAGGTGGTCATGGCATCGGAGGATAGGCGCCGGGTCGGACAGTGCCGGCCCGAGGGCCGGTCTCCCGGATCACCGGCTCAGGCGCCGACCTCGAACGAGCGCAGCCACAGCTCCAGCGTGAGCACCAGCCACAACTTGCCTCCCTGGCGCGGCAGCAGCGTCCCCTCCTTCCGGAGCCACAACCGGATCGTGTCCTCGCGGAACAGGCCCCGGGCGCGCGCGGACCGGCCGAGCAACAGGTCGTGGCCCAGCTCGCGCAGGGGGCCGTCCAGCCACTGCTGGACGGGCACCCGCATCCCGCTCTTGGGCCGGTCCACGATCGTCGGCGGCAGCAGGTCCCGTACCGCCTCCTTGAGGATCCATTTCTCGCTCGTACCGGCGAGCTTCAGCCGTGGCCGCACCCGGAAGGCGTGGTCGACGACCGCGCGGTCGAACAGCGGCGCCCGGCCCTCCAGCCCTTGGGACGCCGTGATGCGCTCCACCTTGGTGAGGATGTGGTGGGCGCCTTTGGTCCGCAGGTTGGTGTGCAGCAACTGGTTGAGCAGGCTGGTCATCCGTCCCGGCGTCAGATACGGCGCCAGCAGATCCGTCACCGGTGGGGCCTGTGCCAGTTCGGCGAGCACACCGGGCGTCAGCAGCACCGGCAGGTCGGAGTGGCACTTGCGGTACGAGTCCACGTAGGCCCGTGCCCTGGATTCCACGCCCGGCGCCTCGCGGTGCAGTTCGTGGATCAGCATCGGCAGGTTCTTGGGGCCGCCGAAGACCGGGTCGCCGCCCTCCCCGTTGAGCACCACTCTCATGCCGTCCGCCGCGACCGCCTCGGCGAGCAGCAGGTTGGGCACGGTGAGCGGGTCGCCGACCGGGCTGTCCAGCAGCGCGACGGTCTCCGGCAGCCGTGCCGCGACGGCCTCGCCCGGCACGGTGAGGACCTGGTGCTCGGTGTGGCAGTGGGCGGCGACGAGTCCGGAGTAGGCGAGTTCGTTCGGGGCGTCGCCGCCGAAGCTGATCGAGTACGACCTGACGGCCTGGTCGTGCAGCTTGGCGGCGAGCGCGGTGACCAGGCTGCTGTCCACCCCGCCGGAGAGCAGCACACCGACCGGTTCGGCGGCGGGCAGCCGCCGCGCGGTGGCGGACTCCAGCAACTCGCGCAGCTCGCGGGCGTGTTCGGCGGCCGGGCGCTCGTCGGTCACCTCGACCGGTTCCCAGTACGTCTCCTCGACCGTCGAACCGTCGGGCCTCAGCCGTACGCACCGCCCCGGCAGCACCTCGTGGATTCCGCGCAACAGGGTCTCCCTGCCGGGGAGATACGCGAAGGTGAGGAACGACCGGACGGCGGGCAGATGCAGCCCGGTGTCCAGTGCGGGCCAGCGCTGGAGCGCCCGCAGCGAGGTGGAGGCCGCCCACGCGGTGCGGTCACCCGTGCCGGCGCGCGCGTGGAAGAGGGTGCGCGCGCCCATGTGGTCGCGTACGAGTACGAGTTCGTCGCCGTCGGCGATGGCGAGGGCGAACATGCCGTCGGCGGCGGCCAGTCCGGCGGCGCCGAATCTGACGTAGGCGCGCAGGAGCAGTTCACCGTCCGGGCAGTCGTGCGGGACGGGACCCGCGCCCACCGCTCGGGCCGAACCGCTGCCCGCGCGCGAGCCGCTCCCCCCGGCCGGACCCGGCGCTGCGAGCCGGGCGCGTAGTTCGGGCGCGTTGTGGAGTGTGACCTCGCCGATCGCGTACACGTCGCCCACCCGGTACGGCCCCGCGGCGGCGCCGGGCCCGTCGAGCAGTCCGAGCGCGTGACGGGCCGTCCGTGTCGGTACGGGACGGCCGCCCATGGCCGCCAGCTGCCCAGCCGGATCGTCGGCGGTCAGAGACGCACACCAGCGGGACATCTCACGCCCCCTCTCTCTTCTCTCGTCATCCGCAACGCGCTCTCGCCGCTACGGCTCCGGCCCTCGGTCGGTCTCCCCCGGCCGCCCGGCCCCGGGCAGCCGGCCGCCGGCCGCCCGGCTCAGCCGAAGTCGTCGTCGGAGTCGCCGGATCCGTCGCCCCAGTCCCCGTATCCGGCGTCACCCCCGCCGCCGTCACCGCCTCCGCCCGAGGCACTCGCCTCGGCCTGACGCCGCAGTTCCTCCTCCTCTTCCGGGGAGAGGAAGTCGGGCGGCATGGTCAGCCCGCCGATGACGGCCCCGGCGGTGACCGCGCCCAGGACGGTACCGAGCCGGCCGCCGAACGACGTCCGGTTCACCGTCAGCACCCCGTCGCTCCACAGCGTCCGGCCGTAACCGGCCTCCCTGCCGTAGATCGGCCGGCGCCCGTTGGCGTACACACGCTTGACGATCCGTCCGCCCAGCAGTTCGTCGGTGCCCGAACCACCGCGCTCGTCCCGCCACCGCACGACCCGGCGGCCCCCGCCGCCGACCGCGCTGCGCCACTCCTGACCGCCGTCCGAGTAGCGCCGGTGAACCGTCCGGTCGGCGAGCAGTTCGTCGGTGTAGGTGATCTCCCGCCTCTGCGGCTGCGGCACTGCGGTTCCTCTCATGCGGTGGGCCAGCTCAGGAAACCCGCCCGGCGTACCTGACGGAGTTCGGTCAACTGCGAGCGCGGCGTGCGCACTTCCCGTACGAGACGGTGCACCGTACGGACCAGCGACGCCGGGTTCACGGCGGCGACCTCCACGAATCTGCCACGCCGCAGCCAGTCGCGCTCCCAGCGACCGAGCTCGAACGCGATCCCCTGACCGGGAGCAGGACAGGCACCGGGACGGGCCACTGGCACCGGACCGGCGACGGGGCCACCGGTGGTTCCCGCGGCGGGACCCGCGGTGGGAAAAGCGGCCGGGACCGCCGCGTACGCCGGGCCCCGGCCGTGCACCAGATGCAGTGCACCCGCCTGTCTGGGCCGCAGTCCCAGCGGAACCACCCGCACCCCGTCCGGCAGGTCGACCGCCCTGGCGAACCGCGCGGGGAAGGTGAGCCCGCGGGCGCTCGCGTCGTGCAGGAGATAGACCGTCGCCCGCTCCGCCAGCCCCAGCATCCTCAACACCCCTTCGCCGAGGGGCAGTTCCGACGCGCCGTACACCGGGCAAGCCGACTCCATCGGCACCCCGTTGGCCCGCAGCATGGCGGCGATGTCGTCGGACTCGCAGACCAGCAGCCTCGGCAGGCCGTAGTCGAACAGATCGGGCTCCGGAGTGTGCCGTCCGGCCGTCTGCCCGGGCGTCGGCACGACAGGGGGCAACAGACCGTCCACCGAGCCGGGCCCCTGCCGACGCAGCGCGCCCAGGAACGCGTCGTACGTCAGCGCGGGCGCCGAGGTGAACTGCGCACGCCGGGGCGCCCGGTGCCACGGCATCAGCACCCTGCACACCTCGTAGTACAACTGCCGCTCGGTAAAGCGCAGTTGACCGGGCCGCGCGGCCTTCTCCGCGGCCGTCCGCAGTACGCGGTCGAGGATCGCGTCCCCCACGGGCCCCGTCCGCCGCCCCGCACGCCCGGAGTCCCTCATGACGCCGTCGGCCAGGTCAGGAACCCGATCCGCTGCGCACGGCCCCGGTCGGGATCGGCCAGCCCCGCCGCCCGGTCCGCCGCCCGAGCGACCACGGCCAGCAGCTTCGCCGGCGGTACGGCCGCGAGCGGGGACCACCAGCCCCGGGTCAGCCAGTCGGCCTCCGCCGCGGTCAGCGCCGACGCCGACGTACGGATGGCGTCCAGGTCCCCGGGATTCAGCGGCTTCCGCAGCCGTACGGCGTTGTCCCTGTCCATGACCGTGCGGGGGAGCATCCCCGCGACCACCACCCGGCCGCCGAGCGCGGCCCTGGCCTCGGAGGCGAAGGCGAGCCCCGCCGGACTGGCGTCGTGCAGGACTATCCCCACAACACCACCTTCTCCGGGCCGGGTTGGGCCGGTGGATATGTTCCCGAGCTGATCCGGCGACTGCGCCAGCGTGAGCGAGTGCGTGGTGTGCGCGCCGTTCAGCGCGAGACAGGCCAGCACGGCGCGGTCGGGGCAGAGGAGGACCGCTTTCTGAGCGCGCCCTTCAGGGATCACGGGGAACCGGACGCTCTCCTCGTCCTTCAGCCCGTACGGACGGCTGTAGACGGAGGTCCAGCGGTCGATGATCCTGACGCGGAAGTCAGCGAGCGACATCGGCACGCCGACCTTGCCGGTCCGCTTCGCGCGGCGGGAACCCAGGACGGTCAGCAGGAGACCCAGTGCCAGGACCACCACACCCACCACGACGGCGGGGCGCACCACATCCGGATCGAACTCGGAGGCGCCACTGACCACCAGCAGGACGAAGGACGTCACGACGACGAGGAAGCCGGCGACGCATCCGTACGCCACGATCCCGGTGGGTGTGTGGTTGCGCGCGGCGGCGTACCAGAGCTGGGTGGGTGTGTAGCGCAGCCCTTCCTGGTTGCCGAGCTTCTCGATGAGCTTGCGCATCCGGATGTCGTGCAGGCGGAACGGATTCTCCTTCGGTTCGAGCGCGAAGGCCCGCTTGCAGGTCGGGCACGTACCACTCAGCCGCTCCCGGTGCTGAAGGTCTTTCGCACAGTGCGGGCAGATCACAGTGGCCCCCTCCAACTGCTCCGACAAGCACGTGGTTTCGTTATGTCGACCGGACAGATCCTAGACGACGGAGCTTGATTCACATGGACGACTCCTATACGAGAATGAAACACGAGGCGAACGCGGAGAACGAGGTCCACGACGTCGCGGAATTCGCGGACGCCGCGAGAAATGTGGTCACACCTGTCCTGCGACTCCCCGATGAAATCGCCCTGGCCGTGGTGAACGCCTTCACCAAGATCGTGCGGGACGCGAAGAGAAGCGAATCGGCCACGACGCCGGACGGCGACGGGATAACTCGTTTCCAGACTTTCGAGGAGGGCGACGTCTATATGCTCGAAGCGCCCTTCGACGACTTCTTCGCCGATCGCTATCTGATGGATTTCTACAATGTGGAGGAGCGCGGGGTCTGTTCGCGTATGCATATGCACACCGGGCTGCGATTCGTGCGGATGATGACGGGCCCGGCGACGCGGATCCGGGTGAGCAGCCTGTCGCCGTTCGAGATCACCGGTGTCACCGGGGTCACTCCTTTCGCATTGCGTTCCTTCGAGGACACGCTGCCCGACACCCCGCCGGGTGTGGTGCGCACGCGCTACAACCTGGTCGTGCCGCCCTGCTCCTTCGTGGACATGCAGATCCCGCGCGGGGTGAGCCACCAGTTCAACGCCGTGGGCGAGCACGCCGTGATCGATTCCGTGCACCCCGAGGAGTCCGTGGAGACATTCCGCGAGAAGATGTCCGGTTTCAAGATGATGGCCCAGACCGTTTTCCTCGCGGACGAACTCCCCGCGTCGGAGACCTGCGCGGATCTCCCCGCCTGAGTGAGCGGTGGCTAAGGACTGTCCCCCTCGGCGGTCGTGGAGAGCCGGCGCAGCCACTCCGTCATCAGCGCCACCTCCGCGGTGCTCAGCCCCGACTGCGCCGACCGCCCCAGCAGGGCGTTCAACTGGGCCGCCGCCGCGGGAAGTTCGGTCCTGGCCGCGCTCGCCGCCCGCGCCGCGCCGTCCGCCGTCACCTCCGGGGTGAAGACGGTGGCGTGGACGGAGTCACGGACCCGCCGGGAGGTGTCCCTGTCGGTGAAGGTCGAGGGACGGGCGACGAGCATCAGCGCCACCCCGACATTGGCCGACATGACGACCTCCGCCGCCGCCTCGGGCGCCAGCCGCAGCTTGCCGTCCGCCGCCGCCCGCCGCAGGTCCCTGGTGAGGATCTCGTGGGACTCCAGCGCCGCCGCGGGGGGCGTACGCATCGCGGGGGAGTACATCAGCCGGTAGAGATTCGGGTTGTCGAGCGCGAACTCCACATGGCTGTCCCAGCCCTTGCGCAGATCCTCTATCGGGTCGTCCTCCGGTGCGCGCTGCCGCTTGGTCTCCAGATACTTGTCGAAGCCGTAGTCCACGACGGCGGACAGGAGCCCCTCCTTGTCCCCGAAGTACCGGTAGAGCGCCGGGGCACCCACCTGCGCGGCGTCGCACACGGCCCGTGTGGAGACGTCGCCGTTGGGCGACTCGGCGACCAGCCGCGTCGCGACTTCCAGGATCCGCGCTCGTGTGCTCATCGCGGACGACGGTATCAAGGGCTCCGTAGCGCTGTTACGCATACGGATCGGGCCTGTTGACGCTCCGGCCGCGGAGCGCGTTCGCCTCGCGGACGGTCCGCCCGGCGCGGGCGGGAGCGATGGGTATCAGGGTGTCACTCATGGCGGGACTCCTCCCTCGGTCGCGAACGGAACGGAACCGACCTGGACCTGGGTCTGACCGATGACGCGGAACCCAGACGCGGTGCACGCGCGGCGCCGGGTATGCGGCGTGTGCCAGACACCAGCACCCAGCGGCCTGCCGCGTGCCGCGTCAGATGATGCCGCCGTTGGCGCGCAGCACCTGGCCGTTGACCCAGCGGGCCGGTCCGGCGAGGAAGGACACGACCTCGGCTATGTCCTCCGGACGCCCGAGCCGCTCCAACGGTGGCTGCGCGGCCAGCTTCGAGACGGTCTCCTCGTCCTTGCCGTCCAGGAACAGGGCGGTGGCGGTCGGTCCGGGCGCGACCGCGTTGACGGTGATGTCGCGTCCGCGCAGCTCCCGCGCCAGGATCAGGGTCATCGCCTCGACGGCGCCCTTACTGGCCGCGTACGCCGTGTATCCGGGGAAGGACAGGCCAAGCACCGAGCTGGAGAAGTTGATGATCGCCCCGCCGCTGCGCAGTCGGCGCGCGGCCTGCTGATCGACCACGAACGTGCCGCGGATATTGGTGCGGTGCATACGGTCCAGCGCCTTCAGCTCCATGTCGACCAGCGGCGTGACCGACATGACTCCCGCCGCGTGCACGAGGACATCGACGCCGCCGTAAGCCTCCTCGGCCGCGTCGAAGAGCGCCGACACCGCGGCCTCGTCCGCCACGTCGGCGCGGAAGGCCATGGCTGTGCCGCCGGCTTCGGTGATGGCGGCCACCGCCGCCTCCGCCTCGGTCCGATTCCCCGCGTAGTTGACGACGACGGTGTGCCCGTCCGCCGCAAGGCGCTCCGCACTCTGCCGGCCGATCCCGCGGGACCCTCCGGTGACGATCGCCACCCGACGCGACGCGCTCGACTGCTCGCTCATGACACTGCTCCCTCCACCCAAGGGGATCTCAGCCGGGAGCACGGTCTCCGCTCCCCGACGAGAACAACGCTAACATGTTCGAGTTAGCGTCGCTACCCCAATCCGTAACATCGCTACCCCTCGGGACTCGGGGCCGGCTTGGAATCGGCTTCGGGGCCGACCTCGTAACCGCGCACGGAGCCGACGGAGTGATTCGAAAAAAAATCCCGCGAGCTGTCGAGAACCCGTCATCGGCTCCGACGTCCCCTGTGAGAGTCGCCCACAAGGGGTGACGACGCGGCAGCCGGCAGAGAGCCGGCGGCCGGGAACAGAAGGAGTACGTCATGAAGTATCTGGTGATGGTCCAGGGTTCGCAGGCCGACTACGACGCGATGAACGGCAAGGCGTCCGAGCACAGCGCGGCCTGGAGCGAGAAGGACCTGCAGGCGATGTTCGCCTTCATGGGCGAGGTCAACAACGACCTCGCCGAGTCCGGCGAGCTGGTGGACGCGAACGGTCTGGCCGCCCCGTCCCAGACCCGTTTCGTCAGCGCGGACAAGGACGGAAAGCCGGTGATCACGGACGGTCCGTACGGCGAGACGAAGGAACTCCTCGCCGGCTACTGGGTGCTCGACTGCGCCAGCCTGGAGCGGGTCACGGAGATCGCCGCCCGCGTCGCGGCATGCCCCCAGCCCGAAGGTGTCCCGGCGTATCCGGTGGTCATCCGGCCCATCCCGGACGGCCCGGGCGTCGATGGCTGAGACACCGTGCGCGCCCCGGCACGACGGGGTGTAATACGCGGTGTGAACGACGGTACGAAGAACGGTCCGGGCCCACCGGTCCGCCACGCCACGACCGAGGACCTGCTGCGCCTGCACGCGCCGCAGGTCCTCGGCGCGCTTGTCCGCCGGTACGGCCACTTCGACCTCGCGGAGGACGCCGTACAGGAAGCCCTCATCGCCGCCGCCCAGCAGTGGCCGGCCGCCGGGCCGCCCGACAACCCCCGCGGCTGGCTGATCAAGACCGCCTCCCGCCGGCTCGTCGACCAGCTCCGCAGCGAGGAGGCGCGGCGCAGACGCGAGGAGAACGCCGCGGCGCTGACCCCCGGGGACGCCTTCACCGCGCCACCGCCCGGGGAGAGCCGGGCCCCCTCGGAGGACGACACCCTGACCCTCCTCTTCCTCTGCTGCCACCCCGAACTGCCCGCCGCCAGCCGTACCGCACTGACCCTGCGCGCCGTCGGCGGTCTGACCACCGCCGAGATCGCCCGCGCGCACCTGGTGCCCGAGGCGACGATGGCGCAACGGATCAGCAGGGCGAAGCAGAAGATCAAGGGCGTGCCCTTCCGGCAGCCGGGCCCGGAGGACCGCGACCGCCGGCTCGCGACCGTGCTCCAGGTGCTCTATCTGATCTTCAACGAGGGCCATACGGCGACCTCCGGCAGCGAGTTGCACCGCGCCGACCTCGCGCACGAGGCGATCCGGCTGACCCGCGCGGTACGGAAGCTGCTGCCGACGGAAGGCGCGGTGACCGGCCTGCTCGCGCTGATGCTGCTCACGGAGGCGCGGAGCACCGCGCGTACGGGACCGCACGGCGAACTCGTACCGCTGGACGAGCAGGACCGCACCCGCTGGGACCGCGCCGCGATCGCCGAGGGTACGGCGCTGGTCGAGGAGTCACTGTCCCAAGGCCCGGCCGGGCCCTATCAGTTGCAGGCGGCGATCGCCGCGCTGCACGACGAGGCGGCGAGCGCCGAGGAGACCGACTGGCTCCAGATCGTGGCCCTGTACGACGAGTTGGTACGCCGGGCCCCCGGACCCGAGCCGATGGCCGAGCTGAGCAGGGCGGTGGCCGTCGCGATGGCGCACGGCCCGGAGGCCGGGCTCGCGGAACTCAAGGGCCTGGAGAAGGAGTTGTCGGGGAACCACCGGCTCGACGCGGTGCGGGCGCATCTGCTGGAGAGGGCGGGCGATACGGAAGGGGCCCTGGCCGCCTACCGATCGGCGGCCAACCGGACGCTGAGCGTGCCCGAGACCCGCTATCTGATGATGCGGGCGGCACGGCTGGGTGCCTGACGCCGGATCAGCGAATCGCTCGAATCGGCGAATCAGCCGGAAAGCCGGTCAGGCGCTCAGCCGGTCGGACGGACGGTCAGGCGCTCAGCGGACGAGCCGGTCAGACAGACAGTCAGCCGGCCAGCCGATCCTCTGGACAGTCGGGTCAGCCGGTCAGCCGGTCAGGCTGCCGACCGTCCCCAGTTGCTTCCACTTGCCCTTCGCACGGACGTCGATCCACACCGGCCGGCTCACCGCCTGGTGGTCCTTGAACCGGTACCGGCCCAGCACCCCTTCCACGTCGACACCGCCCATGGCTTCACGGAGCGCGGCCCGCGCCCGCCCGGGATCGGTGTCCGCCGTCCCGTCCGGCTCCGGCAGGGCCCCGTCGTCCATGACCTTCCCGATCCCGGCGGCGAGTACGAGCGCGCCGTCGTACAGCTCGACCCCGCCCCGCGCCCGGAACATCTCCCGCAGCGCGGCCGGACTCGTGCAGACCTTCGGGAACAGCTCGCAGTCCGCCTCCGGCTGCCGCTCGTCGTGGAAGGACCGGAAGCGCAGAGTGCCGTCCGGCACCAACTTGTCTTCCTTGTCGGTGTATTCGTGGTCGTCGTCGGTGTCGCAGGACGCCTCGTAGTCCTCCTGCACCACCATCAACTGCCCGGACTTCTCCAGGGCGTCGACCCAGCCCTCGCGCTGCCGGGAGTTGGGCAGTGTGACGGTGTCCGGCCGCTGCTTGCCGACGTCCCGGGCCACGTCCTCCTCGTCCATGTCCTCCGGGTAGTCCACGGCCTCGACGGCGTCGACACCCGCCTCGCGCAGCCCGTGCCCGATCGAGCGGCGGTGCGGACCCTCGTCGGCGATGATGTCGTCGTCCCAGTTGAAGTCGGAGCCGACGATCACCTTCCGCACGCCGTACGCACCCCTCAGATAGCGCCCTTCCTGGGTGCCCATGTCGAACTTCGACGGCATCGTGCCGAAGGCGAAGTCCGGGCCCGAACCTCCCTTGCAGGTGTCGACGGCGGCCATGCTCTGGTCGAAGTCCGTCTCGACGCCGTCGACGCTGCTGACATCGCCGACCAGCGCGATCATGCCCGGATACTTCGTCAGCATCTCGGTGGCCGGGGTCTCCCGGTCGTCCTTCACGGGGACGAGGCGCACCGGCAGCTTCTTGCCCGAGGCGCGCGCCGCGTCCCTGAACGCCGCCTCGACGACGGCCACGCGCTCCTTGCCGTGCTGATCGTCGAGGGACCAGTCGTACGGGACGCCGACGACGTACTGGTCCGCCACCGCCGCGCTGGGTCCGTCGGCCGGCACGGACCCGCCGGACGAAGACGAAGACGGAGAAGAGGACGAGGAGGAGATCACGAGCCCGGTCGGTACACCGAGCACGACGAGCGCCACGGCGGCCGCGACGAGGGCGTTGCGTGGACGACGCCGTACGGGCGCCGGAGGCGTGGGCGGGGCGGACACCTTCGCGACGACGTGCGGCCGAGGAGCAGGAGCGGGAGCGGCAACCGGAGCAACCACGGCCACGGACGGACGCTCGTCCTCGGGCTCACGCTCACGCTCACGTTCATGCTCGTCCTTGTCCTTGTCCTTGTCCTTGTCCTTGTCCTTGTCCTTGTCCTTGTCCTTGTCCTCGGCCTCGGCCGCGACCCCATCCCCGGAGCCGGCCCCCGCCCCGGCCTTCGCGTCACCGCCGTCCTCGTCCCGCGACCGCACCGGCGACGACCGCACCTGCTCCAGCGCCTGCCGCGCCGCACGCGCGTCCGACGGCCGGTCGTCAGGATCCTTGGCCATCAGCGAGAGGATCAACCGGTCCATGTCGGGACCGAGTTCGGCCCGCGCACGGCTCGGCCGCAACGGCTCGTCGTTCAGGTGGTTGTACATGATCCCGGCCGCGTGGCCGACGAACGGCGGTCGCCCGACGAGGAGTTCGTAGAGGACGCACCCCAGCGCGTAGAGATCCGTACGCCCGTCGCCGTGCCGCTGCTGAAAACGCTCGGGCGCCATGTACAGCACACTGCCGAACGGTGCCTGTCCCGTCTGGGTGAGCTGCGGATCGCCGGACCGGGCCTCGGTGTACTTGGCGATGCCGAAGTCCACGACCTTGGCGACGCCCTCGCCCGTGATCATGATGTTGGCCGGCTTGATGTCGCGGTGCACGATGCCCGCCGCGTGCGCGACCTCCAGCCCCCGGCACACGTCGATGGTCCAGCCCAGTGCGTCCGCCACGCTCGCCCGCCCGCTCTCGGCGAGGACGTCGTGCAGCGTACGGCCGTCCACCAGCGCCATCACCAGGTACGGGCTGTCGCCGTCCGTACCGTGATCGTGTACGGCGACGATGTGCGGGCTGTCCAGCGAGGCCACGGCCCGCGCCTCCCGCCGGAACCGCGCCAACTGCTCCCTCCGCTCCCCGTCCCCCCTGGGCGCGAGCAGCAGCTTTACGGCGACCTCCCGCCCCAGCTCCCGATCCCGCGCCCGCCAGACCTCCCCCATCCCACCGGCCCCGAGCAACTCCCCCAACTCATAACGCCCGCTCAGCAACCGCCCCCGCACGATGCCACTCCCCCTCCACAGACCTGAGGGGCGAGGGTATCTTCCTCCTTACACTCCACGTGCAGGGGCCATTGATCCTCGGCGCCCGTCACCCACCCGGCATCACCGCGCAGCCACCGGTTCCGATCCCTGCCGCTCGGGCAACGACCGTCGGGCGGTTCGCCGTTCGAGAGGCGCGACGACGCTCGCGCAGAACCGGTCCACGGCATCGTCGACACTGCGGATGAAGCTGGACTCCGCGTTGCCGCGCGTATTGCCCATGCCCTTGAACAGGGACAGCCGGAAGCCGGTGATCTCCATGTCGCTCCGCGTCTCGCCCTTCGGCAGCAGGTCGGCCGGTTCGGGACGCAGTCGCTCCAGCGTCCCTCGCGGTCCGTCGCCGCCTCCGCCCACGAGCGTCTGCACATGGGTATCCGCGGGCGCGTCGGCGAGCTGCCTGATCAGACGCTTCGCCGAGATCAGCGGAGAGTCGTGGTCGGGGGCCGGGACATCCATCGACGTGCGCAGCTTGCCGGTTCGCAGATCGGCGGCGAGCGCGAGAATGCCGGAAGTCCCCTCGATGCGCAGCTCGGCCGACAACCGGCCCTCGTGGCAGAGCTGATCGGCCAGCGCGGCGCGGCGCGCGTGGGGGTCGGAGGCGCGTCTCACGCGGCGCACGGGCAGGACCTTCTGGCCGAGTTCACCGCCGAGCCGCAGACACACCTGTCGTACGAGGCGCTCCCAGCTCTCCACCACGTCCACGGCACGCGGGTCACCCTGGCACAGGGTCTCGTCATCGATGCTCCTGCGTACCGGCACCCATGCCGGGCCCATGTTCTGGAAGCCGTGGCAGCCGGAGTTCTCGTGCTGGAGGTAGTGGAGCAACTCCTGCAACAGCCAGGCGTGCGCGGCGTTGCCGACGCCTTCGTGCCGGATCAGCATCTGGGCCTGGTGGGCGACCTCGGCCCAGGAGAGATTCCAGAGCACGACCTTGTGCTTGCGACGGCCGTCGATCCGTACGTCGACGAGCGGGCTGCCCTCCAGGGCGACGTCGTTGCAGAGGGTGATGACCGCCTCGTAGCCACGCCGAGCGGCGATGTCCATGTAGTCCTGCACCTGTTGGGCCTTGAGCGCGTTGCCGTTGGTCTTCGTCTCGACCAGCGCCGTCCACAGCTTGCCCGCCCGCTCCACGCGAATGACGCCGTCGGGACGTCTCGGCGCATCGCCGTGCCGCAGAGGCACTTCCGTGAACGTCTCCATGCGCCCCACCGGTGCTCCGAACGGGGCGGTGAGCCGGCGCCCGAACTCGGGGACCTGCGTCATCACCGAGAGCAGGACCGAAGTCGCCCGTGTCTCGCGCTCCCGGTCGTTCTTGAGCGACGGCACGGGGAAGAGGCGGGCGGGGCGCCACGAGTCGTTCTCGGCCAGGGACTTCTTGGTGACCTTCGGGATCGTCACCTTCTTCTTGGCGGTGCGTGGCCTTCGTATGGGCGGCGGCGCGGCGGGTTCTTCCTTCCCGGGCGCCGGCGGTACGGCGGTCCCGCCTGCCGCTTGTGCCGGAATGGCGGCGGAAGGGCCGGTGGCGATCGCCGCAGGAACCCTCTCCGGAACCGCCTTCTCGCCCGACAGGGCCACAGAGGTGCCGACGGGCCCCGCCCCGCCGGTTTCCGCCGCGGTGTCCGCAGCCGCACCGGTACCCGGCCCCGTGTCCGAGCCCGGCTCGGGCTCCGCGTCGTCCACGTCGATGCCGAAGTCGGTGGCCAGGCCCGCCAGTCCGGTCTCGTACCCCTGTCCGACGGCCCGGAACTTCCACTCGCCGCCGCGCCGGTAGAACTCACCGAAGACGAAGGCGCTCTCCGTGCTCGCGTCGTCGATGGAGAAGCCCAGCAGATCCTCGCCGGTACGGTCGGCGACAGTCAGCCGTAACCCGTTGAGGTCGCCGAACCGTGCGTCGTCGTAGCGGCTCGCCGCCACGACGACGCGCTCGACATCCGGCGCCATCGCGTGCAGGTCCAGGCTGATCCGGTCCTCACTGCCGCTGTCCGTGGGTGTCTTCCCAAGCAACTGGACACTGCCGTCAGCGGCCACCGGATTGTTGTAGAAGAGGAAGTCGGCGTCCCCGCGGACCTTTCCCCCGTCGCCCAGGAGCAGCACCGAGACGTCCGCGTCCCCGTCTCCCTCCTCACTGCTCCAGCTCAGCCCCACCCGCACGGACTCGGTGTCCTCGCTCAGGACCGCAAGTCCGGTGTTGGCCCCCTTGATCATCTCGTACACGCTTCCACCCCCATAAACACACCGAATCTTCACGGTGCGAGAAGTGAACCTTAGCGCCCGAAGTAGCCAACTCACTCCGTTCTTGCGGCAATTGGAACAACCATTTCCTGCTCCGGGCCACGGCTGTCCGGCGGCACCGGCGACGCCGGGGAGGGGAGGTGGATTCTCGTCGCCGATGTGCCCGGTCCCTTGGGTGTCGGGGGGAGCCAGCGGGTGATGCCCGCGCGGTCGTAAAGCAGGTCCTCCTCCTTGTAGCGGCGGCAGCCGTCGTGCCAGACGAGGATGCCGGAGAGCCAGTTCTCCAGGTCCTTCACGTATCCGTCGATGACCGCGCGTGCCTCGTCGTTGAGGGCGAAGTCGTCATACAGGACGGGGAGTTCGTTGGCCGCGACGTGCTGGAACTGGCGCATGCGGCCCTTCATCAGGTCGTGGACGATGGCGACGCCCGTCGGGTAGTCGCAGTCGAAGAAGGACTGCACGACGAGGACGCCGTTGTGGACCTCGCCCTCGAACTCGATCTCCTTCTGGTACGAGAAGAGGTCGTTCATCAGGCAGGCGTAGTCCTGCGCCGCGTTCTCCAGGGACCTCATCGGGCCGCTGCGGTAGATGTCCGGCGGCACGGCGTCGCTGTGGCCGATGCGGCACAGGCTCATCGTCATGTTGGAGCCGAAGGTGGCGCGGCGCATCTCGATGTAGTCCACGGGGTCCGGGACGCGGTTCTGGATCTGGTTGGTCAGCTCCCACACCCAGCCCGCCGTCATGTCCTCGACGGACGTGCGGAAGGTGCGGCGGGCGTCCGCGTCCATCGGGCCCGCCGTACGGACCCACAGGTCGGCCAGGCCGCGCTCCAGCGCGCTGAGCGGTGCCGGGGTGTCGAGGGTGTCGATCGGCATGAACAGCGACAGCCGTTCGTTGCAGACCTTCGCCGCCACCAGATCGCGGCTGTTCCCGTAGACGACGGGGAAGAAGTCGTCGCCGTACGTCCCCCAGGCCAGCCAGTCCGACGTGAGATCGAGCCCTCCGGGGGTCGCGTCGGGGTGGATGCCGGCCGCGCACAGCGGCAGGTCGATGCGGCGGATCCGGTCCTCGTCCCAGATGTCCGAGCCGGGGACACCGGGCTGCCCGTCCAGGATGCCCATCCGGTGCGCCCACTCCACCACGTGCTCGCGCGCCGCCTCCAGGTGCGGGCTGAGCCTCGCCTCGAACGGCATCTCGAACTCGGGCAGGATCGAGGGCCCCACCCGCTGGTACGGGACGTGGCTGTGGCGGCGCGCCCTGGCGGGGGAGCCGCTGGTGAGGCTCTTGAGATAGTCCGACGCCGCCGTACCGCGCCCGACCGGCGTCTGCGGGAACAGCGGACCCGCCGTCTCCCCCGTTGGGCGTCCGCCCGCCTCGGCGCCGTTCATGTACCGGCTGGAGCGCATGTGCCATTCGTGGCCGCCGGACTGCCAGTCCTGGAGTCCCTTCACATAGGCCAGGGTCCCGGCCGCCGCGACCGGGTCGACGCCCTTCTCCACGAAGAGCGGGCCCAGCTCCGTGAGCGCCGTGTTCTCGAACTGGTGGAGGCGTGAGGTCAGCAGGTCGTTGACCGCGTCGGCCGCCTCCTGTGTGGTGCAGTTCAGGAACGTCTCCAGGACGAGCACGCCGTTGCTCAGCTCGCCCTCCTCCTCGATCTCCCGCTGGTAGGAGAAGAGGTCGTTCCGCAGATGGACCCCGTCGGAGAACGTGTCGCGCAGGACCCTCATCGGACGTGAGCCGGCGATCTCGGCGGGAACCTCCGCACCCGCCGCGTACTCGATGAGCCCCGCCGACCACGGCGCCCCGCCGACCTTGCGGCGCATCTCGATGTACTCGACGGGATTCGAGATCCGCTCGGCGTTGATGTTGGCGAGTTCCCAGAGGGACTCGTTGAGCAGATTCTCCGTGCTCTCGGCGAACCGGGCCCGCCAGTCCAGCGACATCGAGGGGACCGTGCGCCTCCAGAGGTCGGCGAGTCCCGCCTCGACCGGATTCGCCGGCTCGGGGAACCCCTCGGCGAGATCCATCGGCATGAACGCCGGAAGCCGGTCCAGATACGCCTTGCCGCCGACCCGGTCCTGGGTCCGCTTGAAGATCTCCAGGAAGTGGTCGTCGAAGAAGAAGACCCACACGTACCAGTCGGTGACCAGCGACAACTGCGGGCCTGTGCAGTCGGGATGGGTGTAGGCGCACAGCAGCGCGTAGTCGTGCGCGTCGAGATCGCTCAGCTCCCAGATGCCGGAGCCCTCCAGCATTCCCATCTCCGCGGCCCATGTCCGGGAGTGCTCCCTGGCCTCCTCCAGACGGGGATTGATACGCGCCGGATAAGGCATGTAGAAATCCGGCAGTTCGAAGGGCTGTGTCACTGGTGCGCGGCCTTTCCCGAGGTTTCCGGAGGACTCCGGCAGCTGTCCGTGTCCAGCACTACCCCTCGGCCCGTACCGCCATCCGCGCCATAAAACAGTCATATGAACACACCGTCAGGGCGTGGCATCCGTGAAATTCTCCGCCCGCCGGTCCACCATCTGCCCATGAGCACGACGATTCGGATCGCACAGCAGCCCGAGGCCGACGAACTCCTCGGACGCAGCCCGCTGGCCGCGCTGGTCGGCATGCTGCTGGACCAGCAGGTACCCATGGAGTGGGCCTTCTCGGGTCCGTACGCCATCGCCGTACGCATGGGCGGTGACGATCTGGACGCCCGCGCGATCGCCGCGTACAACCCCGAGGCGTTCGCCGCGCTGCTCTCGGAGAAGCCCGCCGTGCACCGTTACCCGGGGTCCATGGCCAAGCGCGTGCAGCAGCTCTGCCAGTTCCTGGTCGCGCACTACGACGGCGACGCCGCCGCGGTGTGGAAGGACGCCGCCACCGGCGCCCAGCTGTTCAAGCGGCTGACCGAACTGCCCGGTTACGGCAAGCAGAAGTCGCAGATCTTCCTCGCCCTGCTCGGCAAGCAGTACGGCGTACGGCCCGAGGGCTGGCGCGAGGCGGCGGGCGCCTACGGCGAAGAGGGCTCGTACCGCTCGGCGGCGGACATCACGGGGCCCGAGACCCTGGCCAAGGTCCGCGCGCACAAGCAGGAGGCCAAGCGGGCCGCCAAGGCGGCGAAGGCGGCCGAGAGCCCCCCGGCCCGCGCGAAGAGCTGAGCGGACCCCGGCGCGAGTGCACGACTTGTGGCACATCTGTTCCCCTGGGGCACCCCTGGTCGCTAGCTTTCGTTAGCTTCACTCCGCACCGTTCGCATTTTCGTTCGCATCGGAAGGACCCCTGTGAACGCAACGTCCCGCAGACTCATGGCAGTCGCAGCCGCCACCGCGCTCGCGGCACCGCTTCTGCTGTCCGCATCCTCCGCCTCCGCCCACAACAAGCCCGACCCGGCGAAGGACGCGGCGAAGCTTTCCAAGAAGCTCGTCAGGGAGGCGTCCGGCAAGGACGCGTACAAGCACCTGAAGAAGTTCCAGGACATCGCCGACTCCGCCGACGGCCACCGCGCGGCAGGCTCGCTCGGCCACGACGCCTCCGCCGCGTACGTGTACGGCCTCCTGAAGAAGGCCGGTTACGACGTCTCGTACGACTCGTTCGAGTTCACCTACATCGAGACCGAGGCCGAGACGCTGAAGGTCACCGCGCCGACACCGCGCGACTCCGAGATCACAGCGATGTCGTACACGACGTCGACGCCCGAGGGCGGCATCGAGGCCGACCTCGCCGTCGTGCCGGTCGACGCGACCACCGGCTGCGAGGCCACCGACTACGCCGCCGGGGCCTTCACCGGCAAGATCGCGCTCATCCAGCGCGGCGGCTGCGACTTCGCCACGAAGCAGCAGACGGCGGCCGGCGCGGGAGCGGTCGCCGCGATCGTCTCGAACAACACCGAGGGCGCCCTCAGCGGCACCCTGGGCGACCCGGCCGCGGCCAGGATCCCCACCGGCGGCATCACGCAGGCCGAGGGCGCGAAGCTCGCCGCCGAGGCCGAGGCGGGCCCCGTGACGGTCTCCCTGGACATCCGCCAGCTCCAGGAGGAGCGCACCACCCGCAACGTCATCGCCGAGACCAAGGGCGGCAACGCGGCCAACACCGTGATGCTCGGCTCCCACCTGGACTCCGTCACCGAGGGCGCGGGCATCAACGACAACGCGTCCGGCTCCGCCGGGCTGCTCGAAGTCGCCCTGGACCTCGCCAAGTCCCGTGAGAAGACCGCCAACAAGGTCCGCTTCGCCTGGTGGTCGGCGGAGGAGCTGGGGCTGCTCGGCGCCGAGGACTACGTCAAGGGCCTCAGCCCCGAGCAGGCCGCGCAGATCAAGCTCTATCTGAACTTCGACATGATCGCCTCGCCGAACTTCGGCCAGTTCGTCTACGACGGTGACGACTCCGACGCCGTCGGCGCGGGTCCGGGTCCGGAGGGCTCGGCACAGCTGGAGAAGGGCATCACCGACTTCCTCGACAGCAAGGACCACCCGCACGAGGGCACCGACTTCACCGGCCGCTCCGACTACGGGCCGTTCATCGAGATCGGCATCCCCTCCGGGGGAACCTTCACCGGCGCCGAGGGCATCAAGACCGAGGCGCAGGCGGCGAAGTTCGGCGGCGAGGCCGGAGTCGCGTACGACCCCTGCTACCACGCGGCCTGCGACGACCTGGACAACATCAACAAGGAGGCGTTCGACGTCAACATCGACGTCATCGCCGACGCCGTGGGCCGGTACTCACACGACCTGAGCCCGCTCACCGCGAAGGCCAAGACGCAGGCCACGGCCAAGACGGAGCGCACCACGGGTGGCGACACCGGCGTGGGCGCTTCGAACGCGCACGACCACGAGCACGCGCACGAGACCAGGTCCTGACACCCCGCCCGTCTGATTCATCCACAGCCTGACGGCCACTCACGGCGGGGGGGGGGGGGGGGGGGGGGGGGGGGGGGGGGGGGGGGGGGGGGGGGGGGGGGGGGGGGGGGGGGGGGGGGGGGGGGGGGGGGGGGGGG